>NZ_BAAGBJ010000037.1:0-1126 GCF_054785075.1 Lacticaseibacillus suihuaensis | reverse complement strand
CGCAAATTGCAAGAACAAGTTAGCCACCCCATGGCACGACACCGTGAGATGAACTGTTATCTTTGATGAGTTGAGTTAGCTGGCTACGACTACCTTGGCAGCTCGTCGCTGAGCTCGAGCGCGCTCAGCGACGAAGACTTCCTCGGTCGTCCGATATCTGAGTTGGCGACGAGGGAGGCGGTTGAGCCGATCTTGAGTTTCGGCGACAGCTTGTGGGCTGACAGCGTCTAGGGATTCACCTTTGGGAAAGTCTCGCCGAACCATCTTATTGTGGACCTCGTTGGTGCCGCGCTCGCTGGAACGGTATGGATGCGCATAGTACACGGTGGCCACGCCATCGAGCACCGAGTCTAGGTCGGCAAACTCAGAGCCATTGTCGGCAGTAATTGTTTTAATGACGTCGCCGTACTCCGCAACGATACCGCGCATGGCGTAGTTTACGGAGTCGGCGTCGCGGCCATCAATCAGACGCATGAACTGGAAACGGGACTTGCGTTCGATGAACGTCATAATGACGCTCTCTTGACCATCACGCTTACCCACCACTGTATCTAACTCGAAGTGGCCGAACTCACGGCGACTATCCACACGTTTGGGGCGCTCATCGATACTGCGTCCAGTAAGCAGGCGTTTATGCTTGGTGTTGGCCTTGTGCTTGATGTGGTGGCTGGTCTTCTCCAGCAGATCAATATTCTTGATCTCCAGGAGCTGAGCATCAATGTAGCTGTACAGCGTCGCCGTGCAAACCATCTCCTCGGGTCGATAGAGCTTCTTTTCCTTGGCTCGGCCAACCACGGCGTCTGGGGACCAGCCGTCTTGTTTGAAGTGTTCTGTGAAGTGAGCGATGAAGTCAGCGGCTTGGACGAGCTTGAGAGGTCTGTGGCATCGCCGCCGGTTCTCTTCGTAGCGAAGCTGGGCTGTCTCAGCGCTGTATTCAGTGCGATACACACGCTTGCCATTGACCTTCTGAACCTGATCGATCTGGCCTCGGTTTAGCTCGTTGGCGACGGTTTGCCGGCAGATACCAAGTATGCGTGCAATTTCTCGATTTGACTTCTCCTCTCCATGAAGTGCAGCGATTTTTCCACGTTCGAAAGCAGTCAGATGGTGACCTTTGGTGTGAGAC
>NZ_BAAGBJ010000036.1:0-1282 GCF_054785075.1 Lacticaseibacillus suihuaensis | reverse complement strand
TGAGCGCGCTCGAGCTCAGCGACGAGCTGCCAAGGTAGTCGTAGCCAGCTAACTCAACTCATCAAAGATAACAGTTCATCTCACGGTGTCGTGCCATGGGGTGGCTAACTTGTTCTTGCAATTTGCGTTTTTCTTTTTTAATCTCTCTAATTGCTAAAAACATTTGTTCCTCCTGTATTTGTTGAAGTTCAACAAACTTACTATACACAAGCATACATGATATTATGATGAGATTACAAACTGATTTTTCTAGGATGTGTCTTCAAACTATCTAGTCATTAACACTATTGACGCAGCGTAAACAAATGTTCGGAACACATATGACGTCTTATCGTAGCGAGTAGCTACCCGTCTAAAATGTTTAAGCCGATTAAAGAAACACTTAATTGAATGTCTTTCTTTATATATCCACCAGTCTACTGACCATGGTTCTCGATTATTCTCTTTTGGTGGGATTGTATACTTTCCGCCTTGGCTCGTGATAAATTCTCGAATTGCTTTACCACCGTATGCTTTATCGGCAATGACATTAACCCCAGTCAACTGAATGGTTTTCAATAATTAAAGCGCTACGGGACCGTCATGACGATTGCCTTCTGTTAACATAAATTCAACCGGGTTTCCCAATGCATCGACCAGCGCATGTATCTTAGTTGAATTACCACCAACGGAACGACCAATATTATTGCTTTCAAGTTCAGGACCGCTTTGTTTAGCACCTGTACTATGCTGATGCGCAATAACAGCCGTCGAATCAATATGCAGGTATTCCATATCCGCGTCCTCGCGAAGCGCGCGGAAGATACATTCCAATACACCATCGCGGCCCCAGCGGGAAAGCCGTGTATAAACCGACTTCCATGGTCCAAATCGTGCAGGTAAATCACGCCAAGGCGCACCAGCCCGATGGATCCACAGAATTGCATTTAACATGGTCCGATTATCTCGTAATATTGGACGACCTGTACTGTATGGTGGAAATAATGACTCGATCTGGCTCCATTGCTCATCAGCGATCTCATAGCGATGGGTAAGCATCACAATCAGCCCTTTACTCCAACATATCAGATTCAGGTCGTTTCGTACAACTAGTAGGCAATTCGCGAATATTTTTGAGTCCCGCGTTTTACAATCAAGTTAGCCACTATCGTTAGTACTCAGACAAAATAAAAAACACCAAGTCGATACGACCTGTTATCATTAAAGTTCCTACACAATTAATGAAAGAGGTATCGTCTTGATGCAAGAACAGAATATCATGTCTCACACCAAAGGTCACCAT
>NZ_BAAGBJ010000035.1:0-1316 GCF_054785075.1 Lacticaseibacillus suihuaensis | reverse complement strand
TTTTACAATCTGCGGCGAGTGAAAGGCAGACTAAAGGGCAAGTCTCCAGTTGAATGCCGAAAACTTGCCCTTCAAAACGCTGCATGAGCGAATTATTTAATTGTCCAACTCCATGGGTTCACATCACGTTGTTGGCTTCTTTTTTTTACTAGCAAAACGTTATACTGAGTTCGGGCTTCTTGTAACTCCGATTTTAACTTGAAGTGCAAAAGCTGATAGACTAGACCAAAAAGGTCATGATGACTCCTTTCTTATAAGCACCTTATGCATATAAGAAAGGAGTCATCATGGCCCACTCTCAGATTAGCACGACAGGACAACATCAATAACTCAGTTTAGACGAACGGGGGAAGCTTGAAGCACTCCATCAAGCTGCTTTCGTCATCGCTCAAACCGCCGAGCAGATTTATCGCAACAAGTTTACGGTTAGCAGTGAACTCAGGCGTGGCAATACCGAACAGATCCGTGGTGCTGGCAGACACTACCAGCGTTACTTTGCCGAAACCGGTGTTGCCGTATACGAGAAGAACCGTGCTGTGTGTTGTCCAGGCACACACTTAGAGCAGTGCTCAGAATTCTACGCAGAGCTTATGGTGGTGCTCAGAGTGTCTCCTCGAATCCGCAGCGTTGATAGCTTTGTGCACAGATATAAGCGGTACATCCAGAACTGCCATGCCGGGTTAGCGCGACATCGACAAGAGCCTCTTAGAGGTGCTTAAAGGTGATCTACCGATGAAGCCACCCATCATTTTCCAAAATTAGGATGGAGCCAAACCTTTTCGGATGCTTTGCGGCATTTTTGTATACGCTATCCGTAACATGGCTACTCTTTGTGAATTAAATTTCGTGGCAAACAAGCTTCCAGTTCGTTATCTTTTGCGAATGTCTATAGTTTTGATTTTTTGAAGCAGGTCCTTAAATTGTTAGATGGCCGCAAGCGTGTTTGGTTTGCGGCTTTCAATCGATGCCGTTCAAGTCGTGGGTGCTGTTGCGCCTTTTGGACTTATACTGAATAACCAGTTTTTCAGTCGAACACATGGAGCGTCTGTTTTTAGGTTACGTTTGAACGCATTGTTATACAAGTGGAATAAACGGTGGAAGTTTGGTATGATTAAATTGTGTATCCGTAATCAAAGCCACATCAAGTTAACAATATAAATTAGGATGTGTCTTCAAACTCAAAAATATTCGCAAATTGCAAGAACAAGTTAGCCACCCCATGGCACGACACCGTGAGATGAACTGTTATCTTTGATGAGTTGAGTTAGCTGGCTACGACTACCTTGGCAGCTCGTCGCTGAGCTCGAGCGCGCTCA
>NZ_BAAGBJ010000034.1:0-1431 GCF_054785075.1 Lacticaseibacillus suihuaensis | reverse complement strand
TGACGTTTACCCATAAAGTTGGAACTAAATAGTTTTGTTAATTAGGCAGCTAATTGTCGCTCAAATTCGAGCGGTGATTGACCGCCTAATTTTATTTGGATTCTAGTTTGGTTGTAGTAATTGATCCACGTTTCGATTGCGTCTGCGATTGCCTCGTAGTTCAGGTAGGCGTTCAATGGGCCAATCTCCGTCTTGAGTTTATCGAATGTTGTCTCGCAAGCAGCGTTATCAAGGCACGTTGACCGTCTCGACATGCTCTGCCTGATTCGTCCGCTTTTAAGCAGCCCTCGCCAATATTTATGTTGATATTGCCAGCCTTGATCTGTGTGAAGTGTTACTTGATACCCCGTCTTGGGCATTTCTTGGATTAGTTGCTCTAACGGTGATAATGCAAAGCGCAACGTCGGGTGTGGGCTGATTGTCCAAGTAACAATTCGGTTGGACCATAGGTCTTTGATGATTTCCAAATAAACCTTATCTCCGTTGCTAGCCTTCATTTCTGTCACGTCCGCAACCAATTTCTGATAGGGTCGGTCCGTCATATTGCGGCGATGGAGATGGTTCTTAGCGACCTTGCCACGTGGACCTTTTGAGGAGTCATACTTCCGAGTTCGCTTTTGATAGATTGAGCTATTAAGCCCTAATTCATGCATGATTCGTTGAATCCGTTTATGGTTGGGTGCCGGTAGGCCTTGCTCGGTATACATTCGGCGAATCACCACGGTCACTCGTGGGACGCCATACGTACCGTTGTGTGCCTCAAAGACACTGACAACCCGTTCCTTTAACCCACTGTCCGAATCCGGTGATTTCAATTTACTTTGCCAGTATTGAAAGACTGACATCGAAATTGGTAATGCCGAAATTAAGTCAACTAGTCGATATTTTGCCCTGAGTGCGATGATGACTTGGCTGAGGGCTCGGTTGGTTGCGTCCTCAAGGCTTTCAATTTTTTTAAGGCGTCTAGTCGTATCCGCAAGGATAAGTTCTCTTGTTCCAGGCGCTTGATCTTGTCCTGATCTGATTCTTTTTCGATGAGGTTTCACTCCCGGTCGCATCTCTAACAATGCTTGTTTGCCGTAAAGGTTGTATGCGCGCTCCCAGCGAACGACTGCCTCCACTGAAAGGACATCAAAGTGAGCACAAGTTTCTAGCACGGATGCGCGATGTTGTTGCTTCCACTCTACAAGAGATACTCGCAGTTGACCAGTGATTGCGGGTGGATCGAGTAATCCACGACGTCCGTGTTGCTCATATACGGCGACAAGGAGGCTAAATAGAAGCCTTGCGATGCCATATTTACGTGCAATTGAAGCCTTTGATTCAGTCCCAGTAAGAAATTCCTCTACCGCTTTAACCTTTATTTCCATCTGAATCTTGGTCATAGAAAAACCCCCAAAGTCGTTTCCAACTTTGAGGGTAAACGTCATT
>NZ_BAAGBJ010000033.1:0-1502 GCF_054785075.1 Lacticaseibacillus suihuaensis | reverse complement strand
GTGATGTGAACCCATGGAGTTGGACAATTAAATAATTCGCTCATGCAGCGTTTTGAAGGGCAAGTTTTCGGCATTCAACTGGAGACTTGCCCTTTAGTCTGCCTTTCACTCGCCGCAGATTGTAAAACTCAAGCCATTCTCGCATTGCAGCTTCCAGCTCCCGCTTGGTGTCGTAATGCTCGTCCATCACCTCGGCCTTCATGACACCAAAGAAGGATTCCATCTCGGCGTTGTCTAGGCATGTTGCCTTGCGTGACATGCTTTGAAAGACGTGATGATTTTTGAGCACTCGCTGCCAATGCTTGTGTTGGTACTGAAATCCCTGATCAGTGTGAACTGTTGTCCGATAAGGTAACGTCGGAAGGCCCTCTAGGGCCTCCTTCAGTGGTTTCAAGGCAAAGTCAACCGTTGGGTGATCACTGATGTTGTACGCCAGGACCTCACCTGAAAACAGGTCTAAGACGGGTTCAAGGTAGATGCGTTCAGCTTGCGTCATGGTCCCGTAACGAAATTCGCTGATGTCGGCGACAAGTTTCTGATAAGGCCGGTCTGTGACGAACCGACGATGAAGCCGGTTCTTGGCGACTTGGCCAACCGTTCCTTTGTATGAATTGTACTTACGCTGACCCCGACCATAATAACGTGAAAGCCAGCCGTGCTCTGTCATGATGCGCAGAACTCGTTTGTGATTGACAACGAAGCCTTGTTCGTGGAGCTTATCGGTAATTCTACGGTAGCCATATTTCTTCGTGTACTTTGGATCAGTTAGACGAATCTCGTCAATGGCCTGAATGATTGCCGCATCATCCTCTTTCTTAGCCTTGGGCTTGACGGCGTAGTAGTAACTACTACGCGACATTCCCACCACTTTAAGCACGAAGTGCAATGATTTGTCGAAGACTTGCCTTAGCTCCGTAATCACTTCTGCCCGTTCGCACGTTGTGATTTCTGCCGGGCTAAGGCATCGAGTTTTTTTAGATATTCGTTCTCGATTCTTAGTTTGATGTTTTCGTCCTTAAGGCTCTTTAGCTCCTGTTCTGCTTCGTTGAGTTTAGGCGTGGATTGTGCCGTCTTCTTAGATTTGTGTTTGGTCACAGCTCTGGCCTTCTTTCGCTTAGAAACCAAGCCCTGAGCGCCTTTGCGTTCGTAAGCCTTGACCCACTGCCAGATGACACTTGGTGATGACAAATCGAAGTGTAACGCTGTTTCAGGGAAGGAGGCTTGGTGTTGTTTCCTCCAGTCTAATACGCGAAGTTTGAACTCTCTAGTGTAATCACCATGAATAACGCGACTTTGGAGTCCGAGGACACCGAACTTCTCGAAGCGGTGAACCCAGAGAAGCACGGTCTCCTTAGCGGCGATATTGAACATCTTGGCAACACTCGCAGAACTCATGCCGTTCAAGTAGGCAGTGACAGCCTTGATACGAAAATCTAAGTCGAATTTGACCATAATAAAACCCCCAGATTTGGATTGTTGTCCAAACTTGGGGGTTCACATCA
>NZ_BAAGBJ010000032.1:0-2234 GCF_054785075.1 Lacticaseibacillus suihuaensis | reverse complement strand
TGAGCGCGCTCGAGCTCAGCGACGAGCTGCCAAGGTAGTCGTAGCCAGCTAACTCAACTCATCAAAGATAACAGTTCATCTCACGGTGTCGTGCCATGGGGTGGCTAACTTGTTCTTGCAATTTGCGTTACAATAGTAGTATAATTAATTTGTAAAAAATATAATATCTTGTGGAGGAAGTAATTATGAAAAACAGGGTGCTACCATTTCTGGGAATTGTTAGTGTTTCTGCCGTTGTTTTAAGTACTTTTCCTGCAACACTTGCTTCAGCTCAAACAAGTTATTGCTCCGTAAAGCTGTCTCAAGTATGTAATCGTGTAACGGCCGCAAAAAAGTCACAAGAAGCCAAAATTGCACAATTAGCTGACGCTCTCAAATCTACTACAAAGGTTTACAACCAAGTAAATCAACAAAGAAATGCAACAATTCAAACCGCTCAGGGGTGGATTAACCGTAAACAAGGAATTGTTAACGATGCTCAGCAAAAATCAAATGCAGCAAATACTTGGTTGGCAGAAAAGCAAGCAGAATTAAAGAAGGAACAGGCTAAGCAACAGCCAATTATTGATACAGCAAATGCAACAATTCAAACCGCTCAGGGGTGGATTAACCGTAAACAAGGAATTGTTAACGATGCTCAGCAAAAATCAAATGCAGCAAATACTTGGTTGGCAGAAAAGCAAGCAGAATTAAAGAAGGAACAGGCTAAGCAACAGCCAATTATTGATACAGCAAATGCAACAATTCAAACCGCTCAGGGGTGGATTAACCGTAAACAAGGAATTGTTAACGATGCTCAGCAAAAATCAAATGCAGCAAATACTTGGTTAGCAAAAAAGCAAGCAGAATTAAAGAAGGAACAGGCTAAGCAACAGCCAATTATTGATACAGCAAATGCTGAGATTATTACTCGAAATAGCTTTGTTAATCGCAAACAAGCAGCTTATAATGCTGCTCAAAAAGCACATGCGGCTGCAATCACCGATGAAGAGAAGGCTGCCACTGAAACTCAACTCCAGAAGGCCTACCAAGATCTAAAGAAAGAAAAAGGTATTCGTGACGCAGCTGTTTTATCACAGAATAAAATAATCAGTACAGCTCAAGGATGGATCAACCGCAAACAGGCGATTGTTAATGATGCTCAGTCAAAGGCAAATGCAACAAATACTTGGTTGACTCAGAAACAAGCTGAGTTAGCCAAGGAACAGGCTAAACAACAGCCAATTATTGATGCGGCAAACGTAACAATTCAAACCGCTCAGGGATGGATCAACCGCAAACAGGCGATTGTTAATGATGCTCAGTCAAAGGCAAATGCAGCAAATACTTGGTTGACTCAGAAACAAGCTGAGTTAGCCAAGGAACAGGCTAAACAACAGCCAATTATTGATGCGGCAAACGTAACAATTCAAACCGCTCAGGGATGGATCAACCGCAAACAGGCGATTGTTAATGATGCTCAGTCAAAGGCAAATACAGCAAATACTTGGTTGACTCAGAAACAAGCTGAGTTGAAAAAAGAAGAAGATAAACAGCAGCCTATTATTGACAAAGCAAAAAAAGACATTGAAGTTGCTGCAGCAAACGTTGCTTTGGCAAACAAGGCATATAAAGCAGCCCTGTCATGGATGGAGGGATTTAATCAAGGGGTTCAAGACTTCAAGTCTGGGTACGCCTTCAGGCCTGGTACTGCGTTCGGGCAGGACTACATTACTGGTTATAAAACTGGCTATGATCTTGCCTCACAGTGTGCAAATAACGAAACTAACATTAATAATCAACCATCGTCTATTGTTAATTCAGTAACCAATAATTCCTCATCTCAGCCATCTACAAATACAGTAAGCATGCCTCAAACAACCGAAAATAAAAAAGAAGCTTTAGTTCATAACACTTTACCACAAACTGGAGATGCGATTAATATTACGTCTGTATTAGCTGGTGTCGTAGCTATTTTAGGTTCTCTATTTGGATTATCTAGCATGCGTGGACGCGGGAATAATAAGTAGATACCCCAGTTTACAATTCAAGTGCAACACCCTGACGACTAGACCATAAAGGCCATGAAGACCTATTCTTGTTAGTGCTAGCTAAACAAGAAAGCAGGAATGACGTTTACCCTCAAAGTTGGAAACGACTTTGGGGGTTTTTCTATGACCAAGATTCAGATGGAAATAAAGGTTAAAGCGGTAGAGGAATTTCTTACTGGGACTGAATCAAAGGCTTCAATTGCA
>NZ_BAAGBJ010000031.1:0-2633 GCF_054785075.1 Lacticaseibacillus suihuaensis | reverse complement strand
GACCTATGGTCTTCCACATCGATTAGTGACTGATCAGTACGGAGCGACCCTAAAGGCAATTAAAAAGCTTACTAGGGAAGGCTATCTGCACAAAGGTGTGCATCAGTGCTCCAAATATCGCAATAATCTGATTGAGCAAGATCACCGTTTTATTAAGCGGCAACAAGTTCGTTCCGCAAGTTATCAGAGCACTCGGACAGCAGCTAGGACATTATACGGCATTGAAACCATGCATGCGATACACAAAAAAAGCCGAAAGAAGCTAGGCCTCTTCGGCTTTTCAGCGTATCAAGAAGTCGACCAATTGTTAGCGGCATAGGCTACAACCACTAAACACAGTCACTTTGATCTACGCTTAATTTCAACTTTGCACCAGAACCGTTTTTTTGTTTAATGGTATTATAGGCACTATATTAGTATGAATATATTGGAGACATCACATGTATAAAAACATCAAATCAATCGTTAGCGGATTTAGCGCTTTTCTAATTGCCCAATGGCTCTATCATACTCTGTCACAAGATCCAAACATAAATATTTGGCTGGCTAGATTGCTTCCTATTCTTATCATTTTTATTGTGTTCTTTTCTCTGCAATGGATAATCAACACGTTTGAAAAGTAACCTTATAAATTTTAGTTATTATATTGGGCTGAAACCCTTGCTACAAGCGGACTAGCACAAATGCAAGCTCGACAAAAACATAACTAAATAATCTATTGCCCTTATGATGATATTTTAGCAAACGAGAAAAACTAGTCCGAAATCTCATCATAAGAGCAAGTTTGTTAATCAGTCCGTATTAGATAGTTTTCCGTCGACAATTTTGTAGACATTATCAGAAAACTCTCGCAGACGATCATCGTGCGTGACGATGACGACTGCTTTTTCCTCGTCATGCGCAATATCGGCAAAAAGTTGGCCAACTTCTTTGACACGTGCCGTATCTAAGGCTGCCGTAGGTTCATCGGCTAGGATGATCGCCGGGTCTGTATAAAACGCACGGGCAATTGCAACGCGCTGTTGTTGACCGCCAGACAATTCGCCAGGGTATTTGTTTAATAATTTTTGAATGCCTAGCGTTTCAATAATTTTGTCAAATCCATCTTGACTGAGGTTATTGTTAGGCTTCACCTGGTCAACAAGTTTGAATTGGTCTGCTACGGTTAAATATGGCACGAGATTGTACGCCTGCAAGACGAAACCGATTTGTTCAAGTCGTCTTTTTTCGGCTTCTTTGGTACTCAAATCACTGATATCGTGACCATTCAAACGAACTGAGCCGTCTGTTGGTGTTTGTAACCCGCCTAAAATGGTTAGCAGAGTACTTTTACCAGATCCTGAAGGCCCAATGATAAGCGACACCTCACCAGCTTTAAACGCTAAACTGACGTCTTCTAGTGCCGTAACTAAATTGGTTTTCTGACCAAATTGTTTCGTCACGTGTTCAAGGGCTAGTTTTTCTTCACGCATCTTTTTAACCTCCAATTACTGATACCGGATCAATCTTACTAATCACACGAATCGGAATGATTGCACCCAGTAACCCGGTTACCATCAATCCGACCGCAATGAGTCCCATCAATCCCCAATCAAATGCCATTGGTACGCTATCTGGAATCCCAAATTCAGTTAATGCCGATAGTACGGCACCAACGACGATACCAGTTGCCATGATAAAGAACGTCTCAAATAACGTATTTTGGGCCAAAAAAAGATTTGGAATGCCTTGTGCACGCAAAACTGCCAAGTTAGGCAATTTTTGAACCGTTAGAATGTAGAGGAAGATGGTAATCACAATCAATGAAATGACAATCAGGAATCCAATCATGAGACCAAACGTCGCTTTTTGCGGTGTATAACCTGGCAATTTATTGATAAAGGCTTGGTATGAATAAGTCTTTAATGCTTTATCATCGACCGATTGTGACGTTTTTGAAGCAACGACGCTACCCTGGAATTGATCTGACACGCCCTTAATGATACGCCATTGCGCTAACTCGCCATAAATAACAGGTGCGGTGTTATACGTGGCATTTTTCGCATAACCCACGATTTTATATTTCGTATCAGATAACCCAATCGAAATTTTATCCCCCATACCGTAAATATCCTTATCAACTGAGTCAGCGAGGACGACTTCGTTAGCTGCCTTTGGCAAGTTTCCCTTGGTTAATTGTAGGTTTTTAGCGATGTACTCGTCGTTATTCATCCCAACGAATTGTGCGGATTCACGTTTTCCGCCAATTTTCATATTAACTGGTGTAATGCCAAGTGTTGCGGTTTTGTCGTCGCTTAACTGATCAACCTGTTTCGTTGTCAGTAATGACTGTCCGGCATTGCCATTAGCGTCTTTGGTCATTACAAACGACTTAGACTGCCAGCTGTCCACCGCTGCGGTGTTAGCTGTTGCCAGCCCGAGCGCCAGGGCACTTAAAATGAAAATCAAATAACTGATTAAGACGACGACTGTTAGAATCAAGCCGTACCGTAGTTTTTCTTTTTTACCCGCGTTTTACAATCAAGTTAGCCACTATCGTTAGTACTCAGACAAAATAAAAAACACCAAGTCGATACGACCTGTTATCATTAAAGTTCCTACACAATTAATGAAAGAGGTATCGTCTTGATGCA
>NZ_BAAGBJ010000030.1:0-5029 GCF_054785075.1 Lacticaseibacillus suihuaensis | reverse complement strand
AATAGAAGTGCGGTGGCGATAGCGAGAAGGATACACCTGTTCCCATGCCGAACACAGAAGTTAAGCTTCTCAACGCCGAGAGTAGTTGGTGGGTGACTGCCTGCGAGGGTAGGAAGCTGCCGCGCTTTATTCCGGATTAGCTCAGTGGTAGAGCACCTGACTGTTAATCAGGGTGTCGTCAGTTCGAGCCTGACATCCGGAGTTCCATGGAGAGTTGTCCGAGTGGCCGAAGGAGCATGGTTGGAAACCATGTATACGGGTTTGCCCGTATCAAGGGTTCGAATCCCTTACTCTCCGTTGTTTCTCGGCCCGTTGGTCAAGTGGTTAAGACACCGCCCTTTCACGGCGGTAACATGGGTTCAAATCCCGTACGGGTCACTTTTTGGAGGATTAGCTCAGTTGGGAGAGCGTCTGCCCTACAAGCAGAGGGTCACAGGTTCGAGCCCTGTATCCTCCATTTTTTTTCGTTATGGTTCCATGGTCTAGTTGGTTAGGACGCCTGCCTGTCACGCAGGAGATCACGAGTTCGAGTCTCGTTGGAACCGCTCGAAAACACCGCCGCCGCGGTGTTTTTTTATGCGCTTCACCGCTTGGGCAGCCGTGGTGTGACGCCCATTTTGGACCACACAAAGGGCGCCAGCTGTAAGGCCGGCGCCTAGGGTTAACCGTGGAAATGGGTGTAGACATTCAATAGTGCCAGCAGCAGGGGCAGCGCGGTGTAGGCCCAGGCCGGCCACTTGCGCAGGCGTGGATCCAAGGCGATGCCAAGGATCAGGGCGACCGCCGCGGTGGGGAGCGTGAACACTTGCAGGTAGGCGGTCAAGACGGCCAGCACCGCCTGAAGCAGCACCAGCACCCAGACCGGCCACTCGCGCGACCACAGGGCGAGGCCAGCCGGCAGCGTGACCGCACCCACGGCGGTGACGGCGGCCAGGGTTAGCACGGTGTCGAGCTTGGCGAAAAGCAGTAGCTGTAGGAAGGCGGTGATCACCAACCAGCCGGTGGTGGTCAGGCGCATGCTGAGCTTTTGCGTTACCACCAGCCACGCCAGGCCGATTTGGGCCAGTGCTAGCGGGAGCAGGGACCAGCTGCCCCAGCAACCGATTATGGCAAGCAGGGCGGCCGCCGCCAGTGGCCAGGGGCGTTCGAGCGCCAAGGCGAGGCCGGTGGCCAGGGCCAGCATCAGCAGGGCCCAGGTCGTCAAGGTCGGCCAAGTCAGGCCGGTGCGGCCCAACAGCAGCGGCATCGCCAGGGCTTGGCCGGTCAGCAGGCCGCACAGGATTATTTTTTTCGGGTTCATGAGGTGTCCTTTCAAGCGAGGCGTCAGGCCTCGGGGTTCCCCCCTATGTTACCCAATGCGGCGGCGGAGGGCAAAAACAAATTTCGTGCGGTCGCCGAAATATGTTATGCTTAATCTCGTTGCAAAGAATTCCCGATGGGATCCGCAGCTGCGGATATGCCTTGTAACCGAACAACTAATTAGGGGGAAGCAAAGATGCAAGAACGTCATTTATTTACCTCGGAGTCCGTTTCCGAGGGGCACCCGGACAAAGTCGCCGATCAGATCTCCGACGCCATCCTCGATGCCATGTTGGCCCAGGACCCAGACGCGCGGGTGGCCGTCGAGACGACGGTCACCACCGGCCTGGTCTTGGTGGTCGGCGAGGTCACTACCACGGCCTACGTCGACATCCAAAAGGTGGTTCGCGACACGATTCGCGGCGCCGGCTACACTAAGGAGTCCGGCTTTGATCCCGACTCGGTCGGGGTGTTGGTCGCCTTAGACGAGCAGTCCCCGGACATCGCGCAAGGCGTCGATGCCGCCGTTGAGTCGCACCAAGGGGGCGACCCGTTGGACCAGATCGGTGCCGGCGATCAGGGTATGATGTTCGGCTACGCGATCAACGAGACGCCGGAGTACATGCCGCTGCCGATCAGCCTGGCGCATCGGCTGATGCAAAAAACCGCGGCGCTGCGCAAGGCCGGCACCATCGCCTACCTGCGGCCGGACGCCAAGGCCCAGGTGACCGTCGAGTACGACGATGCCAACAAGCCGCAGCGCGTCGACACCGTGGTGCTGTCGACGCAGCACGACCCGGATGTCACGCTGGATCAGATTCGCCAAGACATTGAGACCCAGGTCATCCGCGCGGTGATTCCGGCCAACCTGCTGGACGCCGACACCAAGATCTACGTCAACCCGACCGGCCGCTTCGTGCTGGGTGGGCCCAAGGCCGATTCCGGGCTGACCGGCCGCAAGATCATCGTCGATACTTACGGCGGGTTCGCGCGGCACGGCGGTGGCGCCTTTTCCGGCAAGGACGCGACCAAGGTCGATCGCTCCGCGTCTTACGCGGCGCGGTACATCGCCAAGAACCTCGTGGCCGCCGGGTTGGCCGACCGCCTCGAGGTGCAGCTGGCCTACGCGATCGGCGTGGCCCAGCCGGTGTCCGTGTCGGTCAACTGCTTTGGCACCAACAAGATTTCGGAACAACGCATCACCCAGGCCATCCGGGAGCAGTTCGATCTGCGGCCGGCCGGCATCATCAAAATGCTTGACCTGCGCCGGCCGATTTACAAGCAGACGGCGGCGTATGGTCACTTCGGACGTACAGATGTTGATCTTCCTTGGGAACACCTCGACCGGGTCGCGGCGCTTGCCAAGTACTTAGATTAAACGAGTTAAGAGGCGGCCTTTACCTTTGGTAGAGGCGCTTTTTTTCGGCCAGAAAGGATCATTATGCAAAAGTCGCAACACACCAACGTCGTGCTGGTCACGATCGCCATCTTCATCGCCACCTTCATGACCGCCGTGGAAGGCACCATCGTCTCCACCGCGATGCCGACCATCGTGGGCAGCCTGCACGGAGTCAAGCTCATGAACTGGATCATCTCCATTTACCTGCTGACCAACGCGATGGCCACCCCGATTTACGGCAAGTTCGCCGATAAAATCGGCCGCAAGCCAGTCTTTTTGATCGGGCTGGCGATTTTCATCGTCGGCTCGGCCTTGTCGGGGCTGGCGCAGTCGATGCCGGTTTTGATCTTCTTCCGGGCGATTCAAGGCGTCGGCGCCGGCGCCATCATGCCGGTGACCTTCACCATCATCGCCGACATCTACCCGTACGAAAAACGCGCCAAGGTGCTGGGCTTCAACGGCTCGGCCTGGGGCATCGCCGCGGTGCTGGCGCCGCTTCTCGGTGGCTTCATCGTCGATCGGCTGTCTTGGCACTGGATCTTTTTCATCAACGTGCCAATCGGGCTTTTGACCGTGCTTTTGGTCGCGGTGTTCTTCAAGGAGGACTACCAAAAACAAAGCCAGGCGGTCGACTACTGGGGGACGCTGTGGCTGGTGTTGACGCTGTTGCTTTTGATGCTGGGCTTCCAGGGGCTGGCCGGCCACCACGGCTGGGTGCTTTTGGCGCTGGCGCTAATCGCCGCGGCCGGGACCTTGAGCCTGTTCGTGCGGCAGGAACGCCGCGCCATCGATCCGATCATCGACCTGGCGCTGTTCACCAACCGCGACTTCGTAATCACCAACGCGGTGGCCGCCTTGATCTCCGGGTTCGTGATCGGCTACGAGGCCTATATGCCGATGTGGGTCCAGGGAATTCTCGGCATGGACGCGTCCTTTGGGGGATTTGCCATCACACCGTCCAGCCTGATGTGGATCATCGGCTCGTTCGTGGCCGGGCGGCTGCTCACGCGCTGGTCGGCGCGGCGCATCCTGGCCGTTGCGATGACGCTGCTGTTGGCCGGTAGCCTGATTCTGGCGCTGGTGCCCGAGGCGACGCCGTACTGGTTCTTCCTGGTGGTCGCCGGGGGACTGGGGCTTGGGTTTGGCATGGTGATCACCACCACGACGGTTCGCGCCCAGGCCACGGTGGCCGCAAGCGAGGTCGGCGTCGCCACCAGCTTCAACACGCTGTCGCGAACGCTGGGCCAGACGCTGATGGTCTCGGTGTACGGCGTGGTCTTGAACCTGCGCATGGCCCAGGGCATCGCCGCGCATCCCAAGGCGACCATGGGGATGCTCAACAAGCTGATCAACCCGCAGACGGCCGCCGGGCTGCCGAAGGCGCTTTTGCCGACGCTGCGCCAAATTCTTTACGCCGGGTTGCATAACATCTACTTCTTCTCGGTCGTGATCGTCGGGCTGGCGCTTGTGATCAACGCCTTTGACAAGTCTAAGGGCCAGGCGCAGTAGCCGCCGCTGGCCGGCGTGGCCCCAACCCGCGGTTGGGGCCTTTTTGCGTTAACGCGCTTAAAATTTGACGGCCAACATGGCAGGGCTTACACTGGCGTTAGATGATTATCTTAGGGCGGGGAGACGGCTTTGATCACAGCCGTAGCGAGTCCACTGCCTATGGGGAACGGTCCGGGACATAAGCATTCCCAGTACCCCACTCATGCCATGCCGAAAGGCAACAACGTAGACGTTTTCGTGCAACGGCCCCCTCCGATTGAGGCCGACCACCAGGGTGTGGACCACCACCCAACGGCCGCATTTTTGTCCCGCCTACTCGCGATGCGAGGTAGCTGCGGTGGGGCATTGACCGGTGGCTTGTTCCAGGCGTGCCAAGCGACGCTGCGAGTTGGCCGACTGCCAGCCCGCGACCACGGCGTCGACGCACCAACCAGTCAGAAGACTGAGGCCGCCGCGGCGTTTTGAACCCGCGGTGGCTTCGGCGCGTCCGGCCACCGGTCGCGGCCGAAGCCAAGTCGTGGTCAGGCGGCCGCCGCGGTGCAATCCCGACGGATCGCCGGCCGCACCACAAAGAACCGCCCGTTTCGCATTTGAACTGCGAGACGGGCGGTTTTGCGGCTCTTCGTCAAGTGGAGTTGATACAGATTTATGAGAGTGTCTGGACCTTAATTGGTCCGGACGCTCTTTTTGATGCTGTTTGGTTTGAACCAGACGCGCTCCAAGAAAATGCGGTTGATGAAGTTCATCCAGTTCTTGTACCCGTATGCTGTATTTTTGATTCGTTTGATCTGACTGTTGATTCCTTCGAGGAAGCCGTTTGAA
>NZ_BAAGBJ010000029.1:3572-5324 GCF_054785075.1 Lacticaseibacillus suihuaensis | reverse complement strand
CCTTTGAAAACTGAACAAAGTTTCGTAAATGTGATAGGGCTTTTCTTAATTGAAAAGAATTAAACATTGCGAAGTCAATTCGCTAGTAACAACAAATCGAGCTATTCAAACAGCTCATATTACATGAGAGTTTGATCCTGGCTCAGGATGAACGCTGGCGGCGTGCCTAATACATGCAAGTCGAACGAGGTTTAATTGATTGAGTTCTTCGGAACGATTTCTTTTGAACCGAGTGGCGGACGGGTGAGTAACACGTGGGTAACCTGCCCTTAAGTGGGGGATAACATTTGGAAACAGATGCTAATACCGCATAAACCCTTGGACCGCATGGTCCAAGGTTGAAAGGCGGTCTTCGGACTGTCGCTTTTGGATGGACCCGCGGCGTATTAGCTAGTTGGTGAGGTAAAGGCCCACCAAGGCAGTGATACGTAGCCGACCTGAGAGGGTGATCGGCCACATTGGGACTGAGACACGGCCCAAACTCCTACGGGAGGCAGCAGTAGGGAATCTTCCACAATGGACGAAAGTCTGATGGAGCAACGCCGCGTGAGTGAAGAAGGTTTTCGGATCGTAAAACTCTGTTGTTGGAGAAGAACGTACGTGAGAGTAACTGTTCACGTAGTGACGGTATCCAACCAGAAAGCCACGGCTAACTACGTGCCAGCAGCCGCGGTAATACGTAGGTGGCAAGCGTTATCCGGATTTATTGGGCGTAAAGCGAGCGCAGGCGGTTTCTTAAGTCTGATGTGAAAGCCCTCGGCTTAACCGAGGAAGTGCATCGGAAACTGGGAAACTTGAGTGCAGAAGAGGACAGTGGAACTCCATGTGTAGCGGTGAAATGCGTAGATATATGGAAGAACACCAGTGGCGAAGGCGGCTGTCTGGTCTGCAACTGACGCTGAGGCTCGAAAGCATGGGTAGCGAACAGGATTAGATACCCTGGTAGTCCATGCCGTAAACGATGAATGCTAGGTGTTGGAGGGTTTCCGCCCTTCAGTGCCGCAGCTAACGCATTAAGCATTCCGCCTGGGGAGTACGACCGCAAGGTTGAAACTCAAAGGAATTGACGGGGGCCCGCACAAGCGGTGGAGCATGTGGTTTAATTCGAAGCAACGCGAAGAACCTTACCAGGTCTTGACATCTTTTGATCACCTGAGAGATCAGGTTTCCCCTTCGGGGGCAAAATGACAGGTGGTGCATGGTTGTCGTCAGCTCGTGTCGTGAGATGTTGGGTTAAGTCCCGCAACGAGCGCAACCCTTATGACTAGTTGCCAGCATTCAGTTGGGCACTCTAGTAAGACTGCCGGTGACAAACCGGAGGAAGGTGGGGACGACGTCAAATCATCATGCCCCTTATGACCTGGGCTACACACGTGCTACAATGGCCGGTACAACGAGTTGCTAACCCGCGAGGGTACGCTAATCTCTTAAAGCCGGTCTCAGTTCGGACTGTAGGCTGCAACTCGCCTACACGAAGTCGGAATCGCTAGTAATCGCGGATCAGCATGCCGCGGTGAATACGTTCCCGGGCCTTGTACACACCGCCCGTCACACCATGAGAGTTTGTAACACCCGAAGCCGGTGGGGTAACCCGTAAGGGAGCTAGCCGTCTAAGGTGGGACAGATGATTAGGGTGAAGTCGTAACAAGGTAGCCGTAGGAGAACCTGCGGCTGGATCACCTCCTTTCTAAGGATAGGGCCTAACGGCCCACGGAAACCTATCACATGAAACTTTGTTTAGTTTTGAGGGGA
>NZ_BAAGBJ010000029.1:0-3128 GCF_054785075.1 Lacticaseibacillus suihuaensis | reverse complement strand
TTGTAGATCAAGGTCAAGTTACAAAGGGCGCACGGTGGATGCCTTGGCACTAGGAGCCGATGAAGGACGGAACTAATACCGATATGCCTCGGGGAGCTATACGTAAGCTTTGATCCGGGGATTTCCGAATGGGGGAACCCAGTCACCGTCAGGTGATTATTCATGTGTGAATACATAGCACATGAAAGGCAGACGCAGGGAACTGAAACATCTAAGTACCTGCAGGAAGAGAAAGCAAACGCGATTCCCATAGTAGCGGCGAGCGAAGTGGGAACAGCCCAAACCAAGAGGCTTGCCTCTTGGGGTTGTAGGACTGAACATTGGAGTTACCAAGTTAGCGGATAGACGAAGTCAGCTGGAAAGCTGCGCGAAACAGGGTGAAAGCCCCGTAGTTGAAATCTGTTAGCCTCCGTTCAGGATCCTGAGTACGGCGGAGCACGTGAAATTCCGTCGGAATCCGGGTGGACCATCACCCAAGGCTAAATACTCCCTAGTGACCGATAGTGAACCAGTACCGTGAGGGAAAGGTGAAAAGCACCCCGGAAGGGGAGTGAAATAGTTCCTGAAACCGTGTGCCTACAATTAGTCGGAGCCCGTTAATGGGTGACGGCGTGCCTTTTGTAGAATGAACCGGCGAGTTACGCTAACATGCGAGGTTAAGGTGAAAAGCCGGAGCCGTAGCGAAAGCGAGTCTGAATAGGGCGACGTAGTATGTTGGTGTAGACCCGAAACCAAGTGACCTACCCATGACCAGGTTGAAGGTGTGGTAAAACACACTGGAGGACCGAACCCGTGTATGTTGAAAAATGCTGGGATGAGTTGTGGGTAGCGGTGAAATTCCAAACGAACTTGGAGATAGCTGGTTCTCTCCGAAATAGCTTTAGGGCTAGCCTCAGAGGATGGATATTGGAGGTAGAGCACTGTTTGGACTAGGGGCCCGTCAAGGGTTACTGAATTCAGATAAACTCCGAATACCAATCATCTTACTCTGGGAGTCAGACAGTGAGCGATAAGGTCCATTGTCGAAAGGGGAACAGCCCAGATCACCAGTTAAGGTCCCTAAATCTATGCTAAGTGGAAAAGGATGTGGCGTTGCACAGACAACTAGGATGTTGGCTCAGAAGCAGCCACCATTTAAAGAGTGCGTAATAGCTCACTAGTCGAGTGACCCTGCGCCGAAAATATACCGGGGCTAAGCATAGTACCGAAACTGTGGATGCATCCGTAAGGATGTGTGGTAGGAGAGCGTTCCATAGGCGTTGAAGGTCGATCGTGAGGACGGCTGGAGCGTATGGAAGTGAGAATGCCGGCATGAGTAGCGAAAGACAGGTGAGAATCCTGTCCACCGTATGACTAAGGTTTCCTGGGGAAGGCTCGTCCTCCCAGGGTTAGTCGGGACCTAAGGCGAGGCCGAGAGGCGTAGTCGATGGCAAACAGGTTGAGATTCCTGTACTAGATCATTTTGTTTGAACAATGGCGGGACGCAGGAGGCTAAGACAAGCACCCAGCTGGAAACGGGTGTCCAAGCAGTTAGTCTGGTGGTGAGTGAAATGCTTACCGCCTTAAGGATAAGCTGTGATGGGGAGCGAAATTTAAGTAGCGAAGTGTCCGATGTCACACTGCCTAGAAAAGCGTCTAGTTAGAAATGATCTACCCGTACCGCAAACCGACACAGGTAGTCGAGGCGAGTAGCCTCAGGTGAGCGAGCGAACTCTCGTTAAGGAACTCGGCAAAATGACCCCGTAACTTCGGAAGAAGGGGTGCTGACCGCAAGGTCAGCCGCAGTGAATAGGCCCAAACAACTGTTTATCAAAAACACAGGTCTCTGCTAAATCGTAAGATGACGTATAGGGGCTGACACCTGCCCGGTGCTGGAAGGTTAAGAGGATGAGTTAGCGCAAGCGAAGCCCAGAATTGAAGCCCCAGTAAACGGCGGCCGTAACTATAACGGTCCTAAGGTAGCGAAATTCCTTGTCGGGTAAGTTCCGACCCGCACGAAAGGTGTAATGATTTGGGCACTGTCTCAACGAGAGACTCGGTGAAATTATAGTACCCGTGAAGATGCGGGTTACCCGCGACAGGACGGAAAGACCCCATGGAGCTTTACTGTAGCTTGATATTGAGTGTTTGTACCGCTTGTACAGGATAGGTAGGAGCCGTAGAGACCGGAACGCTAGTTTCGGAGGAGGCATTGGTGGGATACTACCCTTGCTGTATGAACACTCTAACCCGCGCCACTAAGCGTGGCGGGAGACAGTGTCAGGTGGGCAGTTTGACTGGGGCGGTCGCCTCCTAAAATGTAACGGAGGCGCCCAAAGGTTCCCTCAGAATGGTTGGAAATCATTCGCAGAGTGTAAAGGTATAAGGGAGCTTGACTGCGAGACTGACAAGTCGAGCAGGGACGAAAGTCGGGCTTAGTGATCCGGTGGTTCCGTATGGAAGGGCCATCGCTCAACGGATAAAAGCTACCCTGGGGATAACAGGCTTATCTCCCCCAAGAGTCCACATCGACGGGGAGGTTTGGCACCTCGATGTCGGCTCATCGCATCCTGGGGCTGTAGTCGGTCCCAAGGGTTGGGCTGTTCGCCCATTAAAGCGGTACGCGAGCTGGGTTCAGAACGTCGTGAGACAGTTCGGTCCCTATCCGTCGCGGGCGCAGGAAATTTGAGAGGAGCTGTCCTTAGTACGAGAGGACCGGGATGGACGTTCCGCTGGTGTACCAGTTGTGCCGCCAGGCGCATCGCTGGGTAGCTATGAATGGAAGGGATAAACGCTGAAAGCATCTAAGTGTGAAGCCCCCCTCGAGATGAGATTTCCCATTCCGTAAGGAAGTAAGACCCCTGAGAGATGATCAGGTAGATAGGCTGGGAGTGGAAGTGCAGCGATGCATGGAGCGGACCAGTACTAATCGGTCGAGGACTTGACCTAAAAGCGTAACGAATACGCGTTCAAGACAAGAAAACAATGATGTCCAGTTTTGAGAGTACAAAGCTCTCAGTTAAATAGAAGTGCGGTGGCGATAGCGAGAAGGATACACCTGTTCCCATGCCGAACACAGAAGTTAAGCTTCTCAACGCCGAGAGTAGTTGGTGGGTGACTGCCTGCGAGGGTAGGAAGCTGCCGCGCTT
>NZ_BAAGBJ010000028.1:0-5922 GCF_054785075.1 Lacticaseibacillus suihuaensis | reverse complement strand
GACCTATGGTCTTCCACATCGATTAGTGACTGATCAGTACGGAGCGACCCTAAAGGCAATTAAAAAGCTTACTAGGGAAGGCTATCTGCACAAAGGTGTGCATCAGTGCTCCAAATATCGCAATAATCTGATTGAGCAAGATCACCGTTTTATTAAGCGGCAACAAGTTCGTTCCGCAAGTTATCAGAGCACTCGGACAGCAGCTAGGACATTATACGGCATTGAAACCATGCATGCGATACACAAAGAAAGCCGAAAGAAGCTAGGCCTCTTCGGCTTTTCAGCGTATCAAGAAGTCGACCAATTGTTAGCGGCATAGGCTACAACCACTAAACACAGTCACTTTGATCTACGCTTAATTTCAACTTTGCACCAGAACCGCCGCTTGCATTAAGCCGCCGCTATTGGAAAGCCAAAAGCAGCGGCTTTTTTTACTCGGTATTACCGAAAAGTATAGAAAGCAGGATATGTCATCATTTGTCATTTCTTCTCAATGTAATAACTGCATGGCATATCAAGCCAAATACAAGAGAAAAACAGCCACCGCCAAATAGTGATGCTCCCCACCCTGCACCTGACATTGTCATAAAACCGCCAACAAAGAAAATACCAATGCCAAGAAATATACCAACACCATAAAAAAGTCCAATTGCCATATCGTACTTATTAAATTGTCGTTTCTCCTTTTTTTCATATGTTTCCATCTTTGTTATTACCTCCTTCGCAAAATCGTCCATGTTGACTCCAAAAAGAAAGCAAATTTTTTTCAACATATTTAAATCGGGTTCATTAACATCTCTCTCCCAATTCGATAGTGCCTGCCGGGTAACATTCAATTCCCCGGCTAGTTCTTCCTGTGTCATTCCCAATTGTGTTCGCAGATGACGTATTTGCTTTCCTGTTGTAATATTCGTCTGTTCCTGGTTCAAAATAGTTTCTCCTCTCTGATACTGATTTTATCAATGATATTTCGCAATAGCCAGCAATGAACGCTTGCATTGCGCAAGACGTTACATTATCTTCTGAAACATATAGCGCACCTTGTCCAGGCGGCTGTTTGGACGGCGGGGCTGGATGACTGGCTTGCCGACAGCGGCCTGATACCCTTTCAGTTCTGTAAGGCATACGCTCTGCCCGTTGGTGTAAAAGGCCAGATCAGTACGGTATGCCTGTATACAGCGGGCGGGAATCTCGCCAGTAAAGACAACTTCATCCTTTTTTACCTGGACCGTTTCGATGGTGGCACAGTATTTCGGTGCATCATGATAAGCCCTGGAAAGATATTCCCGGGGCGCATAGAGGGTGAAGGAGAGATAAGGTTCCAGCAGTTGCGTCCCTGATTCCTTCAATGCCTGTTCCAATACAATCGGGGCCAATGAGCGGAAGTCCGCCGGCGTGCTGACCGGACTGTAATAAAGCCCGTATTCAAAGCAAATCTTACAGTCCGTTACGTTCCAGCCGAACAAGCCCTGCTCCAGCCCGTAACGGATACCATCCCTGACAGCGTTTTGAAAACTCTGGTTCAAGTATCCCAGCGAAACCCGGCTCTCGTATTGTACACCGGAGCCAAGCGGGAGTGGTGTAACAGACAGTCCGATGGATGCCCAAAACGGGTTGGGCGGCACCTCGATATGGATGGTGTGGCTGGCTGCTTTGAGCGGCCGCTCCATATAAATGACGGTGGGTTCCTTTACCACTGTTTCAAGCTTGTATTTTTCCGACAGCAAAGCGGAAACAACCTCCAACTGCACCCGGCCCAAAAAAGAAAGAATGATCTCATGGGTGATGGAATCCACCTCGCAGCGCAAAAGCGGGTCAGTATCCGCAAGTTGCGTAAGAGCGTCCAGCAGCCGTTCTCTTTGCGCTGCCGTTTTCGGCGCAATCGACGTCCGCAGCATGGGGAGGGGGTCCTCACGCCACCTTTTACGAGGGAGCCGGGTTGGGTCCCCTAATACATCGTTTAACCTCACGCTGTCGCTGGGAAGGATAACAATTTCACCCGGATAAGCGGTGTCTGTCCGAACAATTTCCCCTTTGGATGGAATACGCATCTCTGTGATTTTCAGCTTTTCTCTCCCGGCCAGGGCCACCGTATCCCGCAGGCGCAGCGTTCCGCTGTATAGCCGTAGATAGACACGCCGCTGGCCGCAATCTGTATACTCCACCTTGAAAACGCTGCCGCATAGGGCGGCGCTCCCCTGTTCCCCAATCGGTTGGAACAGCCCTGTCACCGCATCCATCAACGGTTGAATGCCAAGGCCCTTTTTGGCGCTGCCATAATAGACCGGGAACAGGGAGGCGTCTTGAACCCGCCGCTGTTCCTCCCGCACAAGTTTTTCCCGGCTGATTGGTTCTCCTGCGATATACTTTTCCAATAATTTATCGTTATTTTCGATGACCGCATCCCATGCTTCTATGTCGGTATTTTCCTCCAGGACTATTTCCGGGGACAGCGACACCGTCTGCTTGATGATAATATCGGCGGAGAGCTTATCCCGAACAGACTGAACCACGCTCTGCAAATCAACGCCAGCCTGGTCGATCTTGTTGATAAAGATAACGGTGGGAATGTTCATTTTCCGCAGGGCATGGAACAGAATACGGGTCTGGGCCTGCACGCCATCTTTAGCGGAGATCACCAAGATGGCCCCATCTAAAACAGCCAAAGAGCGGTACACCTCCGCCAAAAAATCCATGTGGCCGGGCGTATCCACAATGTTGACTTTACATCTGTGCCACTGGAAGGAAGTGACTGCCGCTTGAATGGTAATCCCACGCTGCCGCTCCAAAAACATGGTGTCCGTCCTCGTTGTCCCTTTTTCGATGCTCCCCGGTTCTGAAATGGCTCCGCTGGCATATAGCAGGCTCTCCGTCAAGGTCGTCTTTCCAGCGTCTACATGGGCAAGAATTCCAATATTGATTATTTTCATGTGATTGTCCTCCCTTTACTGCCCCGAAGGGCATAAAAATCCCCAGCAGTAAAATACTTTTACCACTGGGGATGATAATTTGCGGACATACACATATACAGCATACACCTGTTTGTGAGTGCTGTTTTTGGGGATATGTCAAAATTGATAAGGCAAAAGTATTCTTAAATTGGGTACAAAAAACTAAGCCCCTACAAAAGGGACTATCATAATCCTTTGTTCCCACTATTTGATTATAGTTTTATTTAAGAATACCTTGCCGCATATTTTTTACTCCTTTTCTGGAATTGAATTATTATATCACATCAGTTTTAGGAAAACAAGTATCTAAAAGAAATTTTTCTTCCCCTTATATGTAACAATCATACCGGCTTCCTAACGTTCAGAATGGTTTCTACTGTCTGCTGCGGTGTTTGGTTGGAATTGTCCAGCCAAAAGCCGATCCGTGGTGTTGTCTGCATTTTACTAAACCTCAATTGTCAAATCAAGTGCAACACTTTATAACCAATTCTTGTTAGTGGTATAGCTTATGCCATATTGGGGTAATAGTCGCAAGGACGTAACCAGCCCAGTGAGCGCCTTGGGCGATGATTCAATGCCGACTGTGCTGCCTGGATCTCATCAAGGGTTACGTTCTTGAATGACTTGCCTTTTGGGAAATACTCACGTAGAAGGCCATTAGCATTCTCATTTGATCCACGCTCCCAGGGTGAGTATGGATGCGCAAAATAAATCTTCGTCCCGGTCACGCTAGCTATAGATGAGAACTCTGAACCATTGTCGAACGTGATGGAGTCGAACTCCTTAGCCCCATATTCATCTATCGTTGCCTGAAGGGCGCGGCGGCAAGTATCTGCGTGATAGTCAGGAAGCTTCACGATGATCTCGGTTCGGGAGTACCGCTCTGTTAGTGTCATTAATGCTGGTTCACTTTCAACTCGCTTCCCCTTGACCAGATCACCTTCCCAGTGACCGACTCCTAGTCGACCGTCAACGGCCTTTGGCCGCTTTTCAATAGATTCGCCCAGTTTTTGCTTGTTAATCCGAGCGTGGCGTAATCCTGGCCGTTTGACACGACGTCGCAGTTTGGCGGGTAAGTCAAGGTTGGTAATTGGGAGTAGCCCTGCGTCAATGTACCGATAGACTGTTGGCGTTGATGGACATCTCAGGCGGGGAAAACGCATCTGAAAGTCGTGGACAAAGCTATCCACGCTATGGATACGAGGGCGTTGCTTAAGTACTTTGATTAGCTCCTTGAAGAAGTAGTCGCAGCGCCCTAACAAGCCTTCTGCATGACTATTAAGCCGGGCTTCAACATGTTTACGTTGAGCAGCGTCGGCAAAATAGACAGAATGGATTTGGCGGTTTGAGTCCATCTGATCAACAGAGCCGCGTTTTAGCTCACGACTAATCGTGCTTGTACTGCGGTGCAAAGCACCCGCAATGTCGCTCAGAGTTTTGCCCTGCGTGCGTAGTACTTCAATTTTGCCTCTTTCATCGGGAGTTAGTTGGTGATAAGAGCGTTTGGTGGTACTCTGAGAGTGGGTCATGAAGATTCCTGCTTTCTTGTCTGTTTGGTCGCTAACAAGAATAGGTCTTCATGGCCTTTTTTTGCAAATTGGTCTGCTTTATCAGGTGTTGCACTTCGATTTTAAACCGAGGTAAATCTATTCCTTATCGATACAAATTCCCCGTAGGCGCTAGGGACCTCTTTAGCTCCTTGGAAGCTGTCAGTAGTATACCTAATAATTTATCTACATTCCCTTTAGTAACGTGTAACTTTCCAAATTTACAAAAGCGACTCATAGAATTATTTCCTCCCGTTAAATAATAGATAACTATTAAAAATAGACAATACTTGCTCATAAGTAACGGTACTTAAATTGTTTACTTTGGCGTGTTTCATTGCTTGATGAAACTGATTTTTAGTAAACAGTTGACGATATTCTCGATTGACCCATTTTGAAACAAAGTACGTATATAGCTTCCAATATTTATCTGGAACATCTGTGGTATGGCGGGTAAGTTTTATTAAGACACTGTTTACTTTTGGTTTAGGATGAAAGCATTCCGCTGGCAGCTTAAGCAATTGCTGAATCGAGACTTGAGTGTGCAAGAGCAACCCTAGTGTTCGGTGAATATCCAAGGTACGCTTGTAGAATCCTTCTTCAACAATCAGATAGATGTCAGACGCATGGCTTTCAAAAACCACTTTTTTAATAATTTGTGTGCTTAAATGGTAAGGAATATTCCCAACAATTTTATACCTCTGTTTGTTAGGGAATTGAAACTGTAGAATATCTTGGTGAATTAAAGTGACACGAATGTTCAGTTTTAATTTTTCTGACGATAAGTTGAATAGATGACTGTCTAATTCAATAGACGTTACCTGTTTACTTATTTTAGCCAGTTTCGTCGTTAAATGCCCTTTACCTGTTCCAATTTCGTAAACGGTATCGGTTTCTTTTAAATTCAATTGTTTTATTATTTGGTTGAGTACTTTTTCACTCGTTAAAAAGTTTTGAGAATATTTTATATTTTTGTTCATGTAATCACTCCTGAAGTGATTACATCTATAAATAAATACAGAAGTTAAACGATTTGTTTGTAATTTTAGTTATCTGTTTAAAAAGTCATAAGATTAGTCACTGGTAGGAATTAATCTAACGTATTTATTTATCTACGTAATCACTGTTTTTAGTCTGTTTCAAAACAGTAGATGTTTTATCTACATTACGCATTTGGAATACCAACATGACGAATCCCTCCTTCTTAATTACAAATTTTTAGCATCTAATTTAACTTCAATTCCTATTATACAAAATTTTCCCGCGTTTTACAATCAAGTTAGCCACTATCGTTAGCACTCAGACAAAATAAAAAACACCAAGTCGATACGACCTGTTATCATTAAAGTTCCTACACAATTAATGAAAGAGGTATCGTCTTGATGCAAGAACAGAATATCATGTCTCACACCAAAGGTCACCAT
>NZ_BAAGBJ010000027.1:0-5947 GCF_054785075.1 Lacticaseibacillus suihuaensis | reverse complement strand
TGAACCATCGTCCCAGACGTATTCTGAACTATCTTCGCCCATGCGATTACTACCGATGCATGGCGTAACAGCCTAGACCACTATCAAGAATTCGTTATCATCGTTGCACTTGACTTGAAAATTGAAGTATCAAAATGAGTTTGAATAGTTGAACGATGTTGTAAGAAACAGCACTGATCAAGGCCCTAGCAGCGTTCATCGTAAACGAGTGACTGTCAGTCTTGTCGAAAGCAAAACCGGCTTTCAATTCTTTGATCAGATCTTCGACTCTTCCGCATTGACGATAGCGGGTGATCAATGTTTCACACGGAATCTTCGTATCATTAGTGACCAACCAAGTATGATCGTCCCAAAGAAAAGACTCAGCCTTACTTTCAGAATGCACGATCACGCGATAATTATCCGCCAAAGTTTTAACTTGATAGTCCAGTTCGTGGTCTTCACTTCGAAAATCAGTCGTCATCTCAGGGGATTGAGTTGCCGTTGTGGTGAGTTCGTTAATGCGGTTATTCTTCTTCAGCCGGACAATAAATTTAACACTGCGCTTGGCACAGGCTGCATAAAACTCTGGCTTGGCAAAGCCTGAATCACCGCGGACTGTGATGTTCATATCAGGGCGTAAGGCTTTAAGATGATCAAGGATCGGGGCGATGAACGTATCAGCATCGCTACTGGTATAGACGTTACCCGGGCGCAACTGCGCACCTAGTAAAAGCCCGGTGGCATCATCAAAAACCAGCAGAGGGTGATAGCCATTAGCTGAATAATGACCATTATAGGTTGCGTGTTCTTGATGGCCGAAGGTATCCGAGTGTGTGGAGTCGATATCAAGGATCATTTCAGTGCGTGAAGGATCTTTAAGGACCACATCAGCCAGTTTCAGTAACAGGTTTTGGATTTCAACCAGATTATCTTGAGTCAGGCTTGCGATGAAACGTGAAATAGAAGCTTGAGAGGCCACACTCACCTAAAGCAGTCCTAATAGCAGGATCCTGACGCCAAGTATTTGCCGCAGAGTCAGTGCAATAACCGGCAATCCGGAGCATAAGCGTAAATTCAAATAGATCTACGAAAGAGATCTTGGCAAATTTTCGCTCATCATTAAAGAAAATCGTATTACGAATCAAGTTTTTGAGGTGGATCCGATTGTTAAATTCAATTGGTAGTATCATTCCAGCATCATTGGATAATTGTCCGGCGTCGTTGATAACAGATAAATGAGGATTGCATTGAAGTGAAGTTGCGCGTAGTCTAAGCATTGTGTTATGGCCTTCATATTGTTGGTTTTCAGCGACTCTACAATATCCCAAGACCGCACCCAGGTGAAAAACACAAAGCAGCGCAACTTCATGCCAGTCATGAGGTTGCGCTGTATTTTTTCGTGTTTAAGAATAATCCAGGCTAAATGTTCTCCCGCTCCGAAGTCTGTTATACTATGCTTTATCGTATAAATTTCAATTTTAATGAATTTCTTTAGGGGGAATAGGTAATGCTATTTGTAAAGGATATGTTCGTGTTACTAGTCGCCGTTGAGGCATTGCTGATAATGCTTCTCGAGATGTTTGGCACCCAAACAAAAATGGCCCGTAAGGCTTTTGACTTGTCAAAAGGATATCTTGCCACCAAAGAAGCCAAATCATCGATGGCAAACCAAGGACTATATAATGGATTCATCGGTGTAGGCTTGTTATATGCTCGATATGGGCTCAGTGGTGGTGCCTCCTACCACGTTCAGATTTTATTCGTGGGTTTTGTCGTGCTTGCTGCCGCTTTTGGATCACTGACAGCTAACAAGAAAATCATATTTACACAGGGTAGTCCCGCAATCGTAGCGCTTTTTCTGCTTATATTTGTACACTGATGTGCTCCTCATAGTAAGATAAACTTTGGCTCCTAAAGAAACGGTAAGAATCGTTAGATATGCCAGTTAATTCTGATGAGGATAAGCTATTGAAAGTATTATTGGCCTGCCATCCGGTGGGCTTTTTGATTGCAAAAAAATAAGCCCCATATAGGGACTAGGGTGTACTAATTGGTATGCACATGGTTGGTACACGTGACTACTCTGTGGTCTTTCATGACGTGCAAGTTATATGGGCCTCGCCTCTAGAATGAGTTATTATTGAGTGCCACGGGTGCTCAAAATATCGGTATAAAAGCATTTCTAGTTTTTTGTCTTGTCACTGATTTGCACTGATTTTCAAACCTAGGTGATTATCTAAATAGCTAGGCAGACGCCAGCCAATTCATTATGAGGCGCTATTTTTAATTTTCAGAACGTCCACACTCTGCTATAATTCTATTCGTAACATAAAATTTGGAGGCATTCAAAATGATTAAAGAATTTAGAGACTTCATTATGCGTGGCAACGTTCTAGATCTTGCAGTAGGTGTCATTATTGGCGGTGCGTTCACCGCTGTTGTAACTTCCCTGACCAAAAACTTGATCAACCCAATTATTTCTATGTTTGTAGGTAAGGCTGATTTAAGTAAGCTATATTTTACAATTTTGAACGCAAAATTTACGTATGGCAGCTTTCTTAACGACGTCATTAACTTCTTGATCACTGCTTTTGTAGTCTTTCTTATTGTCAAGACGGTTAATCGTATTATGCCGTCTAAGAAACCTGATGCTCCTGTTGTTTCGAAGGAAGAACTCTTACTTACACAGATTCGCGATTTACTGCGCAATTCAAAATGAGCTATCATAAGTATAAGAGGGAATAGATACCTTCGGCTTTCTTTTTGGCCTTAACTCCTGTATACTTATAATTAGTAACAAAGAATATATTTAATGGGAGGGATTTACATGCACTTCATTTGGTCACTAATTGTTGGCGCAATAATCGGTGCTATTGCTGGCGCTATTACAAGCAAAGGAAAATCGATGGGTTGGATTGCAAATATTATTGCTGGGCTCATCGGATCATCTATTGGTGAAGCACTACTCGGCCATTGGGGTCCTAAACTTGCTGGTATGGCAATAATTCCATCGATAGTTGGTGCAGTGATTGTCGTAGCGGTTGTATCATTCTTTGTTGGTAGATCTAAAGATTGATTGGAGGTCATATGCATGGATGCTTTAAAATCAATTTTTACATTTATGGTAGCCAGCACTTTGCTGGTTGGAGGAGCTCTGGTAGCTGGTACAATTTTGGCAGCCAAGGAAATAGATAAGGCTGGGGATAAATTGCAGGATTCGATTCATGACTAATGATATACGGGCCGTCTGTGATAGACACACGTTCGCAAAATCCTGCTGAAAGCGTAACTTTCAGCAGGATACGGTACGGTTGAGGTACGAGAAGGCCTGATGCTACACACGGCAAAGGGTATCGTGGCTTAAGATGCATCGAAATTAACCCCAGCTCGGCATGTCAATTGGCATGCCGAGTTTTTTTACTCTTTCAACGAGCTATACCAATCAACGAGCTATACCAATTACCTAGCGGCACGAAAAGCTGTGAGCTCAGACAAAAAGTACTCCGGCGGGCTGGTCATGGAAAGCAATGTCGCTCGTCGGAGCTAACTCGCAAAAACCGCGAGTGGATCTCCTTGTATATTAGATTTATCAGTTAGCACCACAAATGGACTACACTGATAACGAGCGCTGCGGATTAGTTTGATCTCCGACAGACCTTGTTAAGGTACTGGTTCGAGAAGGCTCTAACCACAGCTTTTTGTCATATTGTTAATGAGTTAGATAACACGTGGTGCACTGCGCTTCGATGTTTAATTTGACGCAAGGTTACATCGGCAAAAAGCTTGTGGAGCACAGTGCATCTACATATTTGAGGAGCGAGTGAGATGTTATACGTAGGAATTGATGTCGCCAAGAAAAAACATGACGTCGTAGTTATTGACCCTGAAGGAACCATCTTTGTCAGACACCTTGAGATCACCAACAACAGCGAAGGCTTCCAGTGTCTAAAGCAGACGCTGCACAATCTCATGCGAGCAACTGGCGACACTGTTTAAGTAGGGCTAGAAGATACTGGCCACTACTGTTACAACCTCATCTCGTTCCTACGGCAAAATGATTTTGCCCCGCGTTTTACAATCAAGTTAGCAACTATCGTTAGCACTCAGACAAAATAAAAAACACCAAGTCGATACGACCTGTTATCATTAAAGTTCCTACACAATTAATGAAAGAGGTATCGTCTTGATGCAAGAACAGAATATCATGTCTCACACCAAAGGTCACCATCTGACTGCTTTCGAACGTGGAAAAATCGCTGCACTTCATGGAGAGGAGAAGTCAAATCGAGAAATTGCACGCATACTTGGTATCTGCCGGCAAACCGTCGCCAACGAGCTAAACCGAGGCCAGATCGATCAGGTTCAGAAGGTCAATGGCAAGCGTGTGTATCGCACTGAATACAGCGCTGAGACAGCCCAGCTTCGCTACGAAGAGAACCGGCGGCGATGCCACAGACCCCTCAAGCTCGTCCAAGCCGCTGACTTCATCGCCCACTTCACAGAACACTTCAAACAAGACGGCTGGTCCCCAGACGCCGTGGTTGGTCGCGCCAAGAAGAAGAAGCTCTATCGACCTGAGGAGATGGTTTGTACGGCGACGCTGTACAGCTACATTGATGCTCAGCTCCTGGAGATCAAGAATATTGATCTGCTGGAGAAGACCAGCCACCACACCAAGCACAAGGCCAACACTCAGCACAAACGACTGCTTACTGGACGTAGTATCGATGAGCGCCCGAAACGTGTGGATAGTCGCCGTGAGTTCGGCCACTTCGAGCTAGACACAGTGGTGGGTAAGCGTGATGGTCAAGAGAGTGTCATTATGACGTTCATCGAACGCAAGTCCCGTTTCCAGTTCATGCGTCTGATTGACGGCCGCGACGCCGATTCGGTAAACTACGCCATGCGCGGTATCGTTGCGGAGTACGGCGACGTCATTAAAACGGTTACTGCCGACAATGGCTCTGAGTTCGCCGACCTAGACTCGGTGCTCGATGGCGTGACCACTGTGTACTATGCGCACCCATACCGTTCCAGCGAGCGCGGCACCAACGAGGTCCACAATAAGATGGTTCGGCGAGACTTCCCCAAAGGTGAGTCCTTAGACGCTGTCAGCCCACTAGCTGTCGCCGAGACTCAAGATCGGCTCAACCGCCTCCCTCGTCGCCAACTCAAATATCGCACGACCGAGGAAGTCTTCATCGCTGAGCGCGCTCGAGCTCAGCGACGAGCTGCCAAGTCAGCCGTAGCCAGCTAACTCAACTCATCAAAGGTAACAGTTCGCCTCACGGTGTCGTGCCACGGAGTGGCTAACTTGTTCTTGCAATTTGCGAAAATGATTTTGCCGTGTTTAGCTATAATCCCTAAAAACCGCAATTTCACAAGGGGAAACATTTGCCTGAAGCCTTACGTAATCAGATAGTGACTAACCTTGATTTTGACAAACTGGAGCAGTTAATTCGAAATCGTCGGCGAGGGGGATACTTCAAGGAAGACGGGGAGCAATACTGGCCTGGCTTCGGATTAAAACGGCTTTGGCAACACGTTTGTCGATCGTTAAATTGTCCACAGAGAATTCGTGCTGAAGTGAAGCACGTTATTGGAGCAAGGCTCAATGAGTTTTATAATGCATATAATGATTGCATTATTTCCGATGAAAATCTCCCAAGTCTTGATATACGTGACGCATTTCAAGATTACACGCCAGATTATGCTCAAAAGTCATATTTAGTGGCTGTTCAAAAACGTGTAGCGTTTGATACTAGTGATTTTAGGACATTACTGTCATATAATAAATGCATCCCGCGTTTTACAATCAAGTTAGCCACTATCGTTAGCACTCAGACAAAATAAAAAACACCAAGTCGATACGACCTGTTATCATTAAAGTTCCTACACAATTAATGAAAGAGGTATCGTCTTGATGCAAGAACAGAATATCATGTCTCACACCAAAGGTCACCAT
>NZ_BAAGBJ010000026.1:0-5973 GCF_054785075.1 Lacticaseibacillus suihuaensis | reverse complement strand
ACTGAACCATCGTCCCAGACGTATTCTGAACTATCTTCGCCCATGCGATTACTACCGATGCATGGCGTAACAGCCTAGACCACTATCAAGAATTCGTTATCATCGTTGCACTTGACTTGAAAATTGAGGTATAATCTAATTAGTGTAAATTTGATTTGTGCAGTCTATAGCTCAAAACTTTCGAGTTGTAAGCGCATGAATGATTGCACTGTCAGTGGCTAAAATTTCACTTGAGAGGAGGATGAAAATGTGACGAAGATGACAGCTAAAGTGGCGAGAACTGGGCATTTGTTCGCGGTCTTATTGATTTTGATGAGTATGTTAACAGGCTTAGTGACAAGTGACAGTTCAGTTGTGACAGCCGCTGCTAACATTCGCCCAACCTATCAAACCGATGCTAATGGTACCTATCCAACAAATTCTTGGCAGGTCACGGGACAACAAAATGTAATCAATCAACGTGGCGGGGATCAAGTTTCAGGGTGGGATACCAATACAACATGGGATGGTGATGCGACTAATACCACGAATTCTTACCTGAAATTTGGTGATCCCAATAATCCGGATTATCAGATTCGAAAATATGCTAAAGAGACGAATACCCCTGGATTGTACGACGTTTATTTGAATGTCAAAGGCAATACACAGCAAAATGTCAAGCCTGTAGATATTGTCTTAGTTGTTGATATGTCTGGGTCAATGGAGTCAAACAGCAGTGGCACGAATCGAGCTGGTGCTGTTCGTACTGGCGTTAAGAATTTCTTGAATTCTATTCAAAACGCCGGTCTAGGTGATTACGTCAATGTTGGCTTAATTGGGTTTTCTAGTCCCGGTTATATCGGAGGCAACTCGGGTTATATTAGTGTCGGATTAGGCAAAGCAGGGAATACCAGTCATCAACAAGCGATTAATGGTGCATTGAGTCCAAAGTTTCAAGGGGGTACGTATACGCAGATTGGTTTGCGGCAAGGATCAGCCATGCTGAATGCGGACACCAGTGGCAATAAAAAAATGATGATTTTGTTAACTGATGGCGTGCCGACTTTTTCTAACAAGGTGATAAATTCAGAGTGGATAAATGGCACATTGTATGGCATTAATTTTGAATCCAGAAGAGATGAACCAGGAGATACCGCACAACTGAGATGGCCGTACATCGATAGTTCAGGTAATCGCATATATGATACTTGGCCAGCAACATTGGGTGAGGCCAAGATAGCAAAAGATAGTGGTAATGAGGTGCACGCTTTAGGCATTCAATTGGCTGACGACGACCCCTACATGACAAAAGAAGAAATACGCCAAAACATGCAACTTATTACCAGTTCACCGGATTTATACAAAGATGCTGATAGTGCCGATGCTGTTGAGGCTTATTTGAACAATCAGGCAAAGGACATTATCAAAAACTTTAATACTGTCACCGACGGCACGATCACAGACCCGATTGGTACGCAATTTCAATATGCGAACAACCAGGCGAGCGTTACGAGTGTCGGCAAGCAAACTGTGCCAGCAAGTGAGTTACCAAGTGCGGCGATCCAAGATGGTCAATTGACGGTGAATCACATGAACTTGGGTCAGGATCAGGAAGTTCAAATCCATTATCAAGTCTGGATCAAAACAGAGGATGCTGGCTTCAAGCCTGATTTTTGGTACCAAATGAATGGTGAAACATTGTTGACACCAAAAGCGGGCGCTGCCGCTGTTGACTTTGGGATTCCTTCAGGCAGGGCACCAGCAACTACAGTTTATGTGCAGAAGCAATGGCGCCAGTTAAGCAATCAATCGTTACCGGATACGCTCAACGTCACGGTGCAGCGAAAAGTGGCTGACGGTTCGCTTGATCCAAATTGGCAACAGACCTTAGTCCTTAAAAAAGCTGATAACTGGAAAGCTAGCCTTACGGCACCTGCGTATAACAATCAGGGTCAAAGTTTTTCATATGTCGTTAAGAGTGAAGATGCCTCGGGAATTGATTTGAGTTCGTTTATCAGTTCTCAAAATATGGATCAGCGAACAGCAACGTTGACTTTGACAAATCAGCAGTATGGTTTTCAATTTCAGAAAAAAACAACCGATGGTACTGATTTATCAGCAGATCAGTTGAAGGCCATGCAGTTTAACTTAACCCAGTACAGCGATAACAGTTTTCAGCAGGCATCCAAAACCAACGCCATCACGTCAACGGATCTGCAGGCACTAGCGCCGGGGTATTACGGTATTCAGGAAGCTGCAGCACCTACAGGTTATCAACTTGATGGGACAACGTATCTTTTTCAGCTAACGTCTGATGGGCAATGGCAATACCATGGCACAAAGGACAACGTGACATCAGGGAGTGTTATTAATGGCCAGCAGACTTTGAATCCTGTTGGTGATAAGTCAGATGATTTTACGGTGACCGGGGATCACCAGCAAATTCTGACGCTAACGAAATACGATGAACCAAAGCCATCCATGACTTTGCGGGTCATCAAACAGGATAATCAAAGCCAATATCTTGCAGGTGCAGCGTTTACCCTGCAACCAAGTGCTGGGGAATCTGAGACGATAACATCATCGGCGACATCTGAGGGACAAGCGTTTGCGACAAAATTAATTGCAGATGGTACCTATACGATGTCAGAAACAAAAGCACCAGATGGCTATCAAAGCAATCCTGCAAAGATTGCCATTCAGGTAGCTACGACTGGTAAAGAGGCAACCGTCACGATTGACGGTGAGGCATTGAAGCCGGGCGAAAGTAAGAACGGATACACATTAGCGATTGATGGCAGCACGATCACTTTGCAGGCGATTAATCAGCCACTTGCAATTTTGCCACATACAGGTGGTCAGGGCTATCAGCGATTGCTTGGTATCGCACTGGGATTGATCAGCGCAGCGTTCCTTTTATTACTGGTTGTTTTGATAAAGCGATGGGTGGTGAAGCAACATGACTAAATCCTTCCGTCCGTTAGTGATTTTGACCTTTTGCTTGGCACTACTAGTCAGTTTGGCAACGACAACGTTGCAGCAGACACAGGCGGCAACTGTGCCGACCACTGTTGATGTTGTGTTGCATAAGCTGTTGTTTAAAGATACCTTGCCAACCCAACAAGCAAATAACGGGACAACAAAACCCGACTTTTCGCAGGCAGATGTACCGTTAAACGGTGTGACGTTCACAGTTTATGACGTGACCGCTGACTTTTGGCAGCTTGTCTCCAAAAATGGCGGTGCGATTGAAGCAGCACAAACGACGTTGAGTCAAGATAGCTATCAGCCTGCTAGCTCCAGCCTTATCGAACAGGTTGTGACGACTGGTCAGGGAGAAGCATACTTTGGCGATTTACCACTCCGACAGGGGCAGCATGCTGCGGTTTATCTTTTTAAAGAAACAGCGGCACCCAAGAACATTGGAGCCAGTCAGAATCTTGTGGTTGTCATGTCAAGCAACCTTCAACATGGGAATCAATCACGCATTGATTTATTTCCTAAGAACAAAATGGTAAGTAGTCACACCGACGCCCCCAAAAAAGTTCCAAAGAAAACACGTCAATTGTTGCCACAAACGGGTGATACAGTTGCAGCTTGGCTTTCAACGCTCGGGTTGATAATTTTCGCGACAGTACTTGCTTTTAACATGAAAAAACAAAAAATTAATAAGTGGGAGTGATAAGAATGACAAAGACAATTGCCAAGAAAGTGCTGACATTAACCAGCACGATCCTAATGACATTACTGATGGTTATCGGGTTTAATGGCACTCGGGTTCAAGCAGATACGAATGATACGACAACACAAAACGTTGTCCTTACTAAATACGGGTTTGAAAAAGATGTTACTGCCATTGATCGTGCGACTGATCAAATTTGGACCGGCGATGGTGCTAAGCCTTTACAAGGCGTTGATTTCACCATTTACAACGTGACAGACAATTATTGGACATCGCCTAAGGATTATAAAGGCAGTTTTGATAGTACTTCGGTTGTCGCAACCGGTACGACTAATGACGAGGGGCAACTAACCCAAGCATTGCCAACCCAATCAAAAGATGCCAGTGGTAAGACTCGTGCTGCTGTCTATCTTTTCCATGAAACAAATCCGCGAGCTGGTTATAACACGTCTGCCGATTTCTGGTTAACCTTACCAGCCAAGGCAGCAGCCGACGGGAATGTCTATGTCTACCCAAAGAATGTTCAAAAGACCACCTATGAGCGCACTTTTGTTAAGAAAGATGCTGAGACTAAAGAAGTGCTTGAAGGAGCCGGCTTTAAGATTAGCAATAGTGATGGCAAGTTTTTGAAGTTGACAGACAAAGATGGTCAAAGCGTCAGCATCGGCGAAGGATTTATCGATGTATTGGCCAACAATTATCGATTGACGTGGGTTGCTGAAAGCGATGCTACTGTTTTCACGTCTGATAAGAGCGGTAAGTTTGGCTTAAATGGATTTGCTGATAACACCACGACTTACACGGCAGTTGAAACAAACGTGCCGGATGGTTATGATGCTGCTGCCAATACAGACTTTAAAGCTGATAATTCGTCTAGCGACATTCTAGATGCACCAAGCGGCATTCTGCCACATACTGGTGGCACTGGCACATTCATTTTTGCGATTTTGGGCGTTGCCTTAATTGCATTTGGAGCAGTTGCCTATCGCAAGCGCCGCAATGGTTTCTAAAAAGTTAATAAGATAAATGAGTCAAGCAAGAGCGTCGATGGCGCTCTTGTTTTGATATGGCGAGGTAATCAGAGTGACAAAACGAACACGTCGACCTTTAGGCTTGATTGATATTGTGATTGGATGCCTTCTTTTAGCGGGTTTTGGTGTTTTATGCTATCCATTTGCAAGTGATGCTTACGTTTCTCACCAAAATCAGCAAGTCATCGACAAGTATCGACAACAAGAAGCGCGGAAGAATCAGATGGTGTTGCGGCGGGAATATAACGAGTATTTGCAAAAAAATAAACAGTTGGCAGCAAGTCAGCAAATGCCCGGCGTTGCCAGTTTTAATCATGCCGTTAATGATCAAGGAACCGCAAAAACAGCGGCAAAACGGAATCAACAAATCTTGACTCGTCAGACAGTTGCTCAGTTGACGATTCCCAAAATTGGCCTTAGTCTGCCGGTTTTTGATCATACAAGCGATTGGCTTCTACAATTTGGCGCCTGTTTATTGGATGGTACAAGTTATCCAACTGGTGGTAAAAATACCCATGCTGTCATTTCAGCGCATCGTGGTGTGCCAAACGCTGAACTTTTTACCCGAGTACCAGCGTTAAAAAAAGGCGACAAGTTTTTTATTAGCATAGGCAATCATAAATTGGCTTACCAAGTCTTTAAGCGCCAGGTTATTGAGCCAAGTGATACCCGGCAGCTAAGAATTGTGCCGGGACAGGATCTTGTGACCTTAATGACCTGCACGCCTTATATGATCAATTCTCATCGATTGTTGATAACGGGTCGCCGAATTCCTTACGTTAAGGCAGATGACGAGGCCTCAAGTTGGGCGGTTTGGTGGAACAAATTAAAGCTAATTGTCGCACTTTTAGGCGCGGTGATCATTTTAGGCCTGATCGGTTTCGTAATGCGCAGTTTGATGCTTGGCCGAAAGCATTATTTGCTGGAAGTACCGGCTGAAGCCACACAAGTCGTGGTGAAACGAGGTCGACATATACATTCTTTTAAATCAGATCAAACTGGGGTGACTGACATCAGCCTGCCTGGTAATCATTATCGAGTCGCAATTGTCACGCCACTTGGCCGGACTAAGTACAAGGCTTATGTCAAAAAAATTCGGGATAAAAGCTTTCAATTAAAAGAATATCATTAAGATTTTAAAATTTGTTTAATACCGCAAATTGCAAGAACAAGTTAGCCACCCCATGGCACGACACCGTGAGATGAACTGTTATCTTTGATGAGTTGAGTTAGCTGGCTACGACTACCTTGGCAGCTCGTCGCTGAGCTCGAGCGCGCTCA
>NZ_BAAGBJ010000025.1:0-6644 GCF_054785075.1 Lacticaseibacillus suihuaensis | reverse complement strand
GGATGGTCGGCTTGTCGACAATCGGCAGCATCTCCTTGGCCAGCGCCTTGGTGGCCGGCAAAAAGCGGGTGCCGAGCCCCGCGGCCGGAATCACGGCCTTGCGAACTTTCATGTGAAATCCCTCCATGTCTGTGATAACCCAACCATACCTTAATCGGTCCGAAATTGGTAGGAAAAGCGCAACAGAGCGGTGCTTAGCGGATACCGCGGCGGCTGTCAAGGGGGCGGCCGCGAGCGGGTTGCACAAGTTCAAGAAAAAACTTATCAAAATACAGGAAAACAAATTTAAATTTTGAAACTAAGCCGAAAAGGCCGGTTAAACTCGTTCAGCGCATTTGTTATACATTTTGCGGAAATTGATCAATAAATAACGACGACCCGTTGTCTGCTCAGCTGGGGCGACAGGTCGTGTCGCGGGTAAACGGTTCGTCATCTCAGTTATTCAAACCGTTTGCATAAATGCAAAGGAACAATCTCCGAATACCTGTGTTTTTGTTTTGAATACTGATATTGTTCAATTATAAAAATGACATCGTCTGATTAGAATTGTTTTGACGAAGGTGCAAATGAGCATTATAATCTGGGTTAGTGACGTGGCTCGTCTGGGCTGCTGTCTCACAGGTGTTTCTACTATTATATTCCACTTAGGGGGAGAATAAGCACATGAGCAATCGTAATGGTGCAAAGAAACTTTATAAGGCGCACAAAACCTGGATCGCCGCAGGGGTTGCCGCCGCAACGCTGCTGAGCGTCCAGGCACTTGGCGGGCAACAAGTATCTGCTGCTGCCGGCGACACAACCACTACTGCGCAGGCTGCCGTCACCAAGGCTGACTTGCTGGCAACCATCCAGAAGGCCAAGCAGGCCGTTAGCCAGTACGGTGTTGGTAACCAAACAGACCCAGCCACTGGCAAGAGCTTCTACGGTGACTTCGATGCCGTTTCCGGCCAGGTCAACAGCGGGGCCATCACACCACGCGTGCCGAATTGGTCGCTGCGCTGAAGCCAGCCGTTGAGAGCCTCAACAACACGTTGAAGAACACCTACAAGGCTATCCTTGGCGCTAACGGCAACCTGACCGATGCCAAGACCGGCCGGACCTTCAACGGTGACATTGACTACCTGTTCAACTCCAGCTTCAACGCTGACGGCGAATTGGCTTCTACCAAGTCTGCTGCTGATGCCTTCGTTGCTGCTGCTAAGGCTGCGGCCAAGGCTGCCGATGACGCTGCCACCGCGCTGAAGGAGTCCAACGCGAAGACCGCATACCAGATCGACTACATCGAATACGGTACCGGCAACATTCTGGCTTCCAAGACAATCTACGATCAGGCCGGCACGTCCATCGACGAGTACGAGTCTACCATCAAGGATAACGTTCCTGCAGGCTACGTGATTAGCGCCAAGGGAACCAGCTACGATCCGACCTTCATCAACTATAAGGATCCGACTGTTCAAAAAGTAACCGGCAAGTCTGCTGCAACAATCAGCAAGGCTCACATCTATGTGAACAAGAAGGCTGAATCTGCGGTTGGCACCACGACTTACCAGATTGACTACATCGACGGCGCGACTGGCAAGATCCTGAGCTCCAAGCGCGTTTACGACCAGGCTGGTGCTTCCATCGATAAGTACGAATCCGCTATCAAGAGCGGCGTTCCGGAAGGCTACACCATCGATACCGGTCGCTCAAGCTACGATCCTTCCTTCGTTGACTACACGGGCACCGCAACGCCGAAGAAGCTGAGCAAGGCTTACATCGTGGTTAACGGCAAGGCTGCGGTTGATACGGACTTTGGTACCGGCGATCGCACGACCCATGTTGAAGACACCGACGCTATTTACGCTGACGGCTACAAGTACGGCGAAACCGGCGCAACCCTTCCTTCTCTTGCTGGCAAGTCCGAGGCTTACAAGGCTGCCTTTGCACGGGGCTTCAACGCTGGTGCTGCCGTTCGCGGCGAAAAGCTTGCAGCTTACAAGGCTGGCTACCAGTACGGCGAAACCGGTGCGGTTTTGCCTGACCTGGCCGGCAAGTCTGACGACTACAAGACGGCCTTCTCCGGTGGTTTCACCGAAGGCGGTAAGGTTTACGCCGACAAGTTGGCTGGGACCAAGGCTGGCTACCAGACCGGCGTGACCGGCGCAACGCTGCCATCTCTTGACGGCAAGTCCGACGCCTACAAGGAAGCCTTCTCCAAGGCTTACACCCAGGGCTTCGCAGGTCACTTGGCTGTTCTTGATGCCAAGGCTACCCAAGACGCAACGACCGAGGCTAACGCTGAAGCTGCTGCTGGCTACAAGGCTGGCTACCAGTACGGTGAAACCGGTGCGGTTCTGCCTGATCTGGCCGGCAAGTCCGACGCCTACAAGGAAGCCTTCTCCAAGGGCTTCACGGATGGCGGCAAGGTTTACTCCGACAAGCAGGCTGGCTACAAGGCTGGCGTTCAGTACGGTGAAACCGGTGCGGTTCTGCCTGATCTGGCTGGCAAGTCCGACGCCTACAAGGAAGCCTTCTCCGCTGGCTTCACCAAGGGCGGCGAGACCTTCGCTGACACCCTGGCTGGCACCAAGGCTGGCTACCAGACCGGCGTAACCGGCGCAACGCTGCCTTCTCTTGATGGCAAGTCCGACGCTTACAAGACGGCCTTCTCCAAGGCTTACACCCAGGGCTTTGCAGCTCACCAGGCAATTCTTGAAGCCCAGGCTGCTCAAAACGCGACGACCAAGGCTAACGAAGACAACGCCTCCTTCACCGCTTACAAGGCTGAAGAAGCTGCTCAACTCGCCAAGGATGTTGCGGCTAAGAACGCTGCTGCCGCTGCTGCTGCGGCTGCTAAGGCTGACCAGGACAACGCCTCCTTCAACGAATACAAGTTGGGTGAAGCTTCCCGCCTGAGTGCCAAGACTGTTGCTGATGCTGGCTACAAGGCTGGCTACCAGTACGGTGAAACTGGCGCGGTTCTGCCTGATTTGGCCGGCAAGTCCGACGCCTACAAGGAAGCCTTCTCCAAGGGCTTCACGGATGGCGGCAAGGTTTACGCCGACAAGTTGGCTGGGACCAAGGCTGGCTACCAGACCGGTGTGACCGGCGCAACGCTGCCTGACCTGGCTGGCAAGTCTGACGCCTACAAGGAAGCCTTCTCCAAGGCTTACACCCAAGGTTACGCAGGTCACCTGGCCGTTCTTGACGCCAAGGCTACCCAAGACGCAACGACTCAGGCTAACGCTGACAAGGCTGCCGGCTACAAGGCTGGTTACCAGTACGGCGAGACCGGTGCGGTTCTGCCTTCTCTTGACGGCAAGTCCGACGCCTACAAGAACGCCTTCTCCGAAGGCTTCACCGCTGGCTCCGAAGTTCACTTCGACAAGCTGGCTGGCTACAAGGCCGGCTACCAGTACGGCGAAACCGGTGCGGTTCTGCCTTCTCTTGATGGCAAGTCCGACGCTTACAAGGATGCCTTCTCCGCTGGCTTCACGAAGGGCGTAATCGCGCACTTCGACGCCATGGCTGCCGCTAAGGCCAAGGCTAAGCAGGACCAAGACAACGCCTCCTTCAACGAATACAAGTTGGACGAAGCTTCCCGTCTGTCCGCTAAGTTCGCCAACAAGGGCACCGCAACGACGCCGGCTACCAAGCCTGCAACGACCACGCCTGCCGTTAAGACGCCTGCAACCACGGCTGCTGTGAAGACGACCGCTGCTAAGACCAACGATCAGACCACGGCGACCAAGAAGGACCTCCCACAGACCGGTGACGACGTGAACGTTGTCGCTTCCTCCCTGGGTGTTGTCGCAGTTGTCGGCGCATTGTTCGGCCTGGCCGGCACTTCCCTCAAGAAGCGTGCCTAATGGCTTAACCTGAACAATAAGAAGAAGCTTGCCTCCGGGCAGGCTTCTTTTTTATGCGTTAAAACGATTAAACACTTCAACTTTTTCTCCTGGAGCTAAAATTTGACGGCTACGATGACAGCGAATATCATTTTGGGCGTAGTCTTTTCATTGGGTATGTTGGCAGAACAAGGAGGAGTACGAATGGGAACTCGTAATGGCGCCAAGAAGCTCTACAAGACCCGCCGCGGCTGGGTGGCCGCAGGGGTCGTCTCCGCCGCATTGCTGTCTGCACTGATCGCCGCGCCGTCAACCGCGCAGGTCGTCCGTGCCGATGATACCGTCACCGCGGCCGCACCGGCAGACGCTCAGGCGGCGCTGGAGGCCGCCTACCAGGCCGTGATTGCAGCCGTCAACGGCGGCGACCTGACCACGCCGGCCGGCATCGCCGCGGTCAACGCCGAAGTGGAGAAGCAGGATGCGGCAATCGCCGCCGCGGTGGCGGCCGGGGCCGATCAGACGGCGATCCCGCAGGTGCTGCTGGACGGCATGACAACCGCGCTGGGCGAGCTTGGCGACAGCCAAAAAGACGCGTTGATTCAGCAGCGCCTGAACAACGTGTACCAAACGGTCATCGATGCGATTGACGGCGGCGACTTGACGACCGCGACCGGCCTTGCCGCAGCCAATGCGACCGTGGCACAGCAGGAGCTTGCGATCCGCGATGCGCTGGCCGCAGGCGCTTTACAGGCGGCGGTGCCGCAAGCCCTGCAAGATAGCATGAAGGCCGCGCTCGAGAAGCTTTCGGCGGCCGACCAACCGGGCCAGCCTGCGACACCTGCGGCTGGCGTGGCGGCGCAGGACGCGAAGGGCGCCGAGCTGGCGAAGTTCCGCGAGGACCAGGCGGCACAGACGTTCAATGACTACAAGGTGGCGGAGTCCCAGCAGCTTACGGCCGACGTGGCGGCGAAGAACGCAAAAGGGGCTGAGCTGGCGAAGTTCCGGGAGGACCAGGCGAACCAGACGTTCAACGACTACAAGACGGCGGAGAATCAACAGCTCGCAGCCGACGTGGCGGCGAAGAACGCGAAGGGTGCCGAGCTCGCGAAGTTCCGCGAGGACCAGGCGAACCAGACGTTCAACGACTACAAGACGGCGGAGAATCAACAGCTCGCAGCCGACGTGGCGGCGAAGAACGCGGAGGGTGCCGAGCTCGCGAAATTCCGCGAGGATCAGGCGAACCAGACGTTCACTGACTACAAAGCGGCGGAGTCCCAGCAACTGGCAGCCGATGTGGCGGCGAAGAACGAGAAGGGTGCCGAACTCGCGAAGTTCCGCGAGGATCAGGCGAACCAGACGTTCAACGACTACAAGACGGCGGAGAATCAACAGCTCGCAGCCGACGTGGCGGCGAAGAACGCAAAGGCCGCAGAGCTGGCGAAGTTCCGCGAAGATCAGGCGAACCAGACGTTCAACGCCTTCAAGGCGCAGGAGTCCGCGCAACTCGCCGCTGACATCGCGGCCAGAAACGCCTTGGCTGCAGCTGCGGCCAAGGCGAAGCTGGACCAAGACAATGCATCGTTCAACGAGTTCAAGCTCGGTGAGCAGTCGCGACTCTCGGCCAAGTTCGCAGGCCAAACCGGTGAGGGGACGAAACCAGGCGATGGGACCACGATCGACCCGGGTACAGGCACCACGACTGATCCTGGGACAGGCACCACGACCGACCCGGGGACCACGATTGATCCTGGAACCAAACCCGATCCAGGGACGGGCACGACAACCGAACCAGGTTCCAAGCCCGGTGACAGCTCGAAACCGGGAATGGGCCACAAGCCAAGCAGGGGGCACCGACACGGCCACAAGCCGGTGCAGGGAACGCGGCCATCGGTTCCTGTGCCAGCGGTGACGCCTGCAGTCACAACACCGGCAACCAAGGCCCAAGTGATGACCACTGCGGTCAAAGTTGGCAGTCAAACCACTGCGAGCAAGCAAAATCTGCCCCAGACAGGTGACGAGGTGAACTATGTTGCCTCTGCCCTGGGCGTCTTCGCAGTAGTCGGCGCGTTGTTCGGCCTGGCCGGGACCGCGCTCAAGAAACGCACCTAGTGGTATTTTTCATCGTTGTCGAATCGCCCTGTCAGCGCAAAGCTGCGGGGCGTTTTTGATGCCGTCGCTCAATCAAATGCGAACATAAGAACTTAATTGCAAATCTAATTTATTTACAATGATGGTTTGGTTGAAAATGAAAACGAGCGCTGTAAGCGGCCGGTTTCGGCATTTTTGAATTTTTTATGAGCACTTCGTTAAAAAATGGCGACAAATCTAGCTAATATGATTATAATGGCCATATTGCTAACCAAGGCAATTCAAATTTTTTGAAAAGCATGGAGGGGTCATTGTGAAGCTTAAGAATCGTAAATTAACGATTTTTCTGGCGAGCACCGCGGCTTTAGGGGCATTAGCGGTCTCACCATTCCTCGAGACACAAGTCAAAGCGGATATTAACGCACAGCTACAATCAATCGCCAAGACCGGCACGACTGCCACCAAGGCAGCGACGATCGCGGAAGGCACCAGCCCGGTTCGCCAGGCCATCATCGACCAGCTGGCCACCAAGGGTATCAACTACCAGACCATGACGACCAAGCAGCAGCAAAACGCTTACGTCGACGTGATCGTGCAGCTGACCGCCAAGCCGGCCGCCGAGAACGGCTCGGTCACCGCCAACTACTCCAGCACCGCCGAAATTCAGGCGGCGTCCAAGGCCGTCATCGCCGCTCAGGCCGGCGTCAAGGCCGCGGTTAAGACCGT
>NZ_BAAGBJ010000024.1:0-9660 GCF_054785075.1 Lacticaseibacillus suihuaensis | reverse complement strand
TTGGTGGGTGACTGCCTGCGAGGGTAGGAAGCTGCCGCGCTTCATTTATGGAGGATTAGCTCAGTTGGGAGAGCGTCTGCCCTACAAGCAGAGGGTCACAGGTTCGAGCCCTGTATCCTCCAGTGCCATTCAGGTATTGGATCACAGTTTCATGCGGAAGTAGTTCAGTGGTAGAACATCACCTTGCCATGGTGGGGGTCGCGAGTTCGAATCTCGTCTTCCGCTTCGCCGCTAGGCGAAACAATGTAATATGCACCCATAGCGCAACTGGATAGAGTGTCTGACTACGAATCAGAAGGTTGTAGGTTCGACTCCTACTGGGTGCAGTGCTCGGGAAATAGCTCAGCTTGGTAGAGCACCTGGTTTGGGACCAGGGGGTCGCAGGTTCGAATCCTGTTTTCCCGATAGGAACGACTTGCTCGTTCTTTTTAATTGAGATTTATCGCGGTGTAGCTCAGCTGGCTAGAGCGTCCGGTTCATACCCGGGAGGTCGAGGGTTCGATCCCCCCCGCCGCGATTGGCCTGGACCTTTAGCTCAGTTGGTTAGAGCAGACGGCTCATAACCGTCCGGTCGTAGGTTCGAGCCCTACAAGGTCCATCCGTTCTTTACACGGTGGATCGCAGTAGGTATACTAAATATATTATCGCGGGATGGAGCAGTCTGGTAGCTCGTCGGGCTCATAACCCGAAGGTCGTTGGTTCAAATCCAGCTCCCGCAATTGGTTCCATGGTCTAGTTGGTTAGGACGCCTGCCTGTCACGCAGGAGATCACGAGTTCGAGTCTCGTTGGAACCGGTGTCGGCTCGGTAGCTCAGTTGGTAGAGCAATGGATTGAAGCTCCATGTGTCGGCAGTTCGATTCTGTCCCGCGCCAGTATCCGCATATGCGGGTGTAGTTTAGTGGTAAAACCACAGCCTTCCAAGCTGTTGTCGCGAGTTCGATTCTCGTCACCCGCTGGATCGAGATTTATGGGCCTATAGCTCAGCTGGTTAGAGCGCACGCCTGATAAGCGTGAGGTCGATGGTTCAAGTCCATTTAGGCCCAGTGTTCCAAGATTAATATGGAGAAGTACTCAAGTGGCTGAAGAGGCGCCCCTGCTAAGGGTGTAGGTCGGGAAACTGGCGCGAGGGTTCAAATCCCTCCTTCTCCGTTCTGCGGCCCGTTGGTCAAGTGGTTAAGACACCGCCCTTTCACGGCGGTAACATGGGTTCAAATCCCGTACGGGTCATGCCTCATATGGAGAATTACCCAAGTCTGGCTGAAGGGAACGGTCTTGAAAACCGTCAGGTGGGGAAACCCACGCGAGGGTTCGAATCCCTCATTCTCCTTTATACATTATCGCGGGATGGAGCAGTCTGGTAGCTCGTCGGGCTCATAACCCGAAGGTCGTTGGTTCAAATCCAGCTCCCGCAATTACAATTGAATAATTGTTGGTTCCATGGTCTAGTTGGTTAGGACGCCTGCCTGTCACGCAGGAGATCACGAGTTCGAGTCTCGTTGGAACCGTTAATGGCTCGGTAGCTCAGTTGGTAGAGCAATGGATTGAAGCTCCATGTGTCGGCGGTTCGATTCCGTCCCGCGCCATTTTTTCGGAGGATTAGCGAAGAGGCTAAACGCGACGGACTGTAAATCCGTTCCTTCGGGTTCCTAGGTTCGAATCCTAGATCCTCCATTTATAGGGATATAGTTTAAAGGTAGAACTACGGTCTCCAAAACCGTCAGTGTGGGTTCAATTCCTACTATCCCTGCTTTTTGTTAATATGGCGGTATTGGTGAAGTGGTTAACACACTGGTTTGTGGATCCAGCATACGTGGGTTCGATTCCCACATACCGCCCTTGATTGGGGTATAGCCAAGTGGTAAGGCAACGGACTTTGACTCCGTCACGCGCTGGTTCGAATCCAGCTACCCCAATTGCTCACGGCGGTGTAGCCAAGTGGTAAGGCAAAGGTCTGCAAAACCTATATGCGTCGGTTCAAATCCGATCACCGCCTTTCTCAGGCTGTCGCTTCGAGAAATAGATGAATATTATGCCGGCATGGCGGAATTGGCAGACGCGCTGGACTCAAAATCCAGTTCCAGCGATGGAGTATCGGTTCGACCCCGATTGCCGGTATCATCGGTCCCAGAGATGGGGCTTTTTTTGTACCCTGCGCCAGGTCACCTGGGCTTACCCGAGGCCGTGGCAACCGGCTCCGACCGGCGGCCTGGGCTGGGCCAACTCAGCCGCAGTGCAGCGAAGCGGTCGGGCGGTCGTGGCGCCAGCGAGGCGGCCGCTAGCGACCGGCGTCGGCTGCCTGGCACGGCTCGGGGTGTTCGTCATGAGGTGTGGTTAGCGGTGGCCGCGAGGCAGGGCCTTAACCGGTCGGCGGCGGCGCCGTGGGTTGGCTACCACCTGGCGGCTTTTCGGTCTTAGGGTCGAGGGCAGCACGTAACGATTCTGTTAAAATCATGAGTGAGCAAAACAGAAAATTGAATCGGTTTGGGTTAGCCGATATACTGTATTTAACCGGAGTTCGACGTTTGGAGGCAGTCTGATGAATATTGGCATTTTTACGGATTCGTATTTTCCGCAGGTCAGTGGCGTGGCGACCTCAATTAAGACGTTGAAGGACGACCTGGAGCGCAAGGGGCATGTGGTGTACATCTTCACCACCACGGACCCGCATGTGCCCGAAGCGGCCGTTGAGCCCAACCTGTTTCGCTTCACCAGTGTCCCGTTCGTCTCGTTCACCGACCGCCGCATCGCGGTGCGGGGGCTGTTTCACGCCTACCAGGTGGCCAAGGAGCTGCAGCTGGACATTGTTCACACGCAAACCGAGTTCTCGATGGGCTACATCGGCAAGTTCGTGGCCCGGGAGCTGAAGATTCCCGTCGTTCACACGTACCACACCATGTACGAGGATTACCTGCATTACGTGATGAATGGCCACCTGCTGCGGCCTTACCACGTGAAGCAGTTCATCCGCGCCTTTTTGTACCACGTGTCCGGCGTGGTGGCGCCGTCCGAGCGGGCGAAGGCCTCGCTTGAGGCTTACGGGATCAAAACGCCGATGGCCATCATTCCCACCGGCGTCGACTTGACCCAGTTCCAGCAGGCCAAGGACCCGCAGCTGCGCGAACGGCTGGGGCTTTGCGGGGTGCCGGTGCTGCTGTCGTTGTCGCGCGTGGCCTACGAGAAGCGCATCGACAAGCTGGTGGCGGCGATGCCGGCGATTTTGAAGCAGGTGCCAGACGCCGTGCTGCTGATTGTCGGCGACGGACCGGCGCGGGAGGACCTGGCTTCGCAGGCCGAAGCGCTGGGGCTCGGCGAGCACGTGCGGTTCACCGGCGAGGTGGACCACAGTGCGGTGCCGGATTACTACCGCGTCGGCGACGTGTTCGTGTCGGCCAGCGACTCCGAGTCGCAGGGGCTGACCTACATCGAGGCGCTAGCGGCTGAGCGCAAGGTCGTCGCCTGGAGCGGGGAGTACACCCAGACGCTTTTGGACGATCCGGCCATCGGCACCACCTTCGATAACGAGCCGGACATGATTCGCCAGGTCTGCGGCTACCTGACCCACCCGCAGGCCTTCAGCGATCCAGCGCCGCGCGAGGCCAAGCTCGCCGCCATTTCGGCCGACCTGTTCGGCGATCGGGTGCTGGCATTCTACGACGCGGCGATCGCGCGGTACCAACAGGCGCTGTCTGCCAAGGAAGACAAGGTGACCGTTGAGTCGGATCGGCCATCTTTAAAGGGGTAACCATGATCGACATCCACATGTTCTCATCCGCGGACAAAGTCGCGGGGCAAGGCGTCGGCGCCGTATACAGGGAGCTGTTGGCGCTTTTGGAAAAGTATTTTCCAGGGGAGTTTCACATCAGCATCAACAAGTACTCCCCAAGCGTCATCAGCCACTACCACACCATCGACCCGGCGTTTTTCGCCTCGACGTTCTCCAAGCGGCGCGGCCGCAAAATCGGCTACGTCCACTTCCTGCCGGACACGCTGGACCAGAGCTTACGCCTGCCGCGTCCGGCTCGCTTCACGCTGGACAAGTACGTGATCGCCTTTTACAAGCGCATGGATCAGCTGGTGGTGGTGAACCCCAACTTTATTCCGCGGCTGGCGGCTTACGGCATCGACCCGCACCGCGTGACCTACATTCCCAACTTCGTGTCGCGTGAGACCTTCTATCCGGCGACCACGTCGGCCCGGGCCGGGCTGCGGCGCCAGTATGGGATCCCCGAGGACGCCTTCGTGGTGTTCGGCGCCGGCCAGGTGCAAGATCGCAAGGGCGTCGACGATTTCATCGCCTTAGCCAAGCAGAATCCGCAGTGGCGCTTCATCTGGGCCGGCGGCTTCTCCTTTGGCATGATCACCAACGGCTACGACCACCTGAAGTCGGCGGTGGCCAACGCGCCGGACAACCTGACCTTCACCGGGATCGTGCCGCGCGAGGACATGGTGGATTACTACAACATGGCCAGCGTTTTTTTGTTGCCGTCTTACGAGGAGTTGTTCCCAATGGCGGTGCTCGAGGCCTTTTCCACCGAGACGCCGGTGATGGTGCGGGACCTGGCGCTGTACGACGAGATCATCGCGCCTTACGCGATCAAGGCCAAGGATGTTGACGCGATGAACGCCAAGCTGCACGAGCTGGCGGCCTCCCCCAAGCTGCAGCAGGCCTACGCCGCCAAGAGCAGCCAGGCCGCGGCGACTTACTCCGAGGACCGCTTGGCGCGGGTCTGGGAGCACTTCTACCGCAGCCAGGCCGCCTTGGCCGAGGGCCGTCATGAGTAGAAAAAACAAACTGGCCGCCTTGGCCATGGTGCTTTTGGGCGTCAGCATCTTCTTGTTCGAGATGCGCCACCTGCACTTTCACCAGGTGGTCAAGACCCTGCTGCACCTGAACCTCTGGTGGCTGCTTGTGGCGACCCTAGTGATGCTTGCCTCTTGGGTGATTGAGACCTGGGTGGTGCAGATCTTCGTGCAGCACGACGGCGAACACCTGCCCTTCCAGGCGGCGCTACGGGTGCCCTTGGTCGAGCAGCTGTTCAACAACATCACGCCCTTTGCCTCGGGCGGCCAGCCGGCGCAGCTGATTGCGCTGATGCAAGCCGGCGTCGAAGGCGGCCGGGCCAGCTCGGTCTTGCTGATGAAGTTCGTGGTTTACCAGTTCATGGTGCTTTTGAACTTCATTCTGACCATCGCAATCGGCTTCCGGCAGGTTGCCGGGCGGCTGGGGCCCTTGGCCTGGTTCATCGTCTTTGGCTTCGTCATTCACGTGGTCGTGATCTGCGGGTTGCTGTTGGTGATGTACCACTACCGCTTCACCAAGCAGCTGGTGGCCTGGGCGGTCAAGGTGTACGGCCGCTTCGCGGGGCCGGTGCGACAGGCCGCCTTGCAGACCAAGATGAACGAGAAAATCGATTCGTTTTACGCCGAAAGCCTGCACCTCAAGCAGGAGAAGACCAAGGTCCTTCGCGCGGCCGCGCTGACCTTGGCCCAGCTGCTCTTGTACTACTCAGTGCCGTACTTCGTGCTGCGCAGCTTCGGCGTCAACCACGTCAGCCTGGTCGAGGTGATCGTGCTGCACGTGATGATCGTGATGATCGTCTCGCTGTTCCCGATTCCCGGCGGCACCGGCGGGGCGGAGTACAGCTTCAAGACCCTGTTTGCGACCTACGTGCCGCTGCCGTCGCAGCTGGTGTTGGCGATGTTGTTGTGGCGCCTGTTGACCTACTACCTGGGCATGGCGCTGGGGGCCGTGGCGCTGTCCGTGGTGCCGCAGCGCATGACGTCGCAAAGGCGCAGGCAAAAGTGAAAAAACTTTGGCAATCGGGGATTTTTACGGGCACAAAAAGCGTTTTTATGGTACGCTATCACAGAAGTACAGGAAAGGGGCCGTTTCATGAAAAGCTCACAGTTAGTTGCGATCATTAAACGCCTTGAAGCCATGCAAGAAGCAGCGGATGGCGAGGTGCAAACGCGCCGGTTCGAAAAGGACGGCGTAGAAAAAGGCTTGGTGTCCTACGACGCCAAAACCGAGACATTCACGCTTGAAGAGATGGATCAACACCAGAAATTCGACTTCGATGACATCGACCTTGTTGCCATTGAAATCTTTGACCTGCTCGACGATTCGGAAAACTAAGTAGCGCGTGTGAGAGCGGTTGGGCAAATGCCCGGCCGCTCTTTGTCGTTGGGTCGGCGCAGCCACGTTGCGGCGGCCAATCCGTGGCCGGTCGGGGCGGCGATCCAGGCCCACCCGCTGCGGCGGAGTCAGGGTGGCGCGACCAAGAGACCGGTCAATCCGAGGCCAGGTCGGCGAGTCGCGGCGCCGGCTGCAACCGGCGCGTTGGCGAGTCACGGCCGGCGCCGCGGCGCGAACTCAGGCGCTGGTGTCACCGGAATTTTCAGCCGGCGACTGGTTGAACCGCGGCCGGCCGAATTGCCCACGCAAGGCCAAACCCGCCGGCCCGGCCGGTTAAGATGTCGTTAAACCCCGTGAAAATAAGGGCTGAAAATTGTCTTTTCTGTGGGGTTTGTGTAGACTTACCAGTGTGTAGCTCATCCGTACACGACAATCAACACAGTTGGAGGAACACCATGACTCAAATAGGCAGGCGAATTCGCGGGTACTTTAACACCCGGTTCGGATTTTTCGCCCTGACAATCGCACTGTTTTGGCTCAAGACGTACTGGGCCTACAACACCAAATTCAACCTCGGCGTCAAGGGGAGCATGCAGGAGCTGCTGCTTGCGATCAACCCGATTCCGACGACCATTCTGTTGTTTGGGATTGCCCTGTACATGAGCGGTCGCAAGTCGTACATCACGATGCTGATTATCGATGCGCTGACCACCACTTGGCTGTTCGCCAACATCCTGTACTACCGCGAGTTCTCGGATTTTTTGACCTTCGCGTTGATCAAGGGGTCCGGGGCGGTGTCCAACAACCTCAGCAAGGGCGTGTTTGGCATCATGAACGCCAGCGACTGGTTCGTGTTCCTGGACCTGGTGGTCTTGATCCTGCTTTTGGCCTTCCGCGTGATTCGGATGAACACGACGCCGGTCAAAAAATCGGTGGCCCTCGGCATCACGGCGCTGGCCTGCTGCATGATTGGGGCGAACCTCAGCATGGCCTACTCCGACCGCTCGGGGTTGCTCACCCGCACTTTCGATAATAACTACATCGTCAAGTACCTGGGTCTGAACGCCTACACGATGGTCGACGGGGTCAAAACCGCCAAGACCTCGGCGGCCAAGGCCAACGCCAAGGCCTCCGACCTCGATTCGGTCAAGAAGTTCCTGAAGAACCACCAGACGGCGCCGAACGTCGAGTACAGTGGCGTGGCCAAGGGTAAGAACGTCTTCATCATCCACCTTGAAAGCTTCCAGCAGTTTCTGATCGACTTCAAGTGGCAGGGCACGGAGGTGACGCCGAACCTGAACAAGCTCTACCACCAAAGCGACACGCTGAGCTTCGACAACTTCTTCAACCAGGTCGGTCAGGGCAAAACCGCCGACGCGGAGATGATGCTTGAAAACTCGTTGTTCGGCACCGCCGAAGGCTCGGCGATGGTGGCGGATGGCACCACCAACACCTTCCAGGCCGCGCCGGCGATCCTCGATCAGATGGGCTACACCACCGCGGCGTTCCACGGGGATGTGCCAAGCTTTTGGAACCGCGACAACGCGTATCGCTCCTGGGGGTACGACTACTTCATCTCCAAGTCCTACTACCCAAGCGGCAAGAACTACGAGGTCGGCTACGGGCTCAAGGACAAGATCTTCATGAAGTACTCGACCAAGTACGTCGAGCAGCTGCCGCAGCCCTTTTACGCGAAGCTGATCACCGTCACCAACCACTACCCGTACGAGCTGGACAAGAAGAACGTGTCCATCGCCAAGACCAAGACCGGCGACAAGACCGTGGACGGCTACGTCCAAACCGCCAAGTACCTGGATCAGTCGATCGGTGAGTTCATGGCCTGGCTTAAAAAGAGTGGCCTGGAGAAGAACTCGATGCTGGTCTTTTACGGCGACCACTACGGCATTTCCGGCAACCACAAGAAGGCCGTCGCCAAGCTGCTCGGCCGCACGGACTTCAACGATTTTGACAACGCCCAGTTCCAGCGGGTGCCGCTGATGATTCACATGCCGGGCCTCAAGGGTGGCGTCAACCACACATACGGCGGGGAGATCGACGTGCTGCCGACCATCGAGAACCTGCTCGGGGTGAAGTCCAGCAACTACATCCAGTTCGGCAGCGACCTGCTGAGCAAGGATCGCGACCAGACCGTCGCCTTCCGCAACGGCGATTTTGTCACCCCGACCTACACCAAAGTCGGCAGCAGCTACTACGACACCCAGACCGGTGAGTTGCTCAAGAAGCTGACCGCGGCGCAAAAAGACGCGATCGACACGGCGACCAACCGCGTGACCACGACGTTGTCCTTGTCCGACCGCGTGATCAACAGCGACCTGCTGCGCTTCTACACGCCAAGCGGCTTCACCAAGGTCAAAAAGAGTGACTACAGCTACAACAAGAAGACCGCAACCAAAACGCTCAAGGCGGCGCAAAAGGAAAACACCAGCGTCTTGAGTCAGCACAAGGGCGAGTCGCTTCTGGATCAGTACCTGACCGACGCGCCGGAGCTCGCCGATGATACGGATACCGCAGACACCACGTCTGCGTCTTCCAGCACCAGCAGCAAAAAGAACACGAAGAAGGCCGACGATTGACGGCAGGGGGCCGCGCAAAATTTGCGCGACCCCTTTGCACACGACCCAATTTAGCGTTAAGCTATGATAAAAAGTAAGGAGGCGGCACGGTGGCAAATCAGCAGGATACGGTCTACGATCAGGCCATCGAACGTCTGAAGGCCAAGGGAATTCGAATCACGCCGCAGCGGGTGGCCATCATCCGCTTCATGATCGCCAGCGTGGCCCATCCGACGGCGGAGATGATTTACGCCGCCTTGGCTCCGGACTTCCCGCACATGAGCGTGGCGACGGTTTACAACAACCTGCGGCTTTTGATCGACCTCGGCCTGGTCGAGGAGATGAACATCGGGGATGTGGCGACGCACTACGACTTCGCCCTGGCGCCGCACTACCACGCGGTTTGCACGAACTGCGGCCGCATCGTCGATTTCGTGTACAGCGGCATGAGCGATGTCGAGAACGTCGCGGCCGGTAAAACCGGGTTTGCGGTCACCGGCCACCACCTGGAGGTTTACGGGCTGTGCCCGGATTGCCAGCGCAAGCTCAAATTGACGAACGCTAAGCCGGCAGTAACGGCCTGATCACGATAAATCCGAACGGAGATTAATTAATAAAAATACTCCGTTCGGATTTATTTTTTTGCCTCAGAAAGTTGAAGTTTTGGTTGACGTTGCGCCCCTTTGGCTGGTAAGATACTTGTTGTTGTCGAAGCGACCCACCGGTTGCTGAGCGGCGGGAATGAATAAATATTCACCCCTTAAAATAACCGTTGACAACATCGTCGCGATAAGATATACTCATTAAGTTGTCTTAACGACAAGGTAGTCCTTTGAAAACTGAACAAAGTTTCGTAAATGTGATAGGGCTTTTCTTAATTGAAAAGAATTAAACATTGCGAAGTCAATTCGCTAGTAACAACAAATCGAGCTATTCAAACAGCTCATATT
>NZ_BAAGBJ010000023.1:0-9912 GCF_054785075.1 Lacticaseibacillus suihuaensis | reverse complement strand
TCTCACCAGATGGACTCGGTCGGGCGGGTGTCGGACTCGGTGTTTTTCCTGAAGGACCAGCACATCCACGACGTTACCAATTCCGGGCAGGACATGATGGCCTTGTACACCGAGACCTTCCTGCAGGAGGCCGTGCATGCATGACCAGATCCATTTTGACCTGAAGAAAAACTGGCTGGCGACCACCAACCTGGTGATCTTGATCGCCTTCACGCTGCTGCTTTTGGTGACCTACTTCACCGCTCGCAGCACCGCCGATCAGTCCGACAACGACAATTACAACGCCTACAACGTCGCCGATGACAAGCTGCTGACCCATGTGGCCAAGCTGCAGGCGATCAAGAACCCAGACGCCGCGACGGTTCGCAAGCTGCAGCGGCGCATGGCCCAGCACGAGTACCTCAAGACCATCGAGCTGGCCCATACCGACCTCGACAACGTCTTCACCACCAACCTGACCAAGGCGCGGCTGGAGACGGAAAAGGCGGTCTTGGCCTACGAGCGCTACACGTTGCGCGAGGTGCAGGCCGGGCGGGGCAAGGACCTGGTCGTCATCGCGCTGCCGGGCAAGAAAACCGACAAGAGCCTGCTGGGCCGCAAGAAGGACGTCGCCTACTACGACTACCTGGTCAAGCACAAGCTGGTCGAGGTGCCGGCGACCAAAAAGGACGCGCCGGCCAACAATTACATCGCCTACGCCTTCCTGTACAACGTGTCGCCGCTGCTGTTGCTGGCCGTTTTTGCCGTGCAGCTGGGCCAGCTCTTCACGGTTGAAAAACGCCGCGGCACGATCAACTTCCTGAACATCGTCCCGCGGGGCAAGCTCGGCGTCCTGACCGCTCGCATGGTCAGCTTCCTGGTGCTGACGGTGCCGCTGTTCCTGGCGGCCTGCGGCATCGCTTACGTGGCGGCGGCGCAGCGCTTCGAGATCGGCTCCTGGCAGTATCCGATCGTCTACTCCGCCGATGGCCAGCACGTGTCGATCATGATGATCGGCCAGTTCCTGCTGTTGTACCTGGCGCTGCTGTTGGCGGTCGCGGTGTTCATCATGATGGTCAGCGCCTTGGTCAGCCTGTACTCGGGCAACCTCGCCGTCAACATCGTCGCCAGCCTGGTGGTGATCCTGCTGGGGGCCCCGCAGGTGATGACGCGGGTGCCGGCCGGCCTCGCGCGGTTCTTGCCGACCGCCTACTTCCAGATCAACTCGGTGATTCTGCACGAAACCAGCTGGTCGATTCCCGGCATCGGCTTCGGCGTGGCGGTGCTGCTGGCCTGGAGCCTGTTGCTATACGCCGGATGCACCCTGATCCTGCGCCGGCGCCAGCTGATCTGAGGAGGGATCGCCATGTTTGGACAGATTCGCCTTGAACTGCGCAAGCAGCCCTGGCTGCTGCACCTGGCCGGGCTGATCGCGATGCTGTTGCTGTTCGTCGGACCGCTCGGCCACGCGCTGGGCATCATTCCCACCACCTATCGCTTCTTCGGCGGGGTCCGAACACCAAGTTACGTGAATTACACCACGACCAGCGAGGCCAAGGCGGTGCAAGAGGCCCGAGCGGCGGTGGAAAAACAGTACATCAGCGCCGTCAAAATCCGCCCGGCCAACGACACGAAGGCGATGCTCAAGCTGATGCGGGACCTGCGCCGGCCGCTGGCCCAGCGCGATTACCTGACCGCCAACAAGCTGACTTTGGCTGCCATCGACAAGGAGCCGCTTTTGGCCAACAGCTACGAGCTCAAGCAGGTCATCAACACCACCGACGCCGGTTCCGCGTCGCTGAACGCCGACGCGATGGCCGCCAGCCTGCACTACTACATCGACCACCGCATCAACAGCCTGCAGATCATCGACGAGAAGGTCAGCGCGGTGACCGCGGTGCAAGGCATCATGAGCCGCTACGGGTCGCACGTCTACAAGGTGCTCGTGCTGGACAACAAGAAGCAAAGCTTCGTCAAGCTCAACGCCGGAACGCCTTTGACCTGGATTTTTCTCTGCTACGTCGTGCTGGCGATGGCCCTGGTGTTCAACTTCGACCGCCGCAACAACACCGAGAACCTGATGCGCATGAGTCCGCGCCGCGACTGGGCGATGGTGCTGGTGCGAGCTGCGGTCACGCTTGGCATCATCGTGGCGGTGCTGGCGCTGACGGTGGTGCTGGCCCTGGCCATCAACGCGGGGCTGCCGGGTCACACGCTGGGGCCGCTCGGGTACCCGCTGATCACCACCAGCGCCGCGACCGTCATCGTGACGCCGGTGTGGCAGTACGTCGGCACGGCGCTTGCGCAGTACGTGCTTTGGGCGGTGCTGCTCAGCGGCGTCGCCTACGTCGTGACGCAGTTCGTGGCCGAACCGCTGCTGGTGCTTTTGCTGTGCTCGCTGACCTTCCTGGGGCTGCCGCTGAAGTTTCTTGAGGTGCTGCCGCTGCCGGTTCGGCAATTATTTCCCGGGTTATACACCAACCCACCGGCGCTGGCCGATCGCGCGGATTATTTCCGGCTGATTCCGCTACACCAGGCGTTGACGGTGCTGATCGTCTGGACGGTTGGCGCCTGGGTGCTGGGCGTCGTCGTCCAGCACGTGCGGTACCGCAAGCGGGGGCCGTGGCTGAACTGAGGCAGGTACGAGACAACGGCGCCGGTGAGCGGCGCCTTTTTGTGTTATGCTGGAGGCCGGTAAGCGCTTCATAGGAGGAAAAACCATGCTCACAATCACCACTGAACGCCTGGTGCTGCGACCGTTCACCGCGGCCGACCTGCCGGCCTTCTTTGCCATTCAGCACGACCCGGTCGTCAACCGCTTCCTGCCCTGGTTGGCGCCGCAGACCGAAGCCGCGGCCGCGGCGCTTTTGCACCAGCAGTACCTGGGCGACCCGGACGGCGAGGCCCTTGCCATCTGCCTGAAAACCACGGGGCAGCTGATTGGCTTCATCCACGCCGAGGCCAGTGCCGCCCATGATTTTGGCTACGGCATGGCCCGGGAATTCTGGGGTAACGGCTACATGAGCGAGGCCGGGGCGGCCCTGATCGCCCACTTGCCGGTGGCCGACTATCCCTTCTTGACCGCGACGCACGACCGCGAGAACCCGCGCAGCGGCGCGGTGATGCGGCGGCTGGGCATGACCTACCAGTACACGTACCTGGAGCCGTGGCAGCCCAAGGACATCCCGGTGCATTTTCGCCTGTACCTGCTCAACCGCGACGGCGACGCGAGCCGGACCTTCTCGAAGTACTGGGACATGTACCCGACGCACTTTGTGGAGGCGGGACTGGGCGATGCAGGGCCTCGAGGTAGGGCAGACCTAATGTGACCGCGATTGAATCCGTCGGTGGGTTACCGAAAAAATTCGGGCGATAGTCAGGCGGCTATCGCCTTTTTGATGTGGTCGGGTCCGTGGTGCGTTAGGGGTTACGTCAATGGACGTTAAGTGAGCTGGGCTGAGCCATTGGTGCGGCGGCTTGGGTGGGAGCGGAACGTCGGGCTTTCGCTGGCATTAAGTGACTTAACGCCGCGCAATCGATTCACTTGCTCTCTGTGTGTTGAGCCAAGCGTGACATTTAGTTGTTGAAATAAAAAATTGTGGGGGTGCGACGGCGGGTGAAATTATGCTTGAACGCGCTAGCCAAACATCGACCGCCCCTGCGCCGCGATAGGATTGACTTAATATTCCGTCGGTCGCATACTGATGATGCAAACGATTACAACCGCAGCGAATGGCTCTTTTTGGGTGGCTCACTCGCAACAGAAGGAGGTCATCATGCGCCAACACAAGAGGTGGTTCCAGTCGCTTTCCATCGATTTTTACCTTGCGCTGTTCATCCTGCTCGGCTACAGCGTTGCTTTCAATCAATTCGCGCCGCTGACCCGCTTTGCGTTCAGCAATTGGGGTTACTGGGTCGTGTTCAGCGCCGCGTGTTGGCGGCTGGTGACCTTTTTGCGCCAGGGCAGGCCGGATGGCGAGCAGGCGCTTATTTACGCGCGGCTCAACGCCTGGTTTCCCTTCGTCACTTACCTGGGCCTGTGGCTGGTTGAGCACTTATTGTTACGGATTTGAGACTCGGGTAATCGAAGAGGGGGGCCGCTGACGCGGTCCCCCTCTTTCAATCGTCCCGCTCGTGAGTCTCAAGTGCGGGTCCCAAGCGCCACGTCTAGGCTCCCCGTCCCGCTAAATTCGCCGGCCTGCGCTCTGGATCGTCGAGCTCCGCCGAGCAACGCGAACGCGATTAGCTAGCGCCGGCACTCGAAGCACAGACCGCTTCAAGCACCGGCGCTGCGCTACTCGGTTCGCTAACTGCGCTCGGCTCCGCTCTGGATCGTCGAGCTCCGCCGAGCAACGCGAACGCGATTAGCTAGCGCCGGCACTCGAAGCACAGACCGCTTCAAGCACCGGCGCCGCGCTACTCGGTTCGCTAACTGCGCTCGGCTCCGCTCTGGGTCGTCGAGCTCCAGCCGGCAGCGCGGGAGCGGCTAGCTACGCCGCGTCACTTGGGACCAAGTGCGGGTCCCAAGCGCCACGGCTAGGCTACCCGTCCCGCTAAATTCGCCGGCTTGCGCTCTGGTGGGTTACTTCAACGTTCCGTTCGTTACCTTTCCGGCCACGCTGCCCAGGCCCTTGGCCACCCGGGCGGTGAAGGTCAGCTTGTCGCCGGCCATGATGAAGCGAGCCCGGGGGTCGGTTTTGACGCTGACGGTGTAGACCACGGGGTCGTCGTCCAGCAGGAAGCTCATCGCGTCGCCGCTCAGGCTGACGCGGTTGACGGTACCTTGAACCTTGGTCTTTTTGCCGGCGGTGGCGGCCGCGGTCGGATCGACGCCGAACAAGGCGCGGTAGGCGGCTAACGCGGCGTCGGCGTCGCTGCCGGTGGCTACGGTGCTTTGGGTGCCGTTACCGCTGGCCAGCAGGTAGACGTAGCTGCGGAAGGCGTCCGAGGAGTCCAGCATCGATACGACCCAGGTCGGGCGGCCGTCGATGCGGTAGAGCATCGGCATTTTCGGCTTCCAGCCGGTTTGCTTCATCATGTCCTTGGCGAGCTTTTGGGCCCGGTCCGGCGTCATCGCGTCGTGGGTTTCGCGGTAGTAGTAGGTCTTGCCAGTCGCCGCGTCGGTGAAGGTGTAGCCCATCACCGAGGTCTGCGCGGATTTGGCCGAGGTCAAAGACTGCTGGTAGTAAATCTGCCCGTCGTACATCACCGGGGTCACGTCGTTGTCGTGGCCCTCGGTGCCGGCGCCGGTCACGGCGACCATCACGCCGTTGCGAGCCCCGCCCCAGCCGTTGGCGTTCCACCAGCCGTTGCGCTCGGCGCCCCACGCGGCGACCTGGCTGCTTGCGGTGGTCGGGTCGATGGCGACGTCCAGCCAATCTGGTTTTTGCGCCAGGTTGCGGTAAAAATGCAGCTTGCCGGACTCCGCGTTCAGGGTCACGACGGCCTTGTGGCGGAAGTCCTGGCGGTTGGTCACGCCGTAGCGCCGCACCAGGGTCGCGACGTAGTACGGGGTGCCGTCCTCGGCGATTTCAAGCTGCGGGGTGTTACGCATCATCACGTAGCCGGAGGTCGCGGTGGCGGCATACATCAGGCGCCGCGCGTCCTGGCCAAAATAGGCGGCCGGGGTGTAGCGCATCGCCTTTTTCACAAAACGTGGCGAGGCCGACTTGCTGGTCGCGTCGACCTTGAAGTAGCCGTCGACCTGCTTGTAGCGCAGGTAGCGGAAGAAGCTGCCGTCAAAATCCAGCGGCGCCACGTAAACCAGCTTGCCGCCGTTGATCTGGGCCCGGACATGGTCGACCGCGTAGACGTTGGCGTTGGGGATGTTGCTCAGCGAGTTGTTGACCTGAGTCAGCACGGTCGCCGGCGCGTTGACCACCGGGGCCTGGGCCTTTTTGCCGCCGACCACCGGCAGCGGCGCCTTAGTCGTCGATTGGTAGCTGGTCACCGGCGCGTTGTTGGCGACCTGCTTGGCGTCCACGACGCCCATGAAGGCGAACACGGCCATCGCGATCAGGCTCAGCGCGAAGCCGGCGCCGGCCAGCCGCAAAAAGGGCTTGGCCAGCCCGGTCGGCTTGCGGTTCTTGGCGCCTGGCGTCACGTCCTGGCGCGGCTCCTTGCCGTGCTTGCCGGCGGCCGCGGCGAACTTGGTCCAGTCGATTTTGGCGCCGCCACCGGCGAAGCTGGCGGTGATCAGCGCCGCCACCGTGCCGGTCAGCAGGTTCCACAGCACGGTGGTGGCAAGGCTTGGCTCCGGCAGCGCGAAGTAGATCAAGGCGAGCATCAGCGCGAACAGCAGTACCGTGGTCACGGCCAGGCGCCAGGCGCGGCCGGCGCGGTGCCGGACGGCCAAGGCGATTGCGCCAATCAGGCCGACCGCCACCCCGGCCGCGGTGAAGCGCAGCGTAATCCCTAAGAACAGTCCCAACATAGGTCATTTTCCCCCTAATACATCATTATATTTATATTGTAGCAAACTCGGGTGTCGGGACATCGGACTTGAGGTGCATTTTTCTTGAGATTATTTCCCGGGAAACGCCGCGGTGGCCTTGCAACTTGCCGGTAAGTGGCTCATCGGTTGAACCGGGTCGATGGTACTGAGCGAGGACACTGCGATGGTCTTGTTGCCGCATTTCGCCCGGGTATCCAAGGCCCTGGGCCGATTCACTCATCGGTTGTCAGAACAACGCTCGGCAATCAGCAGTTAAGGGTCAACCAAAAGTTGTTGTTACTCGAATTTCGTTAGGCCCTGTCAATTTGGCTGATGAAATAATATAAAGTTGAATTTGTTCCTATGCGGCTTCGTTCTAGTATTCATCCGGAGCGAGACCGTATATTTGTCCGACGATTTGTCCGATCAAGTGTAACTTTTTGCTTTGGTAGACTTCTGAGAAATCTTTCAGCTTAAGGCCTTGCTCGTCTTGCCGCGATAGTACAGCTGACGGTAGCCTAGCTTTTGCGTGGAACAGTCGTAGATTCCGCGATAGACGGATGGTCGCGTAACGAACCGGTATCGAGTCGAATTCATGTTGCAAATGGCCAGAAATTTGGTGACCAATGACGATTGGTGATGTCGTAGATGACAGACTCACAGACTCGCAAATTTCACTATGCTCAATAACGCGATGACGACGTGATTTCTTCCGAATAGCGTGATAACGAGTTGAGGCATCCTAGACGGACTCGTGTCGCCGGCTGTCGTTCCAAGTGATATCGCGCCTGATTCAGCTCTTGGAGTGGCTAGGGAACTTGGCAATTGCGGCCTGAGAGAGCCCATTATTGAAGACCGAGCCGTATCCTTTCTAAGCAAACTTCCATCAGATATACGGCGTCTTGTAGACGATACTAAATTTGCCAGTGTGCCGTTCCTAATTGAAGACGGTGTTACTCGTATAATTGAGAGTGTCGTTGGGTTTGCTGGTTCAACGGGGGCAAGCGCCGTACTAGATCTTGGAACGGATGGTCTCGCTGTTGTGCCAACTACGTCATTCCTGACAGCAGCTTACGCTGCCAGCAATGACGCACTGCTAACGGGTATTGGTGAACTGACTGGTGCGGCAACCGTCCTAATGTCCTCACGGCTGCCGTCTGATATTAGCCATACAAGTGAGACTATCAGCCCAACACAGCCAATTGGGGTCACCTTAAAGCAAAAACGTGCTCTACGAGTGGACTACGAAGTAATCAGTAAGAAAATCCAAATTCAAGATAACTTGGATTCTAAATTTGATGTACGACTTCCAGAATCAGTTCGAACCAGCAGGGATGCAATTGCCGAGTGGCTGATTGAGAATGAATCGGCCTTAGCAAAAGCATTAGGCTACAAAAGGGACATAAAGGCCTGGAATAAATTATTAAATAGGCTATGGAAAGCTGTCCAGCGTATGTAACAGTCGCATTTCTTGATTGATACGTTGCATATGGTACAATCAAGGCATCGGTGATTATCAATAAAAATGAGTATGGAGAACCAAAATGAGACTTTTAGTTAAAGCGGCTAGGAAGAAACCAGAGTTACAACTTCGAGTGACAATGGTCCACCAACTTTGGACTGATCAGTTTAATGGCAGGCCTGTTGAATATTCACATGACGGCTCGAGTGAATCGTTGAGAGACCAAGGCTACATCAACTTTTGGTATGGTAAGTGGAGCGATCCCATGTGGGATATGGAAACGCGCACACGCTATTTATTCTCGGAGGATGGCGTGAACTGTTCGATTGTCAAGCGTGAACAGATGTATCATATCCTTTCCAAGAGAAAAGGGGTAATGACAGTCGATCGGCGAGCCCTGTCGCTTTTCGCCATCATGCTGGCCGAGGATATTGGCAGCAACATCAGCGAGGACGATGGTAAACGCTGGCAGACGCCAGCCGAATTCTGTGAGGCTCATGTAGCCCTTCTAGACCTATCCTACGAGGATGCAATGCGGCTGAGTTACGACGAGGAGCCTGATCCTGAACCAGAGCCTGAGCTGGATGTTTTTAACAGTGAGGAATTCTTTAAGCAAAATAATAGTCGATAGGTCGACTGCAAATAAAATGGCACAAAAATTACTGAATATTTTCTCGAATCCGCTTGGGTAACCGGATTAGCCATTTCAGCACACAGTTTAGTCTGCGCCACAGGTTCTGGTTGTGTGCAGTGCCCAAAACCCTATGTGCTGTCCGCTGTCGGTGTGAAGAGACGCCGGTTTTTTGCATCGTTACCGCGGAACGACGGACCATATGTTTCGTAGGCTTGCGAGATGTTTGGTCTGTTTTATTTTGAGGGTTGGGCTTATGAGCAACTTGCTTTCCATATTGGGGCGCCTATAGGTGGCACAGCCCATCAGTGCTTGCATGATTTTGCGTGGTCAGGATTCTTTATTTATGTATTACATCGTGACGCTACACTGATTGTTCGAGAAGATTATTTCCCGGGAAACGCCGCGGTGGCCTTGCAACTTGCCGGTAAGTGGCCCATCATTGAGGCGGAGTCAGTTTTAGGTTGGCTTGAATTCGAACCCAAGGGAGGAGAGAAAATGGCAAAACCACAAACAAGACAAGACTTAATTCTCAGCACTTACCGGCACCACGACCGGCTGGTGGCGCAAGTCGACGCGCTGAGCCCGAGCGAGCAGGCCGCCGCCTTTGCGTTCAAGGGCCGCGACCACAACCTGCGCGACGTGTTCGTGCAGCTGGCCGCCTGGGAGGACCTGTACCTGGACTGGAGCCAGGCGAACCTCGCCGGCGACGCCAAGCGCTTCCTGCCGCAGCCTTACACCTGGCAGACGGTCGGCAAGCTCGGCCGCAAGATCCAGGCCGAGCACGTTGACACCACGCTGACCGACGCTCGGCAGTTGTTTGAAAGCGCATACGGCAAAATTATGGATCAGTACGAGCAGCTGACCAACGAGCAGCTGTTCCTGCGCGGCTTCTACCCCTGGACCGGCTCGATGGCGCTGGGGGAATACGCAGCGATGGTCTCGTCGCAGCACTTCGCCTGGGGCATCAAGGTCCTGGACCGCTTCGCGCATCAGCTGGCCGAACAACACGCGGTGGCCAGCAATTAAGGCTCACCAAAAACGGTGCCGCCCCTCGCAAGTTCAATGCGAGGGGCGGCACCGTTTTGATGTGGGGCGGCGCGAACGCGTTCCGTCGGTCTCGGCGCTTGAGGCGCCAGCCGGTTCGCTAAGAACGCTCGGTTCTGCCCTTCAAACGGGCGCCACCCGGCAACGCGGGAGCGGCTAGCTCGCACGGTTCCTTGAAGCATAACCCGCTTCAAGACCCCGTGCCACGCTACCCGTCCCGCTAAATGCGCCCTTCAATTTTCAAGTCAAGTGCAACGATGATAACGAATTCTTGATAGTGGTCTAGGCTGTTACGCCATGCATCGGTAGTAATCGCATGGGCGAAGATAGTTCAGAATACGTCTGGGACGATGGTTCAGT
>NZ_BAAGBJ010000022.1:0-11814 GCF_054785075.1 Lacticaseibacillus suihuaensis | reverse complement strand
AATATGAGCTGTTTGAATAGCTCGATTTGTTGTTACTAGCGAATTGACTTCGCAATGTTTAATTCTTTTCAATTAAGAAAAGCCCTATCACATTTACGAAACTTTGTTCAGTTTTCAAAGGACTACCTTGTCCAAAAGACAACTTAATGAGTATATCAGGTGGACAATGTGTTGTCAAACCTTATTTTTAAATCTGGATGCCGGTTAATCACTCAAGTAATATGCTTTCATAACCGGGCTGTTTGACAACGAGGAATATCATACCAAGCGAGGGCCGGTGGGTCAACCCCGAAATGAAAAAAACTAAAAAAAGCAGCGCGGCGGCTGCTTTTCTCTCAAAACTTATTCGGCGGTGATGACGGTCTGACCAGCCATGTAAGGTACCAGCACCTCCGGCACGGTGACGCTGCCATCTGCGTTCTGGTAGTTCTCAAGAATGGCGGCAACGGCCCGGCCGACCGCAAGCCCGGAACCGTTCAGCGTGTGAACGAACTGCGGCTTGCCGTTGTCGTCGCGGTAGCGAATCTGGGCGCGACGGGCCTGGAAGTCCGTGCAGTTGGAGCAGCTGGAGATTTCGCGGTAGCGGTCCTGCGCCGGCAGCCAGACTTCAAGGTCGTTGGTCTTGGCGCTGGTGAAGCTGGCATCCCCGGAGGCCAAGGTGATCACGTGGTACGGCAGGCCCAGCTTTTGCAGCAAGTCTTCGGCGTCGTGAATCAGATTCTTCAGCTCGTTCCAGGAATCCTCCGGCTTGCAGAACTTGACCATCTCCACCTTGTTGAACTGGTGCATCCGAATCAAGCCGCGGGTGTCGCGCCCGGCGCTGCCGGCTTCGGAGCGAAAGGCCGGGGAAAGCGCGGTGAAGCTGATCGGCAGCTTCTCCTTGTCGATGATCTCGCCGCGGTAGTAGTTGACCAGCGGCACCTCGGCGGTCGGAATCAGGGTCAGCGGCTCGCCATCGTTGGTAATCGAGTACACATCCTCGGTGAACTTAGGAAACTGCCCGGTGCCAAACATCGAATCGTCGTTCACCAAGTAGGGGGTGATCATTTCCGTGTAGCCTTCCTTGTAGTGCTCATCCAAAAAGAAGTTGTACACGGCGCGTTCCAACCGAGCGCCAGCCCCCTTGTAGTAGACAAACCGGGCCCCGGACACCTTGGCCGCGCGTTCAAAATCGAGGATGCCCAGCGCTTCACCGAGCTCATAATGGGCCTTGGGCGTGAAGTCGAACTGCCGTGGGGTCCCCCACTTGTACTCCTCACGCGCGTCGTTTTCATCCATCGACATCGGCACATCATCGGCCGGGAAGTTCGGCAGCCGCACCAGAATGCCGGTTTGCTCGGCCTCGATGTCGGCCAGCTGCTTGTCCAAAGCCCCGATTTCCTTGCCGACCTCGCGCATCGCGGCGATTTCGGCGTCTGCGCTTTCCTTATTGCGCTTCTTGGCCGCAATCTGGTCGGAGACCTGGTTGCGCTTGGCCTTGAGCTCCTCGGTTTGAACAATCACCGCGCGACGCTTGGCGTCAAGCGCCAGCACCTCATCGATTTGCGCCGGCTTGACGCCACGCGCCGCGAGCTTGGTCTTGGCCCAGTCCGGGTCGTTGCGCAATACTTTGATATCTAACATCACAGTTCCTCCTTTACGTGTGAAGACACAAAAAGCCCCTCGTCCAAAAATTGGGACGAAAGGCTTTTTTCCGCGGTACCACCCAAGTTTGGCCAACCAGTGGCCACCCTCAATCGATAACGGTCGTTGCCGTGCGGTTCATCGCCGCCCACTGTCGCGCTGGAATGCGGGCTTGTGTGACTTGCACCAACCGTCACCTCTCTGAACCGCCCTTAAGCGCCTACTCACGTGTTTGCTATTTGCCTCTATAATACGTCAGCGGCCCGGTTCTTGCAAGGCCGATTGCCGGGCCAGCTCCGCCGGATCCAGTACCCGAATCACGCTCGGGCGAACTTCCTGGATCAGGCCGGCCTGCCCGAAGGCCTTCAGGCGCCGGCTCAAGGTTTCCGGCGTCGTGCCGAGGTACTGCGCCAAGTCCTTTTTCTTCATCGGCAGGCGAAACTCCGGCTGGGGTTGGGCCAGCAGGTAGGCCGCCAGCCGGCCTTCGACCGGCGCCATTGCCCCGGTGGCCTTGGCCTCCAGCTGGTCGATGCGCCGCGTCAGCTCCTGCATCACGGCAAAGGAGACCTCCGGCGCATCCTTGAGCAGGCGCTGGAACTCACGCTTGTACAGGACGCAAGCCGACACCGGGGCGGTGGCCGTGGCCGCCGCCTCGTGCTGCTCGGTCACAAACAGCCCGTGATCACCGTCAAAATCACCGGGTTCAAGCAGCCGCACGATCTGCTCGCGCCCATCCGCGAGGCTGCGCGAGACCTTGACGCTGCCTTCGTGGATGATGTACAGCGCCGTCGCCGGGCTGCCGCTCAGGTACAGCGGCTCCCCCTTGGCAAAATGAGTGTGCTGCACCACCGAGCCGATCTGCTCCAGCATGGGTTGCGGCAGGTGCTGGAAAATCGGCACGGTGGCGACGCACAGGTGCGGCGCATGGGCCTTAGTAATCAACGTTGCCACCCAGGCTGAGCTTATTGTCCCAGACCTGGCGAATCTCGGCGTACAGCTCGCCGAACCAGTCGTTGGACGAATTGGCCGCCCACTTGTAGGTCAGGACATCACCGCGCTTGGCTGCCGCGTCCGGCACGGTGGAGCTTTCGATCACGAGGTCGGCGTCGCCAATCGCCTCGGGTTCGAGAATCTCGACGATCGGCTGGCTGATCAAGAAGGCCAAAAGATCGATGTACCCCAGCACCGTCTGCTCGATCACCAGCGCCACCTTAACCTTGACCGGCGGAATGAACTGGGTCGCCAAGTGCAACAGGTTGTGGTAGTAAGAATCGACCAGCGTATCGAGTACCGGGGTGAAGACGTCGAGCTTGCGGGTGAAAATCACGTGTTCCAGCGTCTGGTGAACCTTTTTTTGCAGCGCGACGTTGTCTGGAATCTGCTCGAGCTTAGCGTTGATCTCGTAGGCGATGGTCTGCGAGACATCGTCGCCGAACTCCAAGGTCGACACGGTGTTGGCCAGCAAGTTGGCCTTGAGCATGTTCATCGCCTGGGCCGGCAGCCGGTTTTGCTCCACGAAAGACACCGGCAGCTTGGCCAAAAAATCGGTGACCAGGTCGTAAATGCTCGGGTTGTAGCGCTTGAAGCGCTGCACCGTTTTTTCCAGCTGGGCCGGGTTGGTCGTGACGTAAAACGGCAGGAAGTTGAACAGGAAGTACACCGCGGCGCTTTCCCCCAGCTGCTCGGACAACGTGATGGCCGGCCACGGGAAGGCGTCTTGCAGCTCCTCAAAAACATTGGCGGTCGGGTACTTCAACGTCAGCGTCGCCTCGTCGTAGGCGATGGCCGCGCCGTCTTTGATGCGGTAATAGGAGATGGCGACGTAATACATCGCAATCTCGCGGGTGACGATGTTCGGCGTCCCCACGTCGTACAGGGTCACCACCTGGTCGACGATGTCGCCGATGGTCTCTCGCGCCAAATCGGCGAACGGCCAGCCGGCCCCATCCGTGGCCAGCCAGTACACCATGGTCAAAAAGACCCGGATGCGCTTCTCCTCGCCTTGCAGGCGCAGCGTCTCGTAGGAGAAGCGAACGCCGAACTTGCGGGAAAAATCGCGCAAGGGCTTGAGGTGGCGCAGCATCGTCGCCTTCGAGGTGTCGGCCGCCGCCAGGAACTGGTCGAAGTTCTCGTATTGGTGGGTCAACAGGGCCTGCAGGAACTGGTACGGGTGGCTCTGGTTGACGAAGTAGTACCGCACCGCGCTTGAGGACAGGTTGAACAGCTTCTTGGTGCTGACATTCTTGCTGCCGGTCATGTCCTCCAAGGCGGCGACCAGCCCGTTGTACGTGTTGTACACGCTGCCGTAGTTTCGACCGGTCAGGGAGGCAATCTGCTTGAGATTGACGTCTTTGACCAGTGGCTTGTGTGAAAGCTCGGCAACAAGTCGATCCGCGACTGGCGTCTGGGCGGTTCGAGAGTTGACGATCTTGCGGAACAAGCTCATTTTTTCTGTCTCTGACATCGACAGAAAGATATCTTCGCGTCCGCGCATTGTAATATTTCCCCCAAAAAATGCTAATTTATCCGACGATATAACGGCCTAATTATAACCTTGACCACGCCGTGTTTTCAATTAAGTTTTCCAAATAATGATACCCTATTTTAGGTAAGCGGTCTAAACACGGTGGCACTGGCGGCATTCATATTGCTTCAATCAGAATTTCAATGAAAACTCGATTAAAAATAGCGGCCGCAAAGTTCATCTTTTTGATATACTAGGGGCAGCAAGCGGAAGGGATGTGAAAACATGCGGTTCGAGGAGATCTTCTTGGAGAAGGCCGACTTGCAAAAGTTCGAGATGTACCGAACACTGGTCAGCCAGCACGGTGAGCCGCTGACGATCACCGACCTGAGTGGGCGGCTGGGGCTGTCCTACCAGCAAAGCTACAACGTGTTTCAGGAGCTGTCGCGCGACATGGCCGACCTCGATGGGGCCACCAAGGCCGCGGTCAAGCACACCCTGACCCGCGGCGAGGCCGTGCTGCCGGTCGACGTCTACCGCGCCAAGCTACTGGAAGGGGCGATTGCCTTTCAGTTCATAGATTACGTCACCCAGAGCAATCAGCCCAGCATCGATCAATTCTGCGCCGAACACTTCATCAGCCACTCGACGCTGCTGCGCAAAACCGCGCCGGTTCGCAAATTCCTGGGCGGGTTTCGCCTGAAGCTTTCGTTGACTCAGGCCAAGTTTACCGGCGATGAAAAGCAGGTGCGGCTGTTCCTGCACGCCTTTTACTGGCTGGGCTACCACGGCACCGCCTGGCCGTTCAACTTGATCGATGCCGCAACCGTTCGCCAGCAGTACCTGCAGCTTGCGACCTGCTCCAACGACCCGATCACCCAGCTGCAGGAGCAGGTGTTTTGGGCGGTGTGTCGCACCCGGCTGGCCCATGGCTTCACCGTCAAGTGGGGCCCTGACTTCTACCAGCTCTTCGCCGGGATGCCGCCGCAGCCGCTGGTTTACTCACAGGCCGGCTTCCCCCGCCTGACCCCACACGCCCTGCGCGACGAAAGCAACTTTTTCGAGTTCTTCCAGGCCAAAAACATCCGCTTCACGCTGATGACCCCACGCGAAAGCAGCCTGTTGTCCTACCTGCAGGGCCGCGAAGCGACGCCTTGGGACCTGGTCGCGCGGCTGATGGGCTTCCTGGACGACTACGACGAAGCCGCCGCGACGCCCTTGTGGGAGGATCCGCAGCTGGTGATGAACCTGCTGCGGCTGAGCCTGGCCTGGTCTTTGATGGGCGGCGATTACGTCAAGCAGGCCGACTTTTTCACCACCACCCAGCTGAGCTACAAGCAACAGCAGATGCGTGACTTAATGTCGGACTTCGTCGATCAGCTGCCGGAGACGACAACCTTCGCCCCGTTCAAAACCGACCGGGCCGCCTTCGTTGAGATGCTCTTTTTGCTGTTCGTGCCTTACCTCAGCCGCTTCAAGTGGACCGACCGCGTTCACGTCGCCTTGTGGATGGCCAGCACCGACATCGGCAACGCGGCGATTCGCCACTTCCTCCGAAACATCAGCGTCGTGTCTTTGATGGCCCCGGAGGCCGACCTCGGCCAGGCCGATCTGATTATCACAAGCCCCGACGACTTCGCCAACGCCCCGCTGCCACCCGGCGCCGCGCCGCGGTTCGACTGGTACCTCGACGCAACGGAAACCGACTACTACCGGCTGTAACAGCAGGTCTTTCGCCTCTACGAGCAAAAGCTTGCGGCCACCGCCGCCGAGTAACGCCAAAAGGCACTTCCCACCAACCGCGGGAAGTGCCTTTTGGCGTTGCGCTATTCCGGTTGCAGCCCTTTCATCAGAAATTCCACCTCGCGTGAAACCAGCTGGTCAACCGCAATCGGCGTGTCGTTCAGCAATCGCGTGAGGACGTCGCCGAGCAGGGTGCCGGCGATGAAGCGCATGATCTGATCGGCCGGCCAATCGACCAGCTGCCCGGCCGCTTGGTAATGCACGATGGTCGGGGTGAATCGCTCGGCGATTGCCTGGTCGAAAACCGTTTTGACCTGAGCAATCAACTCCGGTCGCTGCAGTGCCTCGGCTATCATGATTTTCACCACTTGGTAGTTGCGAACCGCAAACTGCATCCGGTCCGTCAACAGCGCGGTGAGCAACGTGGCGAAGTCGGCCGGCAGCCCAACCAGCGCGTGGTCGACGAATTCGCCGGCGGCCTTGGGCACCACCTCGGCGAACAGCGGGGCCAAAATCGCCTGCAAAATGTCTTCCTTGGTCTTGAACCGCTTGTACACCGTGCCTTCCGACACCCCGGCGGTCCTGGCGATGTCGCCGGTGCTGGTTCGGGAAAAACCCTGCTTGGCAAACAGCTCGAGGCTGGCCTTCAGCACCGCCTTTTGCTTGGCGGTCAGGTCGCCGGCCGCCAGCGACTGATCAAACAGGGTCCCCACATCGTTCACGCGCATCGCAATCGCTCCTTTGCCCCAGGCGTCGACGTCTGGTAAGTGAATACTCACTTATCATACGTCGCCTCGGCCCGAGACTCAAGGGCCATTGCCAACCCCGCCGGCACCGTCGCGGCCGACCAATGCAAAATGCCGCCAGGCGGCAGCGTTCACCGGTTCAAGTCGCGCTGAGTCCGACACCAGGCGTGGCACCGCGCCTGCACGGCCGGGCCGAACAGCGCCAACGGCGGCGTACTCAGCTCCTCAAGCCGGGTCTGGTCGTAAACGGCGGTCAGCACCGCCGCGATGTCCCGCGGCACCGTCGCGGCCGCCTGCACCAGGCTGCCCAGCGTCGGCAGGTCTACCAGCTGATCGAACTGCGCCAGCCGCGTGGCGGCACCGAAGTCCCAAGCGGCAAGCGAAAGCCCCGCGGCAACCGCCGTCAGCCGGTAGCCCAGCCCGGCGCCGACGTAACCGAGCTCGCTGACGCTCATCGCCGGCAGGTCTACCAGCGTCGCGTAAGGCCGCGGCAGCACCTCGGTATAGCCGAACCCGTTGTGAATATGTCCGGACAACAGCACCGCGTTGGGATGTGCGGCCAAAACTCGCTTGAGCGGGGCATCGAAGGCGCCGAAGCCGCCGTACAGGTCGCTGCGCCAGTGGGTGTGGTCCAGCGGCTGGTGGATGAACACCAGCGGCTGCAAGGCGGTCGCCTCGAGCTCGGTACCGAGCCAGGCCAGCTGCGAATCGGACAGCGCCGCGGCGTCCTTGAGCCCCCGCTCGAGGTTCAACAGGATGACCCGCCACGGGCCCACGTCCATCGCCCCGTACAGCGTTTGAATCGGCAACGCGACCCGCCGCTGCAAGGCAGCGAAGGCCGGGGCGGAGACGGTGTGATAATACGCCGGATCGGCGTCTGGCGCCGCCTGCCAGCCGGCTGAGAACGGCCCTCGCACGTCGTGGTTGCCGAGGTTCAAGAGAAAAGTTAGCGTCGGGTACCGGGCCAGCACCGCCCCCAGACCCTCGAACTCTGCGGCCAGCCCCGAGTTGGTCAGATCGCCGTCGATCACCACCGTGGCGGTCGCGGCCAGCCGAGCAATTGTGTCGAGGCTTGCGACCAGCGCCTGGGTGCGAGGGGCGGTGCCGTCGTAGTGGACATCCGATAGCACGAATAGCTCAGTCATCTTCAGACTCCTTTTCGATTGGGCCGGCCGCAAAGCGTAGCCGCGAAAGCCTTGGCCCGTTTTCCTGAAAAATCTCGACGGTGTTGGCCCCGGCCACCAGCGCGTCCTGCGGGACAAAGGCCGTCAGGTACGGCCCCACGTCCCAGTAGCGGCCCAGGTTGCGCCCGTTGACGAAGACCACGCCCTTGCCGGCACCGGTCAGGTCCAAGAAGGTCTCGCAAGGCGCAACCAGGTCGAAGGTGAAGCGGTAGCAGACGGGTTGGCCGGCGACAACCGGCAGCGTGTCATCCAGCGGCGGCAGCACATCCAGCGCAAGCGCGGTTTGAACCCAGCCGTTCAGGAAGTGATTGCCCTGAAAAACGCCGCCGCGGATGCCCTTCTCCTGGTCGGGCCCGAGCAGCCACGCCCCGAAGTTGGTGCGGCCGCGGTTTTCGATCAGCACCGCAAGCGTCGCGCCAAGCGGGTCTGCAGCCAGCGCAATCGGTTCGGCCGCGTTGTCGCGGTCTCGCACCGCCACCGGTTGGCCGTTCAGATAAACCGTCGCCCGGTCGGCCATGCCGATCAGCTGCAGCGTCTGGTCGCCCGACCGCAGCGGGTGATCCAGCTGGTACCACGCGTAACCCGCAAGCTGCCCCTGCGCGTCCATGCTTTGCGGCTCGGCCACGTGGGTCTGCGGCCACTGCGGCAGGTTGGCCACCAGCCCGGCCACCGCGGGAGTGGTCACGGGTGGCAGCGCCTGGGCGTGGCTGATGATTGGGGCGGTTTTGGCCCGGCCTTGGCACAGCAGATCCTGCAGCAGGTAGAACTTGGCCGTCGGATTGCCCTGCTCGGTCAAAATCGCATCGTAATCGTAGGACGTGACCTGCGGCTGGTAGCCCTCCCCGGCCGCTTCGTTGGCCCCGTTGGTGAAGCCGAAGTTCGTGCCGCCGTGGAACATGTAGAAATTGATACTGCCGCGCTTCAACACCGCGGCGGCTTCGGCCACCACGTCCTTTGCGGCGCGATGTACCGCGGGTTTGCCCCACTGCGCGAACCACCCGTCCCAAAACTCGGTACACATCAGGGGCCCGTCGAAGTCGTGTTCGGCCATGAACGCCTGCAGGTTATCGAAGTTGGTCGTCGCGTCGCTGCCGAAGTTGGCGGTGGGTAAAATCCCGTCTTCAATCAGGCTGCCGGCGTCAAGCGCCGCATGCCACCCGCCATCGGCCGTAAACAGCGGCACCGTCACGCCGCAGTCGCGCATGATGACGGCAAGCTCGCGCAGGTAACCCTTATCCTCGGCGTAGGAGCCGTACTCGTTTTCCAGCTGCATCATGATCAGCCGACCGCCGTGGTCAACCTGATGTGGCACGAGGTGTGGCATCAACGCCTGGTAGTAACGCCGGACCAGCGCCAAGAACCGCGGGTCGCGGCTGCGCGGCCGGTTGGGTGCCTGCAGCAGCCACGCCGGCAGGCCGCCGAACTCCCACTCGGCGCAGATGTAAGGCGACGGCCGCACGATCACGAACAGCCCCAGGGCTTCGGCCTGGGCGATGAAGGCATCCAGGTTCCGCCAGCCGCCGAAGTCGAACACGCCGGGCTGCGGCTCGTGGAAGTTCCACGGCACGTAGGTCTCGACCGTGTTGGCCCCCATCGCCTTGAGGTTGAACAGGCTTTGGTGCCACTTGCTCGGGGCGATGCGGAAGTAGTGAACGGCGCCGCTGATGATTTGGAACGGCTGGCCGTCCAGCATGAAGTCGTGTTGAATTTCAAAGCGCATGGTTGTCCTCCTCTTGTCAGAAGCATGATGCCGTTAGTCTACCACGTCACGCCCTGTTTGTAAGCCGTTACACGCCCCTGTCTTCACAAAAAATTCACATTTGTTCGCCACAATGAAAAGTACGAAATGAAAGAAGTGGTAATGGTGAAAGAACAGGCAGACAATCAGCAAAATCCTTGGCGGCGCAACCTCTACGTGTTGTGGGGCTGCACCTTCATCGCCGGGGTTGCCTTTTCCGAGCTGATGCCTTTCATGTCGCTGTACGTCAGCCAGCTGGGGAACTTCACCAAGGCGCAGGTCTCCTTTTACTCGGGGCTGGTCTACGCGGCCACCTTCCTGGTCACCGCGATTGTGTCGCCGATCTGGGGGGCCTTGGCCGATCGCAAGGGGCGCAAAATCATGCTGATTCGCGCGAGCTTCGGCATGGCCACGGCGATGTTTCTGATGGGGCTTGCGACCAACATCTGGCAGCTGATCGCGCTGCGAGCCCTGCAAGGCCTGTTTTCCGGCTTCATCAGCAACGCCCAGGCCCTGATTGCCGCCCAGACCCCACGCGAAAACGCCGGCAAGGCGCTGGGGACGTTGGTCACCGGCTCGACGTCGGGGATGCTGATGGGCCCGATTCTCGGCGGCGCGTTGGCGTCGGTGTTCTCCATTCGCAACACCTTCTTCATCACCGCCGGCCTCCTGTTCATCGCCGGGCTGCTATCGGCAACCCTGGTGACCGAACACTTCGTTCCCATCGCCAAGCCCAAGGCGGCCGGCAAGGGGCTGCTCGGTGGTCTGCTCGGCCAGTTCCAAAATCCCAAGTTGATCGTCGTCTTGCTGTTTTCCACCCTGTTCGTGCAGCTGGGCAACACCTCGATTGCGCCGATCATCAGCCTGTACGTCAAGGAGCTGATGCACAACGGCGGCGCCGTCGCCTTCGTCGCCGGCATCATCGCGGCCCTGCCTGGTATCTCCAACATTTTGGCGGCACCGCGGCTGGGGGCATACGGTGACAAGCACGGCTCCGGCAAGATTCTGATGGCCGGCTACCTGTTCGCCGTCTTGGTCTACTTCCCGCAAGGCTTCGTCACCAGCATCTGGGCCCTCGGGTTCCTGCGGCTGTTGGTCGGGATTTCCGATGGCGCGTTGTTCCCGACGATTCAGACGCTGTTGACCAAGAACTCACCGGCCAGCGCGACCTCCGCGATTTTCTCTTGGAACCAGTCCTTCCAGGCCCTCGGCAACATGTTCGGGTCGCTGCTCGGCGGCACCCTGGCCGGGCTGTTCGATTACAATGTCGTGTTCATCTCCACCGCCTGCATGCTGCTGATCAACTTGCTCATGCTGTGGTTCGCGGCACCGAGCCTGCGCCACGCCCGGTAACCCCCACGCCTCACCGCTTCAGCGAGGCGTTTTTTTTCGGGCGAAAACGCTTTGCGGCAGCGCCATTTCGTGGTATCTTCAGGGCAAAAGCCAAGGAGGCGCCACATGTCAGACCGTCCCATCATCCCCAACCTCACCTCCGCCTTGCGCGACCACATCGTCGAATCCCCCGACGTGATTCGCAAGGCGTCTGGGATTCGCCTGTTCGGCAAGCGAATCAAAACCATCGTCTACTCCACCGACGTCGCGGTGATCGCCAACTGCGACGCCGACGCGATTCTCGCCGTCTACCCCTGGACCCCCAACACCCGCATCCTCGACGCCATCAGCCGCGTCGCCAACGTGCCGATTCTGGCCGGCGTCGGCGGCGGCCTGACCAAGGGGCTGCGGTCGGCCACCGTCGCCCGCTTCGCCGAGGAGAACGGCGCCCAAGCGGTGGTGCTCAACGCCCCGACCAGCCTAGAGACGTTGCGCAGCGTCCGGCGCATCGTCGACATTCCGATTTTTTACACCGTGGTCAACCAAACACCGAACCTCGCCGCCTACCTCGACGCCGGCGTCAACGCCTTGAACATCGCTGGTGGCCGCGACACGGCGGCGCTGGTCGCCTGGGCCCGCACCCAGCTGTCGGCAGTCGACCCGCACTTTCCGATCATCGCGTCCGGCGGCAAAACCGACGCCCAGATCGAGGCCACGATTCAGGCCGGGGCCAACGCGATCACCTACACGGCTTACGGCATGACCGAAAAAACCTTCCACGAGAAAATGGCCAAGTACCGCGACGAACAGGCCCCGCAAGGCTGAGTCGCGCCGACCGCAAAAAAAAAAATCAGTTGTGACGTTTACCCATAAAGTTGGAACTAAATAGTTTTGTTAATTAGGCAGCTAATTGTCGCTCAAATTCGAGCGGTGATTGACCGCCTAATTTTATTTGGATTCTAGTTTGGTTGTAGTAATTGATCC
>NZ_BAAGBJ010000021.1:0-20211 GCF_054785075.1 Lacticaseibacillus suihuaensis | reverse complement strand
TCCCACCAGATGGACTCGGTCGGGCGGGTGTCGGACTCGGTGTTTTTCCTGAAGGACCAGCACATCCACGACGTTACCAATTCCGGGCAGGACATGATGGCCTTGTACACCGAGACCTTCCTGCAGGCCCCAGTCGCAAAGCCGTGAAACTCAAAAACCCCCTTCGCTTCCACGAAAGGGGCCTAGATAACGTGGCTTAGTCAACCAAGCTGCTGCCAAGAACCGTGCGACCGAACGGCGGCTTCGTGAGGCCCACGCCAGCTAAGGGTCGATAAGCTGAGAATATTTACCGGGTCATCCAAAAGTGTAAGCGTTTCATATCAACTGTACCGATTTTGTCTTGTTATATTACAGAGAGGACCAACCCATGCTCACCCAACTTCGCTTCGAGTTCAAGACCGCCCCCTGGCGAACCTACCTGGCCCTTTTGATTGCGCTGATCGGCCTATTTGTTTTTAGTATCGCCACCAACCAAACCGGCAAGGGCGGATACATGATGCGCGTCGGCCAAAGAGAGATTCCACTAATCACGAGCATGAACAAAACAACCATGCAGCAAACAATTGTCACTGAGGCAAGTCTAGAAGAATCAAATCTAGGTGGCCGGAACATCGCGGTTCAGGCTCGACGATTGATGAAGCCACTGGTTACCGCACTAAATGCTGGTAAGTATAATCGAGCCAACAGATTGACGCTTCAATACGCGACGAATAGTCCCGAAATCATCAGCCAACTGAACTATTTTTCCTACTTCAGCTTCGATTTTCTAACGCCGTCACCGGATAATCTCGTACACCTTCTGACCTACTGGCGGCAAATTGCCCCGAAACGCCTCCTTCAAGTCGACCAAGCAACCACTGCACTGACCATTTTGATGTTCTCACTCAACCTCGGGGACACCGCGACGCGACGGCTACCCACGTTACTGACCTATGGTATCCTGCTAGTTGCTATCACCGTCATCGCAACGACCTTCTTCGCGGATCAGCTGCGTCATCCGCCTATGCTCGGCGCAGTTGTTCCACTGCGGCCTAGCGCAGTGGCCCTGCTGCGCGGCCTGACCGCCTGGCTGATCGTCAACGTCGGCCTGCTCCTCGCCGCCGGCTTGGTGGTGGCGGCGCTGGCCCTGTCGCCCGAGCACGACCTGGGCCTTTGGCGCTTTCCGGTTCAGGTGCCGCACCTGAAGGTCATGCAGCTTGTACCCCTGTGGCAGATGCTGCTGCGTTACCTCGGGCTGTACAACTTGTGGTTCGGGCTGTTCATCAGCGCCGCTCACCTGATTCGCCAGTTCACCAAGGACGCCAGCGTCGCCATGTTCCTGATAGCGCTGTTGCCCTTCGCCGACTTTTTTCACCTGCTGGATCACCTGCCACGTGCCCTCGTTCACGCGCTACCCAGCTTCTACGTCAACCTGCCGGCCCTAGTCAACCATCAGTTGCAATACGTGAACTCCAGTGCCGTCACCGTCGTCCTGGTATTTGCCAGCTGGATGGTCGGCCTCTGGCTGATTGCAACGGCAATGGCGGCAATCCGCAGCCGGCGGCAGCTGCCGCTGGTCACGAACGCGTAGGAGGGACGGACTATGCTACTTTTTGAGCTTAAAAAACATTGGCGGCAAAAAATCAACTTAGTCACGCTGCTGGTTCTCCTGCTGTTGCTGCTCACGACGTTCCTCGGTCTCAAAACGACGCGTCCCAACGCCGCGGATGACGCAGACTCGACGCTCACCACCGCCTACCAAAGGGCATACGACGGCACCAATCAGCAGCTCGACGCCTTGGATGCGGTGAAGCCGCAAACCGCGGCAATCAAGAAGCACATGGCTTACCTGAAAACAGAGCGGCAGCACCTGCAAGACGTGATGATGGCCGCCAGCGGCATCTACAGCAACGCCGGCGACGCCACGGTCAAAAAGGGCCGCCGCGAGATGATTCGAACCATGCTGACCTACCAGAAGTACACGCTCCACTTGGCCCAGGCTCACAACCTGCAGTTCACCCCGATCAGCCGCGGCGGCGCGGCCGGCGCTTCCAGCGTGGCCGCCCGGCAGACGGATGTGCGATTCTACCAGTACCTGCTGGCCCACGACCTGTTCGAGCTGCCGCTGGCCAAGGGCAACGTGCCGGCCGCGAATTATTTGCTCAATACCTTTTTTAACAAGCTTTCACCCCTGATGCTGCTGATTTTTGCTAGCTTACCGGCCGCGGCCGTTCTGACCTTCGAGCGGCGCCGCGGGACGGCCGGCTTCGCTGCCACTCTGCCGGTCATCCCGGCGCGACCGTTGATCACCCGCATCGCAGCGGCCCTTCTCATCACGCTGCCGGTGGTCGCCGTGGCCATCGGGCTGACCTACTGGGTGGTCGGCCGAACCATGGGCTACGGTTATTGGCGCTATCCGCTAGTCGACGGGGCCGGGCGGCTGATGACGGCCGGTCACGCCTTGGCACAATATGGCGCCTTGCTAGCCGCGGCGGTGGTGTTGCTGGTCATGCTGGCCGCCTGCGTCGCCCAGCTGACCGCCAGCACCGGGGCCGTCGCCGTGGTCTGCGCCGGACTGATTGCCTTGGCACAACCCACCCTGCTCAGCTTCGGCCCGATTCGCGCCGCCAGCCGAATGCTGCCATGGGGGTACCTGCACTTCGATCGTGTCATCACCGGCACCACCCCTTGGCCAGCGTGGGGACCCAGCGTGGGGCTCGCGGTTCTGTTCGCCTGGGCGGGTGGCCTCTTCGCCCTCGCGCTGGCGCTGAACCGGCGCCGGCAGCGGGTGCGATAGCCGAGCCGCGACCGGCTTCTCGAAGGCAATAAAAAACGATGTCCAGAGTAATCTGGGCATCGTTTTGTACTGTCTGGGCTTAGTCCTCGTCGTCGTCGACTTCGACCAACCCCTCCCAGGCGGTCTTGCCGAGGAAGGCCTGGAGCTTGCGAACCTGCTGGTTGTTGTAGCCGCGCAGGCTGGTCAGGAAGGCGGCCATCGCCGGGCGGCTCTCGCGTTCGGCGAGCTTGATCGCGCGGTCGATGAACATGTTGGCGGTGGTGAAGTCATGCGCCGTCTGGTCGACAACCTGCGCGGCGTCCTCGTACTTCAGCCGCGGCTCCTCTTCGATTTTGGCGTAGCGCGTGTACTCGGCGACGGTGGCCGGCGGGAACTCGTTTTCGTCCAAAAGCACCCCGCCGAGCTCGTCGATCTGCTTACGGTTGGCGGCGATCAGGTCAGTGTAGACCTGCTGGAGCTGGTAACTCTGTGGCCCGTGAACGAACCAGAGGGCCTGGTGGAACTTGACGTCCAAGACCCACAGGTTGGCCAAAATGTGGCCGGTCATGGCGCCGGCGGTCGGCTTGTGGTGGTCGCGGTCGGCCTGTTCGACTTCGGCTTGATACTTGGCTTCAATGGCTTCTTTGCTTGGCATGTGAGATTCCTCCTGAGTGAATGTGCAGTTTTGATCGACTAAGAACAGCGACGTTTGGTTTGGTTTGGTTTGGTTTTTGGGGTGAAGCAGGCGCTGGCGGCTACAGGTCCTTGACCTTGACGCCTTGGACCTCGTAGCCCAGCTTGGTGACGACCTGGCTGAGGTCATCGGCGGAGACCTGGCTGTCGTCGAACTCGGCCTTCACCTTGCCGGCGTTGAACAGGACCTTGACGGCGCCGACGCCCTTGGTGTTCTTGACGGCGCCTTCGATCTTGGTCAGGCAAGACGGGCAGGTCAGTTCATCCAGCTGCATAATGATTTTCTTGTTCATAATCGGTTCCTCCTCTTGGTTGATAAGTCTATTGTAGGTGGGGCCGGCGGGAAAATAATTGACGCCGGTCAAGTTTAGTCAAGTTTTTCGGCGCGACCGCCGAAGTTGATCAGCCGCATCGCGTTGAAAATCACGACCAGGATCGAGGCCTCGTGAACGAACATGCCGGAGGCCATGTAGATGAAGCCGGCGACCAGGCCCAGCAGCAGGAAGGCCACGACCAGAATCGCAATCGTCACGTTCTCGCGGGTGTTGAGCACCGTCTTTTTGGCCAGGCGGTAGGCGTGAACCAGGGCCTTGAAGCTCGATTGCATCAAGACGACGTCGGAGGTTTCGATCGCGACATCGGTGCCGGAGCCCATCGCGATGCCGATGTCGGCGGTGGCCAAAGACGGCGAGTCGTTGATGCCGTCGCCGACGAACGCGACGCGCTGGCCGGCCGCCTGGAACTGCTTGACGAACTCGACCTTCTGATCCGGCATCAGCTCGGCGTGAACCTCATCGACGCCGAGGGTCTGGGCGACGTAATCGGCGGTGACCTGGTTATCGCCGGTCAGCATCACCAGGTGCTTGGCGCCGGCCTTCTTCAGGGCGGCCAAGGCGGCCTTGGCTTCCGGCCGCACGATGTCGGAGACGCCGATCAGCCCGGCGACCACGCCGGCGACTGCGACGATGATCAAGGAGCTGCCGGTTTGTTGCAGTTTGTGGACCGCGGCTTGTTGCTCAGGCGTGAGCGCAACGTGATGCGCCGCCAGCAACTTCTCGTTGCCGGCGCAGACGTCAACGCCTGCGACCTTGGCCGTGACGCCTTGGCCGCGAATGGTCTGGTGATCGGCCAATTCGAGGTTGAGGTTCAGCTTGCGGCGGGTCGCCTCAGCGATGACGGCGCGGCCCAGCGGGTGGTCCGACAGGCTTTCAAGCGCCGCGGCCTTCGCCAGCAGGTCGTCTTTGGTCCCGGTGAACACCACCACGTCGGAGACGGCGGTTTCGCCCTTGGTCAGGGTGCCGGTTTTGTCGAAAACAAAGGTGTCAATCTTGGCGAACTGGTCCATTGCCTCGCCACCCTTGACCAGGATGCCGCGCTTGGCGCCGTTGCCGATGCCGGCGACGTTGGAAACCGGGGCCCCGATGACCAAGGCGCCGGGGCAGCCGAGCACCAGCACGGTGATTGCCAACTTGAAGTCCTGGCTGATCAGCCCGACCACCAGCGCGATCAAAAGCACCGCGGGGGTGTAGTACTGCGCGAAGCGGTCGATGAACTTCTCGGCGTGGGACTTGGTGTCTTGCGCGTCTTCGACCAACTCGACGATTTTGGCGAAGGTGGTGTCGTCGCCGACCTTGGTCGCCCGGACGTTCAACGCCCCGTCGCTCAGAATCGTCCCGGAGAAGACTTGCTCGCCATTGGTCTTGCGAACGGCCCGGGACTCGCCGGTGACGGCGGCCTCGTCTGCGTAGCCGGAGCCGTCGACGACCACCCCGTCGACCGGGATGGCGGCGCCGGTTTTGACCACCACCACGTCACCGACCTCGACGTCATCGACGTCGGTGTCTTCGGTGGTGCCATCGGCCTGCAGCACCTGCGCCGTGGTCGGCGCCATGTCGGTCAGGCTGCGGATGGATTCGCGCGTCTTGCTCAGCGTTTTTTGCTCCAGGAAGTTCCCGAACAGGAACAAGAAGGTGACGATGGCGCTTTCGTTGTACTCGCCGATCACGAACGCGCCGATGACGGCGATGGTGACCAGAAGCTCAATTGAAACCACCTTCACTTTCAGCGCCTGGAAGGCGTGAACCGCGATCGGCACCACCGCGATCAGCGAGGCGATCGCCAGCGCCCAGGCGTAAAGCCAGCCGACATGCGTGAACTTGCCGGCGTAACCCAGCACAATCAGCGCCGCTGACAGCCAGGTGATGTGTTGACTGTGATCTTGCAACCATTTTTGAAATTTCATGATCCGCTCCCCTATCACTTTGATGACTCAAGTATAGGGGCCACGCGGCACAAAGAACTTGACGCGCGTCAAGTTCTGACAAAAAGTTAGTGGTAATTTGTGGCATACTAGAGAAAAGGACTTCGTGAGGTGAAAAACATGCTTAACTTGACCGGTTACGCCAAGCAGGTCGGCTCCCTTAGCTTCGCCCAGCTACCGCTGACCGCGGTCGACGGGGTGATTTTGGCCCAGCTGGCCTATTTTCCCTTCAATCTGATTGCGCCGAGCCTCAACCGGCTGGGCGACCTGCCGCCAGCGGCCTTCACCGCCCTGACCCAAGACACCTGGAAGCCCGGCCCCAACGCGGCGCTGCTGGCCGTCTTGGCCCATCAGCCACGCTTTCGCGACATCCGCGTTCACGACGCAGTGGATCAGCTCGACGCGGCGCTTGAAAAACAGTTCTCCGCCGTCACCTTTTCCCTGCCCGGCGGCCAGCACGTGCTGGCCTTTCGCGGCACCCGGGCGGCCTTCGTCGACTGGAAGGAGGACTTCAACATGGCCTACCTGAAGACGATTCCGTCGCAACGCGCCGCCTTGGCCTACCTCGAAGGCATCGCGGCGCGGTTCCCCGGGCCGCTGACTTTGGTCGGCCACTCCAAGGGCGGGACGCTTGCGACCTACGCCTTCGTGAAGGCCCCACCTGCGCTGCAAAACCGCGTGACCGCGGTGTACAACGCCGACGGTCCCGGCATCGGGACGGCCGTCGTCCCAGTACTGCGGTCGCGCATTCACAAGCTGGTGCCACAGAGCAGCCTGATCGGGACGCTTTTTGACCCGGACCAGGAGTACCAAGTGATCCAAAGCACCGCTCACGCCCTGGGCCAGCACGACCCGTTCAGCTGGCCGGTGCAAGGTCACGCCTTCGTGCCGCTGGCCACGACGGACGGGCTGTCGCAATACGCCCAGCGCAGCATCGCCGCCTGGGTCGCGGAGCTGGACGCCGCCACCAAACGCGCCTGCCTGGACGCGGCCTACGCGCTGGTGCTGCGAACCGACGCCAGCACCTTCGCCGAGCTGCGCGGCCAGCTGCCGCAAAGCGCCAAGGCGATTTTGACCGGGCTGCGCGACACCGACGCGGCCACCCACGCCAACTGGCGCCGGGCCGTGACCGCCTTGATCGCCGCGCTTTGGGCCAGCCTGGAGCCGCCGGCCTGGCACCTGCCGGCCCCGGTGGCGGCCAGGCTGCCCGAGCTGAAGCAGCTGATGGCGCGGCTGCCCAACCCGTGGCAGCACGACTGAGCCGCGGAAGTTGCCAGTAAAATGCGCCTATCGTATAATATGGGTGGAACAGGCGACGTAGCGTCTGTCAGGTACCCCGCAGCGATTGTGAGCTGGCATGCACGGGCTGTGGCGCCTTAAAGGCCGGGGATGTGTAAACCTCGAACCAGCAATGAAAACATCCCAAGACAAAGGCGTCCGAGCGATCGGGCGCCCTCTTTGCATACTTTGCCGGCTCGCACCCATCGCTCACAACTCCGTGCGAACTCGCCGCCGGGCCCTTACCCGTCCCAGCCGGGGACGCCCCCGCCCCGCCGCTTTCCTTGCCTCGCCTGGGCCGGCCGGCTACACTGACAGTGTAGGAAGCTGATTGTTCCACGTGAAACGGGAGGCGCGACAATGACAATTCCACTGGTGTTCAGCGATATTGACGGTACCCTGCTCGACGAACGGCACGTGCTGCGGCCGGCCGTGATTGAGGCGGTGCGAGATTACACCGCGGCAGGCGGCCGCTTCTGCCTGGCCTCGGCGCGGCCGCCGCAGGCCATGGCGGCGATTGCCACGACGCTGGCGGTGACGCTGCCCCTGGTCGCCTTGAACGGGGCACTGATCGCCACGCACCACCCCGACGGCACCACCACGCCGCTGTTTTCACAGCCGCTGGCCGCAGGTGTGGCCCAGGCGGTGCAAGATTGCGTGACCGCTCGCGGCCTGGCCATCAGCGTCAACGTGTTCGCCGGTCCCAACTGGATCGCGGCCCCGAGCCCCTGGGTCGCCCAGGAGGCGGCGATCACCGGCACGGCCCCGACTGACGGCGATGTCGCCGGCTTCTTGGCCACCGGGCGGCCGGTGCATAAGCTGCTGTGCATGGGCGAGCCGGCGGCGATCGATGCGTTGCGCGACGCCGTGCAAGGCTTGCCGCTGACGGCGGCGCGGTCCAAGCCGACCTACCTGGAGCTCACCCACCCCGCCGTGTCCAAGGCCCAGGCGCTGCGTTTTTTGGCCGGGCATTACGGGCTGAGCCTGGCGCAGACCATGGCGCTGGGCGACGGCGACAATGACATTCCGATGCTTGAGGCGGCCGGCGTCGGCGTCGCCTTGCACAACGCCAGCGCCGGCCTGCTGGCCATCGCCGACCACGTGGCGCCGGCCAACACGGCGGCCGGCGCGGCGGTGGCCATTCGCCGCTTCGCGATGTGACAGCCAATGTGACACGCGGTCACTCGCTGGTGCCGCCGCTTGCAAAAAGTGCGATACTAGGAGTTATGGTTTTCAGAAATTATTAACCGTGCCGGTGCCGCTGCACCGGCCGAAAGGAGGCGCCACTCCCATGGATGATGCACAACGCGAACGTGGCCCATGGAAGAAAAATCTCTACGTGCTGTGGTTTTGCACCTTCGTTGCCGGCATCGCGTTCAGCGAAATCATGCCGTTTTTGTCGCTTTACGTCAGCCAGATGGGCGATTTTTCCAAGCAGGAGCTGACCTTTTGGAGCGGGTTGATCTACGCCGTCACCTTCCTAATCACGGCGATTGTCTCGCCGCTGTGGGGCAGCTTGGCCGACCGCACCGGCCGCAAGGTGATGCTGATTCGGGCGAGCCTGGGCATCGCGGTGTCGATGGCCTTGATGGGGCTTTGCACCAACGTCTGGGCGCTGTTCGCCTGCCGCTTCTTTCAGGGCTTCTTCTCCGGCTACATCCCCAACGCCCAGGCCCTGGTGGCCTCGCAGACGCCTCGCACCAAGGCCGGCGTCGCGTTGGGTACCCTGGTCACCGGCTCGGTGTCCGGGACGCTTTTTGGCCCGATCGTCGGCGGGATCTTGGCCCAGATCTTCTCGATTCGCAACACCTTCTTCATCACCGCGGCGCTGCTCACCGTGGTCTGCCTGATGTCGGCGTTCATGGTCGAGGAGTCCTTCGTACCGGTCAAACGCGTCCAGGGAGCCCCGCACGAGTCGCTGTTGCACAAGGTCGCCGACCCCAAGCTAATCGTGATTCTGTTGGTCTCGACCATGATTGTGCAAACCGGCAACGCGTCGATTTCACCGATCATCTCGCTGTACATTAAGGAACTGATGCACAATCAAGGCGCCATCACCGTGGTCGCCGGCATCATCGCGGCGTTGCCCGGGATCTCGAACATTTTGGCGGCGCCGCGGCTCGGCCGCTACGGCGACAAGCACGGCTCCGGGCGGGTGTTGATCGGCTGCTACCTGTTCGCGGTGCTGGTCTACTTTCCGCAGGGCATCATCGGCAGCGTCGTCGGCCTGGGCGTGTTGCGCCTGTTCGTCGGCATTTCCGACGCGGGACTGTTCCCGACCATCCAGACCCTGCTGACCAAAAACACGCCGCCGGAGACCACCAGCGCGATTTTCTCATGGAACCAGAGCTTCCAGGCCCTGGGCAACATGTTCGGCGCCTTCCTCGGCGGGACGCTGGCCGGCCTATTCGATTACAACGTGGTGTTCATCTCCACGGCGCTTCTGCTGTTGATCAACCTGATTGTGCTGCGCGTCACGGAACCCAAGCTGCTGCGGCGAACAGACCGCAAGGCGTGAGCGACTGAGTTTTCGCCCCACCAGTTGTTATTGAGGATGCAAAACGGTCTGTCAAATCCGAGCCTCTCGGATTTGGCAGACCGTTTACTTTTGAACCGAATTAACGCTCCGATCCCGTTGACGCGCCGCCCATACGCCGCTCATCCATCTGCACGTTCACTTCGGCGAATTAACTCGGCGATGGCGTCACAAGCGGCAGAAAACGTGATGCCGCGACTATATGCAAATGCCTTTTGGTAACGCAGCCAGCGTTCGTTCAGCGTACGCGAGTGAGCTAATTCTGTCGCGATGCTCGCGTATTCGGTCAGTATCGGCACGGCCGCGCGTCGTGCGGCCGTCGCTCTGATTGCAGCCCGTAGCGTTTTGAAGCTGAGTTCGTCACCCCGTACTTTGTCGAACAGGTACACATCGTAGTAATCCTTCATGCGCGTGTTGGCCTCTTGCCGGGTCACAATCGTCTCAAGTTTCTCGGCCAAAATGGTCTCCATGTTGTAAGCCATCACCAAGATATCCTGCTGGTTAAAAAGTGTACGGTGATGCCACGAAATTTCGCGCGGTGTGATGACGTCTCCCGTTGAAACATCAACCTTAGTGTCAATGACGCTTCCGAAAACAAGGGCCTGCATATGAACGCGATAGCCCGTGTATTCTGCATCTTCTCTGATTGGTTCGACGTGTGTCATGGTCAACTGGATATCGTTCTCGGGCGTATTCATGTTCACAATGTCACTGAAAACATCACTTATTTTCGCAACCGTCACCGGTAGTCCCTTGATTGCGGTATCCATATCTCGCGTCGACCGCGTATCAACACCCAGCATGGAGGCAATCAGGAAACCGCCTTTTAGGATTAAATTGTTGCGGTACGACGAGTGGGAAATCCGATCTGCTATTTCGTCCAACACCACTTCCTGCAAAAGAATCTGAGGATCGACCCGCTATTCTTTGGCCAGATTTCTGACCTTGGCCTTGAACTGCTGACCACTCGTGAAGCCCAGGTTCATAACAAGACCTCCAAATAGTTGTCAATTCGACTTCGGACATTGAACAGGTTAGCATACTCAATCAGTCGGCCAATATTGCGCTGCTTCATTCGGGTATATTCGCGCATTGCCTGGCGAATTGTCTCCGAGTCCGACTGATCACGCGTCCGCAAAATATCGCAAAGCGTTCGCTCAATATTGTAGACCCGAACAAGGTGTTGCCCCGGTGTCATCACCTCCTCAATACCCAGCTCGTACCAGTCGCGCTTTTGGGTAAAAACATCCACCGGATACGCAGATATTCTAGTCGCATGGTAACCGGCCGGAAAATTCATCTGGTAACGCTCAGGTGTTCGATCCAACATGTGGTGCAAAAAAAGCGCCGTATCTTTGAAATAAACGCCACGACTGAAGCGATACTGCAAGCTAGACATGTCATCCTCAAAAATGGCCGGATCAATATACACACCGCGTTCGATCCGCTCCAGCTCACCACGTTGAGCCAGACTAAATAATATACGCGGATTCAATGCCGTAGCCTTCAAATCTTGGCTAGTAATCTGACCATTATTTCGGCGTAAGATATCACGAATTTGCTGTTCCACGTCGAATCCCTCCGGATGTAGTTTCAAACAGGTTTCTATTATAACACCCCGTTTAAAACTACACACTAAGGCAAGCTGACGGGCGATCAATGACTCGAAACAGCCTCACCACCGAACGCATACATCGTTGAAATTTTGGCGGCCGTCCCTTCTCACCCATACCCACAAACGAACTGCCCCGGGGCGGCTAGCTCGGTCCGGTCACTGAGCCAGGCCCGGGCTCACCGCCCCGCCCTGCGCTACCCGTCCGGCTAACCGCCCCGCTCCGCCCTCTCTTTCAAACGGGCTCCGTCGCGCAACGCGGGAGCGGCCTGCTACGCCGCGGCGTTTGGGTCGAAACCCACGCCCCAATCGCCACGGCTAGGCATCCCGTCCCGCTAAACCCGCGCGGCTCCGCCCTCTTATATTCATTCGCACGACTCGTCCCATCGGCGGTGGCATAGGCCGGCGGTGAAACGCGGCGTGGAAGCGATTGCTGGTCAGTTATATTAGTTAGTTTTCCAAACTATCGTCGAACCAATTCGTCGACATTCGGCCCGGTTGGTCCCATGCATTCCCATCAAATAGCGCCTGTAAGCGCTTGCCCAACTTGGTATTGTTGACTATACTCAGTTGTGTGTTGCGGCACCGTCTGCCGCAGCTCGAACGCCGTGCGGGGGCACGGGAAAAACTGGGAGGTTTTTGTGATGCATAGAAAAGTAGCGATCTTAGCGACAGCCGCCGCGACCATTCTGGCGCTGGCGGGGTGCAGCACTGGCAACAAGGCCGACACCGACAAGAAGGCCGCCAAGGATGACGGCAAGGAGCTGACGGTCACCGTTTACGATGACCTGGCGAACTACGCCGGCATCGCCAAGGGTTGGTATGCCAACTACATCAAGGATAAGTTCAACATCAAGCTGAAAATGGTCTCGCCTAACGTGGCCGGCGGTGGTTCCACGCTTTTTGACACCCGCACGGCGGCGGGGAACCTCGGCGACCTGATCATTACCGGCACCACCCACACCAAGAAGCTGGTCAAGGCTGGCCTGCTGGCGGACATGACGCCTTACGCCGATGGCATGACCTACATCAAGAAGTACAAGGCCAGCTCCGACGAACTGGCCAGCATCGCCGGCAAAAAAGGCCTGTGGGGCCTGACCACCGGCGTCTCCTCGATGTCGCCGACCAAGCCTTCCGAAGGCCAGGAACCGGCGGCCGCCCCGTACATTCGCTGGGACCTGTACAAGGAAATCGGCTACCCGAAGATCAAGACCATGAACGACCTGGTGCCGGTCCTCAAGAAGATGCAGGACCAGGCGCGTAAGGACACCGGCGACAAGGACATCTGGGCCGTCTCCCTGTTCAAGGACTGGGACGGCACGAACATGCAAAACGCCGCGCAGAACCTGTCCTTCTACGGTTGGGAAATCAACCAGGGGACCGTTTTGAGCAAGGGCAACGGCAAGGCCTACCAGAGCATCGTGGCCAGCGACAGCCAGTACGTCAAGGGCATCAAGTTCCTGAACCTGTGCAAGCAGGCCGGCATCCTCGATCCGGACTCCTCGACGCAGACCTGGACGCAGATCGACACCAAGGTTCGCTCCGGCAAGGTTCTGTTCTCCTGGTGGAACTTCCTGGGCATCTCCGGCTACAACACCTCGGCCAACACCGCGCAGGGCAAGGGCTTCGCGCTGGCGCCGGTCCAAGATCTGAACGTCACCTCCAACGGCGCCTCCCCGGCCGGCGGCGTCACGATGATTGGCATCGGCAGCAAGGCCAAGAACAAGACGCGGCTGGTTAAGTTCATCAACTGGCTGTACTCCCCAGAAGGCGTTCAGGTCAGCCAGGCCGGTAACATCGCCTGCGCCGGCATCAAGGGCGTGATGTGGAAGATGCAAGACGGCCAGCCCGTTTTGACCAAGCTCGGCGACAAGATTCTCAACGACGACCAGAACACCAAGATGCCGAAGAAGTACGGCGGCACCTCGTTCCAAGACGGCCTGAACCCGCTGAACTTCAAGACCGTGCTGCAGTACGACAAGGACCCAACCACCGGCCAGGCCTACAACTACAACATGTGGCCTTCCGTGATCAAGGCCTCCGAGACCAAGCTGAGCAAGGATTGGTCCAAGCACATGGACGGCGCGACGTCGACCATGGACTACTTGGAGAAAAAGAACCAGCTTGAAATTGCCGCCGGCGTGGCCTACACCGCACCGGAAGACCCATCCGTCATCGCCACGCAGCGCAGCACCATCGGTCAGCAGGTCACCAACACCACCTGGAAGATGATCATGGCCAAGACCGACACCGAGTACAACAGCCTGCTGGCCAACATGCAAAAGACGGTCAACGGCCTGGGCTACAAGGACGTCAACAAGTACGACATGAAGAACGCCAAGGCCAAGAACAAGATGCGCAAGGACGTCATCAAGGAATACAAGGCCGATAAGTAAGCGCATTTAGCCATCGTTTCTCCTACCCTAACCCGGGCAGCGCCGCCCCACCACGCGACGTTGCCCGATACAAACCCCAAACAAGCGGCGCCTGTTCTGCCAGACAGGCGCCGTTTTGGTATGCCCAAAAGTTGCGGGGGCTCGTGGGTGGTAACCCGGCGGTCAGTCACGTTGGCCCAAGCGCAAGACGCCGCGTTTGCCAGCACACGTTTGAACCAGCGAAACGTGTGACCCCGCCCCACACGCGCAATTAACAGACGTCATATTATTTAACCCGGTGAATGTTCCGAGGAACATTCTTTCTGAGAATCCTTAATGGATAAGGCGTGCCGAACAAAACAATAAATTAATACGAATTCAAAACAAGCCGTGGTATACCGCGAATAAATCACGGGTGGCCTCGTTGGAACACCTGTTTCAGCAAATTCATCCACGGCTGAACGTGTTACAGCGAACAGAAATCTCGAAGGGGGAATATAGTGCTTGATAAATAAAGCAAGCGCTTGTAGACTTTCCCTGGATGGCAGAAGTAATCAAGAAAGCTAGGATTTCATTGTTTCGATTTGTCATCTCAATCCGCCGTCCAATGCTTGTCATGACACGTATTATCTTCTGTACTCTTGGGTGAAGTACAAATGAAAGGTGTGGCATTTCAAATGAAACAGCGAAAGCAAAAATCGATAAACGTATGCGTTCGATTATTCTGTAGTCTCGCCGTCCTATTAGTCGGCGGTAGTCTCTCCACCGTGTTCGCCGGCTCAAAACTCGTATCTGGATCAATTGGCAGCGTGCCAGGCTGGGGTCACTACCGCGTCGACCACAAACATGGCGATAAGAAGATCACAGTTTCGAAAATGGCAACCTTTAAGGGAACGTCGTGCTCAGCACTACTTCATGGCAGCCTCGCCATTACCACATCAAAAAGTGTCGCGGTTTCAAACTGGGCCAAATTTGGTCTCAGTGTCTCACACGCGACAACCACCGCCAAAAAAGGAACGACGTATTATGGTGCCTACAAAACACATCCTTGGGAGCCCAACAACGGACAATGGGCTAAGTACAAATTCAGTAGCGACACACTCTTCTGATTGTTCGCTGTCCATCACCTTAACTTGATAGGTTCTTCTAACTCGGCGCTGTGTGTGAGTTTAAAGCAAGCTCATAGATGCCGCCATCCAGCGACGTTCGGTCATGTAACTTGTTTTATCGCGAGTTATAGGTCAGCCATCGATCGCCGCTTTTTATGTTGATGGACGCGACACAACATTATTCGTCACTTATAACAGCGGAGGTGGATGCGATGTACGTTGGCATTTATCACTACAGAGGCCTGCGCCTCAGACTATTTCTCTTTTTCCTCATCATTTTAGCGGTTGCACTCTTTAGCTCGGACTATCTCGGCTACGCTGTAGGTCCGGTCAACGGGATAGAGGCCTTGGCGTGGCTCACAGACCCGGGAACCAGTTTTCTCTCGGCACTCGTCATCTTTAGCGGCACGACGCTGATCGCCGGTGATTATTTTAAGCAAATTCAGCTCAGTGGGACGAGTAATCTACTCATTATTCGTAGTCAAACACGCCGTTGCGCAACTCTTAAGGCTTATGTCACCATCTTCTTAACGACGTTCATGCTCATGCTCAGCACCTTCGTCTTGGTTGGTCTTGCCATTCATCTTCTGCGATTTCCAATGGTATTCAACAATCAACAGCTGGTCGAGGAGCTGCAGTTTGGTTACTCATGGGCGAGTCTGATATGGATTATCTTCTCTAGAGCTTTGGGGATTTCGGTCTTCACAATGTTCGCATTTGCGGTTGGCTTATGGATTCCACGTCTCGGATTGTACCGTCTCAGTGGTCTGATTATCTCACTGACGATGTATCTTGGGGTTGCCACGATGGGTGATATCAGCTGGTTGCGCATGGTTGGCGCAGCGTTATTTCTGCCTAACCTAATTGCACCGACGACAGTAGCAGATTTTGGCCCGTACCTTCTTCACATCTCACCAATCTTATTACAGAGCCTATCCATTATTATCTACCTAGGTCTAACGTGCCTGCTGACCGTGTCCTGGCGACACCACGAGGCGGTAAAATGAAGCCTATCGTTCGAATTAGCTACACACCCGGCGCCTATCTGATTCTTATCGTTGCGGGTATGATCAGTCCCTTACTCTCATTGACCTCAAAGCAGCCGGCGGGTTACGAACTGATGTATGGATTTGTGACGAACAACATATCTTATACGTCGAACATCTTGTTCATTGTTCTTTTGACGTACCACGTCACCTTTCTGCTCCACCTGGAAGGTCTGGCGGTGCCACGAATCAGCTTGAGTGATTTTCAACTAGCTGGAATGGTCGTCCTTCTGCTAGACACCGTCCTTTACGCGATAATCCAGTACGGTCTCGAGTTTGCTTTATTCTCCGCAACCAAGGTGAGACCCGTCGTATTTGTGGTCTTCTGCACAGGCAACTTCTTCATGTTGGCCATACTAGCACTCATCATGTTCACGTCGTTTTATCACCATCACGTCTACATCACAGCCGTTGGGACCATCGCGTTGGAAATTGCGACCCATTTTTTCATTGTGCGGCCATGGATTGAGAACGTTGTCTTTTGAGAATGGAGGATTACCCTAATGAAAATTCAAGATGTCTCCAAGCAGTTCATGGGGCAACACGTGCTGTCCCACGTGAATTTAAGTGTCGACCACGGTGACGTGGTTCACATTTCCGGACACAACGGCTCGGGCAAGTCGACGCTGCTCAAAATCATCGCAGGACTGACCAAGCCCGATCACGGCACGGTCACTTTGGCGCCGGAGGAACGCATCGGCGCGTTGATTGAAAATCCCGGCTTCGTGGAAACCGAGACGCTTCGCGCCAACCTCAAGTTCCTGCTCAGCATCCAGCACCGTGTGACGCTGGACCACGTGGTGCCGTTGCTCACCGCTTTTGACCTCACCCTCTCTAACCGGGCGCCGATGAAGAAGTATTCGGTCGGCATGCGGGAGAAGGCCGGCATCATCCAGGCCGTGATGGAGGACCAATCGCTGATTCTGCTGGACGAGCCGACCCGCGGCCTCGACGCCGACGCCGTGGCCGCCTTGGTCACACTGATTGCAGGGCTGGCCGCCGAGGGCAAAACGCTCATCGTCGCCTCACACGACCAGGCGACCCCAATCGCCTACTCAGCCCATTACCAACTGGAAGGCGGCATTCTCTCACGCCAAGCCGACGCCTGACGCTCACCGCGCTGGGCTGGCTGGGCGTCAACGCGTATTTCTGCTACGGCCTAGGGCTGGGCCAAACGCAGAGTCACGCCTTACTGCTGACGTTCGCGCCGGGTCGCGCGATGTTCGTCCTGATGCAAAGCGGCCTCATCGCCCTGGCCGCCTGGCTGGGCGGCTGGTGGGTGCAGACCTTCACGCCGGCCTATTCCTTGATTGCGGTGCGAGGCGGGGTTCGCACTTACCGGCGGCTGTTGGCCGCTCAGCTGGCGCAGTGTCTGGCCTGCCTGCTGATTGTCAACCTGGCGCTGGCCGCCGCAATCGGCACCTTGACCACCGGCGGCGCCATCGCGCTGACGGTGACCACCACGCTCGGCCTCACGCCGCACCTGCTGCCAGACAACGGCTGGAACACGCCGGCCGCCTTCGTGCTGATGCTGGTGCTGCGCGTCGCCAGCGGCCTTTTGTGATTACGCCTCACTGCACAGCTTCGGGTGAACCCAAACAAGGCGACCCTGCCGCCTTGGCCGCTCGACGTCAATGCGGCAGGGCCGTCAGTGCATTCTCCGTGATAATCAAAAACCGCCGCAACCCAAAAGTTGCGGCGGCCGCGCCGAAGCCACCGGACTCACACTGTCCGGTGGCCTTGGCCTGATTCGGTTAGGATTCTGTCTTCGTCTTACCAGCTTCGTGGTGCGGGTGGTACACCAGTCGTCCCTGTGACCGCACGGCTACCCCACGCGGTGGGTGGCGGTCGCAGGACTGCAACGGCTGGGTGGAAGTCCTTCCCCCTGGTTTCTCCTAGGATCAGGAGTTGCACTAAAGCTCTCAAGTTTAAAGTCGTGTGGCAATACACTGCGACTTGGCATGGGTCTGGTACTGGAGGCGCTTGCACTCCGGACCGTTCCCGCGCGGTGGCTACTACGGCGACCGTGGCTTTGAGTCGTCGCCCCACGCTAAGATAATCATCTGCTGGTAGCTTAACACCGGACCAATTTCCCGTCAAACAATTTGACTCGCGCTTGCGAAACCCGGCCGGCAGCAGCCGTTGACCGGTCATTTCCAGGATGTGTCACCGCGTCAGCGCCGCCAGCACCGCGGCCTTTTCCCGGGCGTTATGGGCGACCCACAGCCGCTGGTTCGGTCGCCGGGCGGCCAGCAGCGGCGCGATGTTTTGGCCGAACCGCGCGTTGTAATCCCAGACGTAGCAAAGAAAGTCCAGGTAGTCGCGGTCCAGGTGCTCGACGAAGCCCGGTGCCATGTCTGGGCGGGTGCTAGGGTCGCGGCGAAAGGCCAGCGAGCGGCGAATCACTCGGGCAATCGACACCACCCGCGGCGCCGTCAGCAGCACAATGGCGTCGGCCTGTTCCAGCCGCAGTGGCATCGTGCCGCCGTAGTTGCCGTCGATGATCCAGTCGCGGTTGGCCGCCATGAACGCGCGTTGCGCCTGGGCGAACTTGAGCTTGGCAACGTGGCCGTAATCCATGGTGTGCCACACGGTGTCCAGGGACAAAAGCGGCCAGCCGGTGGTCGCGGTCAGCCGCCTGGCGAAGGTCGACTTGCCGGTGCCGGCGTTACCAATCAGCATGATGCGCATGTTGTGTTCCTCCTTGTGATGAGCTGTCTTTCACAATAAAACGCCGCCGGCCGAGCCGGTTCCCCCGTCGAACGGCCGCGGTCCCCCTGCCGGCTTCCCCGATGTGGCGCGACGCGGGGCGGCTGCCCGGTTGGCGCCGCATGATTCAACCGGCGTTGCGGGATTCGCCCAACGGCACAGGGTTCGCCCAACAGTGCGGGGTTCTGTGGCTGCCGGCACAACGCTGGCAACCGGTCTCACAGCAGCTTGCTCAGCTGCAGCCCCCGGACGCTTCGCACCTGATCGGCGACAATCAAGGCGTTCGGATCGGCGGCAGCGACGATCGCCAGTGCCTGGGGCCAGGCCGCGTTGGTGCAGACGAAATACAGAATCTCCTGCGGCCTTTGGCTGTGAAAACCGGTCGCAGCAAGCATCGTCACCCCCTGCCCCAAGGCATCGGTCAGCGCCTTGGCGATCGCCTGGTTGTGCGGCGACACCACCATCAGCGAGTGCTTGGCGCCGAAGCGGTCGAGGTAGCGGTTGAGCACCACCGCCGACACGTAGAGCTCAAGCACCGTCAGCAGCATGTTTTGAAAGCCGATGATTAGCCCCGACGGCACCGCGACGCACAGGTCGAACATCAAGGTCGCCGTGCCGTTCTTCATGCCGAAGTACTTGTTGATGATTTTGGCCAAAATGGTGCTGCCGGCGACGGTGCCATTGGCGCGAAGGATGATGCCCATCGCTACGCCCATCAACACGCCGCCGAACACCGCGGCGATCACGGACTGGCTGGTGTGGTAGCCGGCGATCACCGGCAGCCGCAGGAACCCGGAGATGCACAGGATCGCCCACAGCGTGTAGCCGATGGTTCGGCGGTCCAAAAAGCGCAGTCCGAGCACCAGCACCAGGCCGTTGAGCACCAGGTTGGTCAGCGCCGGGCTGATGTTCAGCGCGTAGTAGCCGATGGTCGTCAGCCCGGTGACCCCGCCCTCGCCGATGCGGTTGGGGATCAGGAAGTAGTTGATTGCCAGCGCGTAAATCGCCGCACCTAGGGCGATCAGCGCGGCGTTTTGTGCCATTTTTCTCATTCTAATGCCTCCAGTCCAACCTTCACATTCTACACCCGCAGGCGCCGTCCCGCTTGAGCATATTTCTTGGGTCCGCGTCGCGTCGTCGGTTACACTATAAGGGTCGATTGGAAGCGCTGGCACGCGCCTGCACGGCAGGCGCATTAGGAGGAGAAACAGATGATGAGTGTTCCACAGACCAAGGAAACCCTGAACCAGCTGGTAGCAGACCTCAGCCAGATGAGCGCGGTGGTTCACCAAGTTCACTGGTACATGCGCGGTCCCGAGTTCCTGCACCTGCACCCCTTGATGGACGACTTCCGCGAGGACCTCGATGAACAGCTCGACGAAATCGCCGAGCGGCTGATCACGCTGGACGGCGAGCCGGTGTCGACGCTCGAGGAATTCGCCGACCTCACCGGCATCAAGGACGAGCACGGCACATTCGGCACCCCGACGCCGGAACGCCTGGCCATTTTGGTCGAAGGCTACCGTTACTTGGCCGACGTCTACCAGCACGGCATCGAAGTATCCGGGGCGGAAGGCGACGACACCACCCAAGACATTTTCATCGGCTTCAAGGGCGCCACGGAAAAGCGCATCTGGATGCTGCAGGCCCAGCTGAACCAGGCCCCGCTGTTGGCGGAAGAATAGAGGACAGAACCCGGCGCATTTAGCGGCCCCAGTTTACAATTCAAGTGCAACACCCTGACGACTAGACCAAAAAGGCCATGAAGACCTATTCTTGTTAGTGCTAGCTAAACAAGAAAGCAGGAATCTTCATGACCCACTCTCAGACTAACACCC
>NZ_BAAGBJ010000020.1:0-26713 GCF_054785075.1 Lacticaseibacillus suihuaensis | reverse complement strand
AATAGAAGTGCGGTGGCGATAGCGAGAAGGATACACCTGTTCCCATGCCGAACACAGAAGTTAAGCTTCTCAACGCCGAGAGTAGTTGGTGGGTGACTGCCTGCGAGGGTAGGAAGCTGCCGCGCTTTTTTTGTTTTTCCGGATTAGCTCAGTGGTAGAGCACCTGACTGTTAATCAGGGTGTCGTCAGTTCGAGCCTGACATCCGGAGGAGATACGGGCCGTAACGGCCTGTTTTTTTATTCCTGCCGCCCGCAAAAAGGGGTTTACACCGCGTTTTTCGTCAGGTATAATCAATCTTGTTGTTGCGATGGCCCGTTGGTCAAGTGGTTAAGACACCGCCCTTTCACGGCGGTAACATGAGTTCAAATCTCGTACGGGTCAAAAATATAATTATGCCGTCTTAGCTCAGTTGGCAGAGCACTTCATTCGTAATGAAGGGGTCGCTGGTTCGAATCCAGTAGACGGCAGCACGGCCTCGCAGATTGCGAGGCTTTTTTGATACCAAGGGGGAGAAACATGACAAGAAGACGACGCAAGCAGGCGAGCCTCGCCAGCCTGGCAATCACGGCGCTGGTGGCGGTGGTCGCGTGGGGCTACAACACTTGGCAGCAGTCACAGCCTTCGTCGCAGGCACCGACCACCACCACGGTGGCGGCTAAGGGTGACCAGGCGACCTACGCCAAGCTGGCCGCGTTGGATTACCCGAACGACAGCGATCCGGTGATCGATGTCAACGGCGGCCACGCAGGACTTTCGCTGAGCGATTGGGCCGGGCCACGCATTCAGTACGGGGATCTGGATTCACTCAACCGCACGACCACCAATGTCGGCGACCTCGACGCCCGGACGCTGATCAAGTCGGCGGGGCGGCCCGGCCAAAGCTTCACGCCGACCGGCTGGCACAACCGCTACACTTGGGTCGACGGCCGCCGGGTTAACCGGCAAAACCGCGGTCACCTGATCGCCTACACGCTGTCCGGCAACCTGGATGAGGACGGTCATTATTCCGCCGGCGCGTTGGGCTCAAGTGACAATCCGAAGAACCTGGCGTCGCAAACCGAATACGCCAACCAGGTGCTGATGCAGCCCTTCGAGCAGCAGGTGCGAGACGCATTGGCCAACCACCAGCGCGTCATTTACAAGGTGACCACCGTGTTTCGCGGTCGCGAGCTGATGCCGCGGGGGTATTGGCTTCGCGCCAAGGCGTTGCAGGGGCTCGACTTCAACGTCTACATCTTCAACGTGCAGACCGGCATCCACTACGATTACGCCACCGGCCGCAGCCGGGTGGACCAAAGCGTGACCGTACCCGAAAGTGCGAAGCGGTAGTGCGTCAAGCGAGCGGGTGGCTGCCGCAAGCGCCGCGGCCCGGCCTGCACTCTGGATCACAGTCCCAAGGTCGGCCCTGACCGCAATGAAAGCCGCGGCCCGGAACGCAGTCTGGATCGAAACCCGGATTGCAGCCCGAACCGCTACTCGAATCGGAACCCGGAATGCAGCCCGAACCGTCAGTCGAATCGTCAGGCGAACCGCGGCCCTGACCGTGGCCCGAGCCGTCGCCTGGCCCTGAACGCGAAAGCGGCCGTCTCAACGCAGAAGTTGAGGCGGCCGCTTTTGGTGTTTAGTTGCTCATCAGGAAGTCGAGCACGTTCATGCCGGTGCTGGTGGTCTGCCGGTACAGCTCGGTGTAGCCGCACTGGGTACAGGACACGGTCACGAAGCGCTTGTTTTGAACGTCGAAGATTTTGGCGAAATTGCCGCCGGTGGCCTGAAACTTGTCGGCCTCGTAGCTGTGGTTGCCACACTTGGGGCACACGTATTGAATCGGGTCCATAGTCATTCCTCCTCCGCGTCGTCGCGAAAATGCAGGTGCGATTGGTCCTTTGGCGGGGCCACAATTGGCGGTCCCTGCCAGAACATGATGTCGATACTGTGATCTTGGTACTGGTGGTAGGTGATGTCCAGATCCGCCAGGCTGCGCTGCATCACCGCAAAGTACACGGGCAGCGGCGCGTGGTCCAGGCGGCCGGCCAGCACCACCAAGTACTTGACCATTTCCTCAAACAGCCCTTGGGTCAGGCCGATTGGCTGGACAAAATCGAGGTCGACGTACCAAAGCTCCGTCGTCTCACGTACAATCCCCACGTTGTTCAGCGCAAAGCCGCCGAAGGATTGCGCGTCCTGCAGGGTATAGACGATGTGCTTGATCTGGCCTTTGGGATAAGCCGGCCTTGAAAACATGAGGTGCCATAGGGCCACGGTGTCGCCTCCGCTCAATTATGCTATGATATTAGGCACAAGGTGTCTGCCCCCAGTATACCAGAAACGCTTGGGGCCGACGCAATCGCGAAGAAAGAAGTGGCATTGTGGAACTCAAGGCAATCGTGCAACAACCGCTGACGGCCGCGGATTGGCCGGTGACGCTTCAAACCGCCCTGCAGGCTTTGGCGACGCTTGGCGGCGGGACCAAGACCCAGGTGGCGGTGCTGCCGGTGGAGGCGACCACGCTGGTCCAAGTCGAAGGGCTGTGGCCGGCGCGGCTGACGTTGGCCGGCTGCCGGGTGGCCGCGCCGAGCCTCACGCCGCACGTCGAGCTGTGGGAAAAGCCGCGGCCGGGCCAGCCGGTCGACAAAGTGATCCGCAAGGTGATCGCCGCTTACGTTGCGACCCTGCGCGACCCGGCGCAGCTGCCGGCGCAACTTGCCGCCGACTGGGGCCGGGTGCGAGCGGTGGCCAACCACTTGCAGGCGCTTCAGGCGGTCTGCCACCGGCTGCGGCTGGAGCCGGACCGCGAGCTGACCGTGACGCTGTACGGGCCAGTGGCGGCCGAGACCCAGGCGCTTTTGCAAAAAGCCGGGCTGCCGCTGGTGCAGCGGGAGATGATGACGCCTTGGCCCCAGGCGTTCGCGGCCGAGAGCATCGCCCCGATTGTGTTGGGCGGTCCCAAGGCGACCCACTGGGCCGGCCCGGCGCAGCGAGCCGCCGCCACCGCCCGGGCCAAGGCACTGGTCGCCAAGCGCTACCCCCAGGCGGTTCATCCGGCGTTCACCAAGCGCGAACAGCCGCTGGTGCTGGCGATGGCGGCGCCGGTCGACTACACCGTGTTCGACCTCGAATTCTCCAGCGGCAATGCGCGGGAGGGCTGGTTCATCACCGAAATTGGGGCGTTGAAGGTGCGGCAGGGCCGCCTGGTCGACGCGTTCAACACCTTCGTCAAGATTCCGGCGAATCTGCACCTGAACCTGCAGTCGCAGCGCATGACGGCGCTTGACGCCCGGCTGCTCAACCGCTACGGCCAGGCGCCGGACGCGGCGCTGGCCGCCTTTTTGGGCTTTGTCGGCGACGACGCGCTGCTGGGCTTTTCCGTTCGCGGCGGGGACTTGGCGGTGCTGCGGCGGCAGTTTGCGCTTTTCCCACAGCCCAAGCGGGTGCTGGACGTCGCCAAGCTGGCCGAAGACTGCGGCCCGATGCCCGGCATGCCCGAGGTCAGTCTGTCCAAGTACCGCATCTACCTCGGCCTCAACGCCGTGATGGCGCATGGCGCCTTGTACGACGCGCTGACCACCCACGCGCTGTACGCCTACCTGCAGGGCCGGCCGGTGGTGCCGGCCGCCGCGGTCGCCAAGGTCGGCCAACTGTTGCAAGCCTAAGGAGTGACGAGATGACAACGATTAGCCTGAACACCCCGGTGCGGGACTTGGTGCTGGCCCAACCGGCGATTGTGCCGGTGATGGTGGCGATGGGTCTGGACGGCGTGACCGACCCGGCGCTGTTGAACACGGTCGGCCGCTTCATGACGCTGGCCAAGGGCGCCCGGATGAAGCACATTGACAAGGACACCCTGGTCGCGGCCCTGGCCGCCGCCGGGTTTGAGGTGAGAGAAGATGACTGATCACAACGCCGTGGACCGGCAGAAAAAAATCGTGCAGATCCTGTCGATGCTGCACGAAGGCGGCAGCTTCGAGGCCGCCAAGGCCATTTTTGACGCGACCTTCGATGGCGTCGACGTGGCCGAAATCACCAGCGCCGAGCGGGAGTTGATTGCAAGCGGCCTGAACCCGATGGAGATTCAGACGCTGTGCAACGTTCACGCCGCGGTGTTTCGCGGCAAAATCAACAACGGCGAAAAAACGCCGATGGAAGCGATCCCCGGCCACCCGGTGCAGGTGATGAAGCTCGAAAACGTGGTGCTGATGTCCTTGCTCAACGACGAGCTGCTGCCGGCCTTGAAGAAGTGGCAGCAAAGCGGCACCGACGCCGTGCAGCACGGCCGCATGACGGCGGCCTTGGCGGATTTGGCCACCATCGACAAGCATTACCTGCGCAAGGAGAACCTGATTTTCCCCCTGATGGACAAGTACGGCATCACGGCGCCACCCAAGGTGATGTGGGGCGTCGATGATGATATTCGCGCCTGGATCCGCGCGGCGCGGCGCCTTTTGGCCCAGGAACCGGCGGCCGACAAGTACGACGTCGAGGCGGCGGTCGAAAAGGTTGCCAAGGAAGTCGACGAAATGGTGTTCAAGGAAGAGGAGATCATGCTGCCGATGGTGCTTGAGGTCTTCTCCGCCGCGGATTGGGCGCTGATCCAGCACGAATCGCCGGCTATCGGCTTCACCCTGATTCCCACGCCGTTGCCGTGGCAGCCGACCGCCGCGGAGCTGGCGGCCAAGCCTAAGCCGGGCAAAATGGCCGCGGAGCTGAACGAAATGGCCAAGGCACTGGCGGCCAGCCAGGACCTCGGCTCAACGCGGCAGCAGGCGCCAAGCGACGCCGCGCTGCTGGCCCAGATTCACCGAGACACCCCGGCGCCGGCTGAGGTGCAGGCCAAGCTGGCCGCAGCTGCCCAAGGCGCGGCGGCCGCGGCTCCGACTGCGGCCGCAACCGCGGCGCGTGACGACGCCGCGCCGGCCGGACCGCGGATCACGATTGCGCCGCGCAAGGCCACGGCCGCTGCCGCTGCCGGTACCGCGGCCGGCGCCGAGCCGACCGACGCAGCCACCGCCGCTGCCGCAACAGGCGCCAACGCAGCCGCAGCCGCCGGTGATGCCTCAGGGGCAGACGCGGCGCCCGCCGGCATGCCGGCTGCCATCGCGGCGGCACTGGCGGCTGGCGGTTCGCCCGCTCCCGGGGCGACCTCCGGCACCGAAGGCGGTCGCATCGAAATCGACGGGGTGCATCCGGCCCGGGTGCTGTTGCCGACCGGCAGCTTCGATCTGGACCAGCTGACCCACGTGCTGCGGCTGTTGCCGCTTGATCTGACCTTCGTCGATGAGACGGACACGGTGCGGTGGTTCTCCGATTCCGGCGAGCGAGTTTTTCCCCGCACCACCGCCGTCATCGGCCGCAAGGTGCAAAACTGCCACCCGCCGCGTTCCGTGGACAAGGTCGAAAAGATCCTGGCCGATTTTCACGCCGGGCGCGAGCAGCACGCCGATTTTTGGATTAACTTGCACGGTGAGCGGATGGTGTACATTCGCTACTTCGCCATCACCGACCAGGCCAACCGCTACCTCGGTTGCCTCGAGGTGACCCAAGACATCACCGCCATCCAGCAGCTGACGGGTGAAAAAAGGCTGGGCGATTAGCCGCGCCAGTTGCGGCCAATGACAGCTAACGCGACTCAAAGGGCGTCGCACCGGGGTTTGGTTCCGGTGGCGGCGCCTTTGGTGTTGCCGCGTTTTCTGGTACAATGGACAAAGATACGCGCTGGTCGCGTCTGCAACTTGCCGCCAACGGTTTTGCGAAAGGACGATTCGATTCCATGGATTCTGCACTCACTGGTATGAACGATAAGCAACAAGAGGCGGTCCTTGCGACCGAGGGGCCGGTTCTCATCATGGCCGGCGCCGGGTCGGGGAAGACGCGGGTGTTGACGCACCGCATCGCCTACCTGATCGAGGAGAAAAACATCAACCCCTGGCGGATTTTGGCCATCACCTTCACCAACAAAGCGGCCAAGGAAATGCGCGAGCGGGTCGGCAAGCTGCTGGACCCCGAGCTCGCCCGTGACGTCTGGGTGTCGACCTTCCACGCGCTGTGCGTTCGCATACTCCGCCGCGACATCGAAAAGCTCGGCATGAACCGTGCCTTCACCATCGCCGACCCCGCCGAGCAAAAAACGCTGGTCAAGCACATTTTGGCCGACCTCAACCTGGACCCCAAGCGCTACGACCCCAAGGCCTTGCTCAGCATCATCTCCAACGCCAAAAACGACTTGCAGACGCCGGAGGACTACGCCAAAAGCGCGGCCACGCCGATGGAGCAGGTGGTCGCAAGCGTCTACAAGGAGTACCAGCGGCGGCTTCGCTCCGATCAGGCGCTGGACTTCGACGATCTGATCATGCAGACCATCGTGTTGTTCCAAGACAACCCGGAGACGCTTGAATTCTACCAGCGCAAGTTCCAATACATCCACGTCGACGAGTACCAAGACACCAACGAGGCCCAGTACCAACTGGTCCACATGTTGGGCGAGGGCTATCACAACGTCTGCGTGGTCGGGGATGCCGACCAAAGCATCTACGGCTGGCGCGGCGCCAACATGCAAAACATCCTGGACTTCAAGAAGGATTACCCGACGGCCCAGGTGGTGATGCTCGAGCAAAATTACCGCTCGACCAAGAACATTTTGGCCGCCGCCAACGCGGTAATCAAAAACAACAAGACCCGCCAGGTCAAGACGTTGTGGACGCAAAACAAGACTGGCGAGAAGATCACTTACTACCGCGCCCAAAACGAAATGGACGAGGCGTTCTTCGTAATCAAGGAGATCGAGGCGCAGATGCAGGAACACCACCGCCAGTACGGTGATTTTGCCATCCTGTACCGCACCAACGCCCAGTCGCGAACAATCGAAGAGGCGTTCGTCAAGTCGAGCATTCCCTACAAAATGGTCGGCGGCCACAAGTTCTACGACCGCAAGGAAATCAGAGACGCCCTGGCGTACTTCCGCCTGGTGGTGAACCCGGCCGACGACATGTCCTTCAACCGCATCGTCAACGAGCCCAAGCGCGGCATCGGCGCGACCTCCATCGAAAAGCTCCAGGCCTTCGCCGACAACAACGGCTGGAGCCTGCTGGAGTCGGCGACTAACGCCGAGCTCTCGCCGGTCGGCGGCAAGGCGCGAACCGCCTTGGTCAAGTTCGGCGCGACCATCGAAAAAATTGCGGCCAAGCGCCAAGGCGGCTCCGTGACCGCCTTGATGGAGGCAATTCTTGAGGACAGTGGCTACCTGCCGACGCTCAAGGCTCAGGGGTCGGTTGAGGCCGACACCCGCATCGAAAACCTGCAGGAACTCCTGTCGGTGACTCAGCAGTTCGACGCCCGGTACCAGCCGGAGGAAGAAGACTCGGACATTTTCGTCGATTTTCTCGCCGAGCTGTCGCTTTTGTCCGATCAAGACGACGTCGAAGAAGACGCTCAAGAGGTCACCTTGATGACGCTTCACGCCGCCAAGGGGCTGGAGTTCCCGGTGGTCTTTCTGGTCGGCATGGAAGAGGGGCTGTTCCCGCTGTCACGCGCCGCGATGGACGAGACGCAACTGGAGGAGGAGCGGCGCCTGGCGTATGTCGGTATCACCCGCGCCAAGTCCAAGCTGTACCTCAGCAACGCTTACGGCCGCATGCTGTACGGCCAGCGCCAAAACAACCCGGAAAGCCGCTTCATCACCGAAATCGATGACGACCTGCTGACCCGGGCCGGCCAGGCGCAGCCCAAGACCAACATCCCGTTCATCGACCGCACCCAACGCGCCGTCACGCCGACCTACTCGCGCCACCCGGTCGGCACCAAGGCCAAGGTCGTGGCCGCCCCGCAAAGCGCCGCCGGCAAGGTGGCCTGGGCGGTCGGCGACAAGGCCGAACACCGCAAGTGGGGCGTCGGCACGGTGGTCAAGGTCTCGGGTACAGGCGACGATCAAGAGCTTGACATCGCCTTCCCACAGCAAGGCGTCAAGCGCCTGCTGACGGCGTTCGCCCCGATCGTCAAGCAGTAGGCCCCGCCGGGCGACGCGGTCGCCGTGCCAGCAAGAGGCGGCCTTGCAGGCGGTTGGCCGGGTGGCATCGCCCAGGATTGGCGGACGCCTTTGAGGCTGTAATCAAAAACGGAGGAGACAAGATGGCACAATCTGATGAAATCGCGCAGCACCAGGCTTTGGTGGCCAAGCTCAACGGCTGGCGCAAGGCCTATTACACCGAAGACGCCCCGAGCGTCACGGATCACGAGTACGATCAGGCCTACCAGGCACTGCTCACGCTTGAGGCCCAAGACCCGAGCCTGGTGACGCCGGATTCGCCGTCGCAGCTGGTCGGGGATGCGGTGTCGCCGGACTTCACCAAGGTGCCACACGCCGTGCCGATGCTGTCGATGGGCGACGTCTTTTCGCTGGCGGAGCTTGAGGACTGGGCGGCGCGGCTGGCGGCCGGCGTCGGCCAGCCGGTGGCCTACAACGTCGAGCTCAAAATCGACGGCCTGTCCTTGTCTTTGGTCTACGAAAAGGGTCGGCTGGTGCAGGGGTCGACCCGCGGCGACGGCAACGTCGGCGAGGACGTGACGGCCAATGTTCGCACGATTCCAGACATTCCCCAGACGCTGCCGGAGCCGTTAGACATCGAGGTGCGAGGCGAGTGCTACATGCCCAAAAAGGCCTTTGCCGCCCTCAATGCGGCGCGTGAGGCGGCCGGCGAGCCGCCCTTTGCCAACCCCCGCAACGCGGCGGCCGGCAGCCTGCGCCAGCTGGACGTGGCGGTGACCAAACAGCGCAGCCTCGCGACCTTCCTGTACACCGTGGTGGATCCCGAGCGGTACGGCCTGACCACGCAGCACGAGGCGCTGGCGTTCATGCAGCGGCTCGGCTTTGCCACCAACCCGACCAGCGTGGTGGCCGCCGACTTGGCCACCATCGACACCTACATCACGACCCAAACCGCCGACCGCGACGCCTTGGCTTACGGCATCGACGGCATCGTGGTCAAGGTCAACGACTTGGCGCTTCAGGCGGAGCTGGGCAACACAGTCAAGGTGCCGCGCTGGGAAATCGCCTACAAGTTCCCGCCGGAAGAGGCCGAAACCCAGGTTCTTGACATCGAGTGGACCATCGGCCGCACCGGCGTGGTGACGCCGACCGCGGTGATGACGCCGGTGCTTTTGGCCGGCACCACGGTGGCGCGAGCGACGCTGCACAACGTCGACATGCTCGCAGCCAAAGACATTCGCATCGGCGACACGGTGCGGCTGCACAAGGCCGGCGACATCATTCCCGAGGTCTCTACCGTGGTGATGGCTAAGCGGCCGGCGAACAGTGTGAAGGCGCCGGTGCCCACCACCTGCCCGTCTTGCGGCGAGCCTTTGGTTCACCTGGACGACGAGGTGGCGCTGCGCTGCGTCAACCCGCGCTGCCCGGCGCAGGTGCAAGAGCAGCTGACCCATTTTGCCTCCCGCAACGCGATGAACATCGACGGGCTGGGGCCCAAGATCATCGCGCAGCTGCTGGACCGCAAGCTGGTGGCGGATGTCGCCGGGCTGTACCGGCTGACCGCGGACACCTTGGCGACGCTAGACAAGTTCAAGGAGAAGTCCGTTAATAATTTGTTAAAGGCCATCGACTTGAGTCGGCAAAACTCCGTGGAACGCCTACTATTTGGATTAGGCATCCGCCACGTCGGCGGCAAGGCCGCGGCCAGCCTGGCCGCCCACTTCGGCGACTTGGACCACCTGGCCCAGGCCGATGCCGAGACCATCGCCGCAGTCGACGGTATCGGCCCGACCATCGCAGAGGCGGTCACGACGTACTTCCAAAACCCAGGGGCCCGGGTGCTGATCGAGGAGCTGCGAGCCGCCGGGGTCAACCTGACCTACCGCGGGGCCGGGCCGGTGGCGACCACCGGGCCGTTCGCCGGTCTGACCGTGGTCATCACCGGCACCTTCGCCGATTACACCCGCCCGGCGCTGACCGCCTTGCTGAAGGCCCAAGGCGCCAAGGTCACCGGGTCTGTGTCCAAACGCACGGACCTGGTGGTGGCCGGTGAGGCGGCGGGGTCCAAGCTGACCCGCGCCCAGGAGCTGGGCGTCACCGTGATGGACCAGGCGGCCCTGCGCCAAGCGCTTGCGGAGAAACCAAAGGAGAATGACGAATGAAGAAATTTTTAGCTGGTGCCATCGGCCTGATCGCGGTCACCTTGGTGGGGTGCGGCAAGCTGAGCTTCGACAACACCAGCACGGCAAGCTCCGGCACCAAAACCGCGACGTATCAAACCACCGGCACGGTGGATGACAGCCTGTACCAAGGCGTGATCAAAAACGGCCGCTACCAGACCAGCTCGGCGCGGGGGCTGACGCTTCAGACCAACGTGCAAGGCGGCAACAGCTTCAACGTCAAGAGCATGGAAATCGGCCTGGAGGACATCGCCAAGACCCACTTCGCGACGTCCAAGTACGTGTTCCAAGAGGGGCAGCTCTTGAGCACGGCGACGGCGACTAAGTGGCTGAACCGCAAGAGCAAGACCAACCCGGACGGCCTCAACCCGGTCGACAACAAGAAGACCGGCGAGACCACGCGGCGGCCGATGTACTTGCAAAGCATGGTCGAGCAAGACTACATGCTGCAAAGCGGCAGCAAGCTCAAGTACGGCGGCATCGCGATCGCCTTGGGCCTCAACGCCTACGACTACTACCAAAAAGAGAAGTACGGTGCGACCTACACCACCCACATCGACGACGCCAAGCTCAAAACCGAGGGCAAGAAGATGGCCGCGGAGGTGATCGCCCGGGTTCGCAAGATGAGCGGCGTCGGCCAAAACGTGCCGATCGTGGTCAGCCTGTACAAGAACGCGGCGCGAGACGCCTTGGTCGGCGGGACCTTCTTCGCCTCGGTCACGGCCAAAAGCGGCACCACGCTGGGCAACTGGCAGACCATCAACCAGCAAAACGAGGTGTTGCCGGTGGTCAATAACGCCAAGCCCGTCAATTCGACGGTGGCCACGGACTTCAGCACGTTTTCCAGTCAGGTCGAGAACTTCTTCCCGACGCTGGCCGGCGTGACCGCCCAGGCCCATTACGAAGACGGCGCGTTGAGCGGCCTGAACGTGACCATCAACACCCAGTTCTACGGCGAAACCGAGGTGGAAAGCTTCACCCAGTACGTCGCGACCAGCGCCGCCAAGTACCTGCCAAGCGGCGCCAAAATCGAGATCACGATTCAGGCTACGCAGGGGATCCAGGCCTTTTTGGCCCGTGAAAGCGGCGCAAAGACCTTCACCACCCACGTCTTCGGCAGCTACTAGCGCGACCCAAAACCGCGGCCAGGCGCCAAGTTTGGCGCGTGTGGCCCGGTGGTTTATGGTAAACTATGATGAGAATACGGGCCCGAGGCCAGTCATTCGTGGCTGGCTTTTCGCGTTGACCCAAGGAAAGTAGGGATTCGATGATCACCAAGGAAAGTGTTGCCCATGTCGCAGAGCTGTCGCGGCTGAGCTTTACCGATGCGGAGCTGGACCAATACACCGACCAGCTCGGCGAGATTCTGAACATGGTGGAACAGCTGGAAGAAGTTGACACCACTGGGGTGCCGGCCACGACCCAAAGCATTCACCTGCACAACGTGATGCGAGAAGACGTGCCGCACAACGACACGAACGTGGAAGACCTGTTCAAAAACGTGCCGACGCGCAAGGGGACGTTGATTCAGGTGCCGGCCATCATCGACAAGGAGGAAGACTAGTGGCGGATCAGTTAACCATCACCGCAATGCACCAGGCGCTTCAAGACGGCGCGACCACGGCGGCCGCCTTGGTCGCCGCGGCCAACGCCCGCATCGATGCGATCGACCCAGACGTCGCCGCCTTTTTGGCGCGTAACCCCAAGGCCCAGGCGCAAGCCGAAGCCGTCGACGCTAAGGGCGACTTCAGCCAGCCCTTGGCCGGCGTTCCGGTGGCGATCAAAGACAACATCGTGACCAACGGCCTGACCACCACGGCCGCTTCCAAAATCCTCGAGCACTTCGAGCCGATCTACGACGCGACGGTGGTCGAGAAGCTGCAGGCAGCCGGGGCAATCAACGTCGGCAAGGTCAACCTCGACGAGTTCGCCATGGGCTCTTCGACGGAAAACTCCGGCTTTCAGGTGACCAAAAACGCCTGGGACCACAGCCGGGTGCCGGGCGGTTCGTCAGGCGGCAGTGCCGCGGCCGTCGCCTCCGGCCAGGTGCCGATGGCGCTTGGCACCGACACCGGCGGCTCGATTCGCCAGCCGGCGGCCTTCAACGGCATCGTCGGCGTCAAGCCGACGTACGGCCGCGTGTCGCGCTGGGGCGTGATCGCCTTTGCCTCAAGCCTCGATCAGGTCGGGACCCTGACGCGCAGCGTCGAAGACGCCGCCTTGACCCTGAACGTGATCGCCGGCCACGACGACAAGGACGCGACCACGGCCGAAGAGCCGGTGCCGGACTTCACCGCCAACCTGCACAAGGGCGTCGCCGGGCTCAAGATCGCGCTGCCTGAGGAGTACTTGGGCGAAGGCGTGGATCCCAAGGTTGCCGCCAAGATTCAGGCGGCCGCGGCCCAGCTGCGCGAGCTCGGGGCGACGGTCGACACCGTCAGCCTGCCGCACACCAAGTACGCGGTGCCGGCCTATTACATCATCGCAAGCTCCGAGGCCAGCTCCAACCTGCAGCGCTTCGACGGCATCCGCTACGGCTTCCGGGCCCAAGACGTCAAGAACCTGACCGACGTCTACGTGCGGTCGCGTTCCGAAGGCTTCGGGCCCGAGGTCAAGCGGCGCATCATGCTGGGGACCTTCAGCCTGTCAGCCGGCTTTTACGACGCCTACTTCAAAAAGGCGGCGCAGGTTCGCACCCTGATCACCCGCGACTTCGAAAAAGTCTTTGAAGACTACGACCTGATCATGGGCCCGACCACACCGACGGTTGCCTTCAAGATCGGCGACAAGGTCACGGATCCCTTGACCATGTACATGAACGACATCCTGACCATTCCGGTCAACCTGGCGGGGCTGCCGGCCGCTTCCATTCCGGCCGGCTTCGTCGATAAGATGCCGGTGGGGCTGCAGCTGATCGGGAAGGCCTTTGACGAGGCCACGATTTTCCAGGCGGCCGAAGCCTTTGAAGCCGCCAACGATTACTTGGCCCAGCTGCCAGGAGGTGCAGAATGAATTTTGAAACCACCATCGGGCTTGAGGTCCACGTCGAACTGAAGACCAAGTCCAAAATGTACTCGCCGTCACCGGTGTCTTACGGCGCCGAGCCTAACACCCAGACCAACGTGATCGACTGGGGCTTCCCGGGCGTTTTGCCGAGCATCAACAAAGGGGCCTACAGCTACGGCATCATGGTCGCCTTGGCGCTTCACGCCGACATCACGCGCGACACCCATTTTGACCGCAAGAACTATTTTTACCCGGATAACCCCAAGGCCTACCAGATCACGCAATCCGAGACGCCCTTGGCCACCAACGGCTACATCGAAATCGAAGTCGACGGCCAAAAGAAGCGCATCGGCATCCACGAGCTGCACGTCGAAGAAGACGCCGGCAAAAACCAACACGAAGACGACGGTTACTCCTACGTCGACTTGAACCGGCAGGGGACGCCGCTGATCGAAATCGTGTCCGAGCCCGACATCGCAAGCCCGGAAGAGGCCTACCAGTACCTCGAGCAGCTGCGCCAGATCGTGCAGTTCACCGGCGCGTCCGACGTCAAGATGGAGGAAGGGTCGATGCGTGTCGACACTAACCTCTCCGTGGCGCCGATCGGCAGCCACAAGTACGGTACCAAGACAGAAATCAAGAACCTGAACAGCTTCGTTCACGTGCGAGACGGCCTGGCTTTCGAGCAAAAGCGCCAGGTGCAGCTTCTGATGGCCGGAGGCGAAGTTCGCCAGGAGACGCGGCGCTGGGACGTCGACAAGAAGGAGACCATCCTGATGCGCGTCAAGGAAGGCGCGGATGATTACCGCTACTTCCCGGAGCCCGACCTGCCGCCGGTACATGTTTCACAGGCTTGGATCGATGAGGTCGCAGCGACGCTGCCGGAGCCACCGGCCAAACGGCGCAGCCGCTACGTCGAAGACTGGAAGATTCCGGCCTACGATGCCGGCGTGTTGACCAACACGCTTGAGATGTCCGACTTCTTTGAGGCCACCGTGGCCGCCGGGGCCGACCCGAAGCTCGCCTCCAACTGGCTGATGGGCGAGGTGTCAGGCTACCTGAACGCCGAACACGTCGAGCTCAAGCAGGTCGCCTTGACCCCGGCTCACCTGGCCTCGATGATCAAGCTGATCGCAGACGGCACCATTTCCAGCAAAATCGCCAAGAAGGTCTTCAAGGAGATCATTCAAAACGACACGGATCCCAAGGCCTGGGTCGAGGCCAAGGGGATGGTGCAGCTGTCCGATCCGGCCAAGCTGACCCCGATCATCGACGCGGTGCTGGACGATAACCAGCAGAGTATCGACGACTTCCACAACGGGAAGGACCGCGCGATCGGCTTTTTGGTCGGCAAGATCATGCAGGAGACGCACGGCAAGGCCAACCCGAAAGTGGTTAACCAAATCCTGATGAGCGAGCTGAAGAAGCGGTAAAAGGAGGCCCCGCATGCAACGGGCACGACTGATTTATAACCCCACCAGCGGTAACGAAGGCATGAAGCGCTACGTCGCGGATATTTTGGACGTGATGGAGCAGGCCGGCTACGAAAGCAGCGCCTTTCAAACGACGCCGACGCCCCTGTCGGCCCAGACTGAGGCGGCCCGGGCGACGGCCGAGGGCTTTGATCTGATCGTGGCCGCCGGCGGTGACGGCACCATCAACGAGGTGGTCAACGGGGTCGCACCAAGCCCCAAGCGGCCCAAGATGGCGATCATCCCGGCCGGCACCACCAACGACTACGCCCGGGCCCTGCGCATTCCGCGCGAGGACCCGGTGGCCGCGGCCAAAATGATTCTGCAGGGCCAAACCCTGCTGATGGACATCGGCCAGGCCAACGACCATTACTTCATGAACATCGCGGCCGGCGGCATGCTCACCGAGCTGACCTACGCCGTGCCGTCGGAGTTCAAGTCGATTTTCGGCTACTTCGCCTACGTCTTGAAGGGCGCGGAGATGCTGCCGGGGGTGCGGCCGGTGCCGATGCACCTGGAGTTCGACGACGGCACGTACGACGGCCCGGCCTCGATGTTTTTGCTGGCGATGACCAACTCCATCGGCGGCTTCGAGCAGATCGTGCCCGACGCGTCTCTGGGCGACGGCAAGTTCTCGCTGATCGTGGTTAAAACCGGCAACCTCGGCGACATCCTGGTGCTGATGGCCAAGGTCTTGAACGGTGGCCGTCACGTCGATGACGCCAACATCATTTACACCAAGACCCAGCGGCTCAAGGCCGCCCGGCTCGACGACGGCGAGATGAAAATTAACCTGGACGGCGAGTTCGGCGGCAACGCGCCGATGACCTTCGTCAACTTGCGCCAACACATCGAGATGTTCGCCAACGTCGACGAGATTCCCAAGAACAACTTGCCGCCAGACGATGCCCAGCACGACTACATGGCCGAGGTCGAACACCTCACCGGCCACGACGTCAACGGCAACGGCACCGTCGGCGACTGACTCAGACCCTGTGACCCCCGAACCGCGCGTTTTGCGGCTCGGGGGTCTTTGGGTTGCGGTGGTGAGGGTTGCGGTGGTAAGGGGGTGGCGTGGCGGCCGCGTCCTCCTCGCACTCGCCGTTGTGCCGCCTGGGCGGCAACGGTATACTGGAGCTAAACGAGCTAAACGAGCTAAACGAGCTAAACGAGCTAAACGAGCTAAACGAGCTAAACGAGCTAAACGAGCTAAACGAGCTAAACGAGCTAATCGAGTAAGCAAGCCGAGGAGGATGTTATGGACTACATTCACGATCTGCGCCAGGTGGTCGGTCATGCACCGGTGATTTTGACCTTTGCCGGGGGAATTGTCACCGACGCGACCGGGGCGATTCTGCTTCAGGCGCGAAGCGACGGGGGCTGGGGGTTGCCCGGCGGCGCCTTGGAGTTCGGCGAAACGGCTACGGCGGCCTGCCAGCGCGAGTTTCTTGAGGAAACCGGGCTTGAGGTGGTGCCGACGCGGCTGCTCGGCGTCGACTCAGACGCAATTCAGCACTACGCCAACGGCGACGTCGCGCAGTGCGTCGTGCTGTTTTTCGCCTGCCGCGCGGTGGGAGGCCGGCTGAACGCCGAGAACGACGAGACCAAGGCGCTGCGGTACTTTGCGCCCAATGCCTTGCCGCAACTGTTTTCACCGCAGCACGAACGAGCGGTGCGGCATTTTCTGAACGGTGAGACGCCGTTCGCCGATTAGGAGGCGACACATGATTCGCGAGATGCGAGAATCAGACATTGCGGCGATCAACGCCGGCTTCGCGGCAATGGGTTGGCCGAAGCGGCCGCGGGTGCTTGCGCAGTATTGGGCCGAGCAGCAGGCCGGCTCGCGGCGGGTGTTCGTCGCAGAAAGTGACGGTCAAGTCGCCGGCTACCTGACGCTTTTGCCTAAGGCGCTGCACGGACCCTGGGCGGGGCAGCTACCGGAGCTTACCGACTTCAACGTGTTTGCGGCCTTTCGAAAGCGCGGCGTCGGCACCGCCTTGATGGCCGCCGCGGAGCTTGCGGCGGGACTGCCGGTGACGCTTGGCGTCGGCCTGCATCCGGGGTACGGACCGGCTCAGCGGCTGTACGTGCGGCGCGGCTACGTGCCGGACGGCTCCGGCGTGTGGCTGGACGGCAAGCGGCCGGTCGCCGAAGACGAGGTGGCGCCGGTGGCCGATCTGGTGTTGTACATGAAGAAGGCGCAGTGATGGACCTGGTGATTAAGGAGACGGCGGCGCTGACGCCCAGTGAGCTGTTGACGATTCTGGCGGCTCGCACCAAGGTGTTCGTCGTTGAGCAAAATTGCGCCTACCAAGAGGTCGACGCGCGTGACTTTCAGGCGGTGCATGTGATGCTGCAAGATTGCGGCGAGCTGGTCGCCTACGCGCGAATCGTACCCTGGCCGAATGGTGGGGCGATCAGCTTTGGCCGGGTGCTAGTGGTGGCCGAGCAGCGCCACCGCCACCTGGGCCGGCGCTTGGTTGAGGCGACCTTGGCAGAGATTGCGCGGCGGGACCCGGGGCAGCCGGTTCGCATTCAGGCGCAGGCCTACCTGCAAGGTTTTTACGCCGGGTTCGGCTTTGTCCCGACCTCTTCGGTTTACCTCGAAGACGGGATTCCCCACCTGGACATGGTCCGGTCAGTCGGGTAGGGTATAGGTAGTCTATTACAAAGGAGAATCAGGATTTGGTCCAACTACTGAACATTCATCACGGCTACAACTTCCGCGACCTGGGTGGCTACCGCACGGCTGACGGCCGCGTGGTGGCCGGCCACCGGCTGGTCCGAGCCGGCAAGCTCGATCAGCTGTCCGAGCGCGACCAGACCTTCCTGGCGGCTCACGGCGTCACCACCGACCTGGATTTTCGCTCGCCGGAGGAACGCGAGGCCGCGCCCGACCGGCTGCCGGTGGGGGCGACCTACGACTTCAACCCGGTTTTCCCGTACGACAAGACCCAGGTGACCAAGTCCTGGGCGGAGGAGCAGGCCGAGTTCGCCTTTGACCCCAAGGGCGGCTACAAAAACATGCTGAAAACCTACCGCGAGTTCATCACCAACGACACTTCCAAGAAGGCCTACCGCCACTTTTTCGACCTGCTGCTGGCTTCAACCGACGGCGCCGTGCTGTTTCACTGCTCGGCCGGCAAGGACCGCACCGGCATGGCCGCGGTGTTCGCGCTGGCGGCGCTGGGGGTGCCGGAGGCCACGATTCGCGAGGACTACCTGGCGACCAACCAGTACGTCGGCGGCCAAAAGGCTAAGGTGATTGCGGCCGCCAAGCAGGAAGGCGCCAACGCCAACATGCAGGCGAGCCTCGCCGATCTCTGGATCGCGCGGCCGGAGTACCTGGACGCGGCGTTGGCCACCATTCAAAGCGAGTTCGGTGGCATGGCGCAGTACCTGAGCGCGGGGCTGGCGCTGTCGCGTGGCGAGCAGGCCGACCTCAAGCAGCTCTATTTGAAGGAGGCGTGACATGCTGACTTTCAAACCCGTCAGCGCGATGTCCGACCGCAAGGCGGCACTGGCCCTGTACCAGGCGGCACCGGATTATTTTCGCCTGACGCACCAGCCGGCGCCGACTCGCGCGACGGTGACGGAGGACCGGCTGGCCAAGCCGCAAGACGCGCCGGCCTCAGCCAAGCACTACGGCCTGCTGCTTGAAAACGCCGTGCCGGTCGGGGTCTTGGACCTGCTGGTCGGCTACCCGGATGCCGGCACCGTCTACATCGGCCTGCTGCTGTTGGCCGGGCCCAACCAGCGCCGCGGCCTCGGCTCGCAGGTGGTGGCGCAACTGGCCGAGCGCTTCAAGGGCTACCAGCGGCTGCGCGTCGCCGTGGTCGACGACAACAAGCCGGCCGCCGCGTTCTGGCAGGCCCAAGGCTTCGTGCCGGTCAGCGCGACCACCACGGACCTGGGCGACCTGAACGTTGTGGCCGTGACCATCATGGACAAACCGCTAGCCGTCAAGTGAAGGGCGACCCGATGACTCGGGCCGCCTTTTGCGTGAGCGGGGCAGCGAAGCGCCGCGGCGCTGGCGCGGCCGGTGAGCCAGGACCGGCGGCGGTGATTGCGGCCAGGCTGCGGTGGTCCAGGGCCGTGGCGGCCGCAGGGGTCGCGCATTCAATGAGCCCGGGCCGGCGGCGGTCGCCCGGCGCTGAGCCCAGCCGGTCCGGCCGGCCCCGGGCAATGTGACATTTTGTGCAAAAGGGCACAAAAATGTTGCGCGGTCGGCAACATCGGACTATCGTATGAGTAAGTACTCACCACATTTAGGGCAGGGCCCAAGGAGGACAACATGGCATCAGCATTGATCGTCTACGCCAGCCTGACTGGCAACAATGAACTCATCGCCAACCACATCAATGAGCGGCTGGAGGCGGCCGGTTACGACACCGACGTGCAGGAGATTTCCCAGGCGGTGGCCGAGGATTTCTTGGACGTCGACTTGTGCGTGGTCGCGTCTTACACTTACTCCGGCGTGACCGATGGTGAGCTGCCGGACGAGGCGCTGGATTTTTACGACGAGCTGCAGGAACTGGCGCTGCCCGATCAGGTCTTCGGTGTGGCGGGGTCTGGCGACACCGCCTACGAGCGCTTCTGCACGGCCGTTGAGATGTTCGAAGCGGCCTTCAAGGGCACCGGTGCCACGCAAGGCGCGGCCAGCGTCAAAATCGACCTGGAGCCCAACGACGAAGACTTGGCCAACCTCGACGCGTTCACGGATTCGCTGATCGCAGCCGTCGCGGCCAAGCAAAAGTAAGACACAACGCGCTGCCCCGCCTGAAGACGCCGGCGGCAAGGCGTCTGCGGACGCCCAGGAGGAAGCATGGCACAACATTGGATCGGCGGCATCGACGTGGGGTCGACCACCGTTAAGCTCGTCGTGATGGACGAGGCACACCACACCCAGTTCGCCCGTTACGAGCGGCATTTTTCAGACGTCAAGGCGGCTAGCCACAAGATCATCGAAGAGGCGATTCACGAGCTCGGCCCGTTGACGCACCTGTCGTTGACCATCACCGGCTCCGGCGGCATGGGGCTGGCGAACCTGCTGAACCTCAAGTTCGTTCAGGAGGTGATCGCCTGCACCAAAACGGTCGAGACCCTGATTCCCCAAACCGACGTGGCGATCGAGCTGGGCGGCGAGGACGCGAAGATCACGTTCTTCGGCGCCAGCCTCGAGCAGCGCATGAACGGCTCCTGCGCCGGCGGTACCGGCGCGTTCATCGACCAGATGGCGACGCTGCTCAAGGTCGACGCCGACGGGCTCAACGAACTGGCCAAAGACGCCAAGGTGATCCACCCGATCGCCAGCCGCTGCGGCGTGTTCGCCAAGACCGACGTGCAGCCTTTGATCAACGACGGGGTGGCCAAGGCCGACATCGCCGCAAGCATTTTCCAGGCGGTGGTCAACCAGACCATCTCCGGCCTTGCCGCCGGCCACAAGATTCGCGGCAACGTCGCCTTCCTCGGGGGGCCGCTGTACTTCATGGACCAGCTGCGCGAACGCTTCATCACCACGCTGCACCTGACCCCGGAGCAGGTGGTGTTCCCCGCCGACCCGCAGCTGTTCGTGGCCAAGGGGGCGGCCTTTTACGCTGAAGACCAGCCGCAGACCACGCTGGTCGCCTTGCTCGATCGCCTCGAGCACGGTGACGATTCGGGCATGCGCCCGGCGCATGCGCTGACGCCCTTGTTTGAAGACGACGACGCGCTGCAGGAATTCCGCAAGCGCCACGCCGAAGCCCGGGTCGACACCCGCGACCTGGCCAGCTACCAGGGTCAAGCCTTCTTGGGCATCGACGCGGGGTCGACCACGACCAAGGTGGCCCTGATGAGCACGGACCGCAAGCTGCTGTACACTTATTACGACAGCAACGACGGCGACCCGCTGGAGAAAACCAAGCAGATCATGCGCGACATGTACCAGAAGTTGCCGGCCGGCGTCACCATCGCCAAGGCCGCGGTGACGGGCTACGGCGAGCATTTGATCAAAAACGCCTTGATGGTGGACATCGGCGAGGTCGAAACCGTCGCCCACTACCGCGCGGCAAGCTACTTCCAGCCGGACGTCGACTTTATTTTGGACATCGGCGGCCAGGACATGAAGGCGATGACCATCAAGAACCACGCGCTGTCGACCATCAAGCTCAACGAGGCCTGTTCCAGCGGCTGCGGCTCGTTTTTGGAGACTTTTGCCACCAGCCTGAACTACAAGATTCAAGACTTCGCCCAGGCGGCGCTGTTGGCCAAGCACCCCAGCGACCTGGGTTCGCGTTGCACCGTGTTCATGAACTCCAAGGTCAAGCAGGTGCAAAAAGAAGGCGCGACCATCGGCGACATCGCCGCCGGCCTGTCCGTGTCGATCATCAAAAACGCCTTGTTCAAGGTGATCAAGATGCGTAAGCCGTCGGACATGGGCCAACACATCGTCTGCCAAGGCGGGACCTTCTACAACGAGGCCGTGCTGCGTGCCTTCGAGCAGATCGCCGGCGTCAACGTCATCCGGCCCAACATCGCCGGGCTGATGGGCGCTTACGGCGCGGCCCTGATCGCCCAAGACGCCGCGGCCGCCGGCGACCACACCACGATGCTTGAGCCTGCCCAGATGGACGATCTGACCTTCACCAAGGAGTACATGCACTGCGGGGGCTGCGAGAACAACTGCGCCTTGACCATCACCGTGTTCAACGACGGCCGGCGCTTCGTCACCGGCAACCGCTGCGAAAAAGGTGAGGCCCGGGGCCTCAAAATGCGTCAGCCCAAGGACAACGGCAAGGTCAACCTGGTGCAGGAGAAGTACAACCTGCTGTTTTCCTACAAGCCGATGCGCAAGAAGCTCGCGGTTCGCGGCACCATCGGCCTGCCGCGGGTCTTGAACATGTACGAGAACTACCCGCTGTGGCAGACCTTCTTCACCCAGTTGAAGTTTCGCGCGGAGCTGTCGCCCAAGGGCTCGGCGGCCCAGTATGAAAAAGGGATGGAAACCATCCCAAGCGACACCGTCTGCTACCCGGCCAAGCAGGTTCACGGCCACATCCAGGCCTTGATCGACAAGGGCTACCAGCACATTTTCTACCCCGCGGTGGTCTACGAGGTGACCGAGTCCCAGCAGGCCCAAAACCACTTCAACTGCCCGATCGTTCAAAGCTACCCGGCGGTGATCCGCAACAACGTCGACGAAATCGCCTCGGGGCAAGTCGACATGCGTTCGCCTTATTTGAACCTGGCCGATCACGCCGGCACCGCGGCCAACTTGTACGAGTGCCTGCAGGACTTCGGCGTGACCAAGCAAGAAGTCACAGACGCGCTTGAGGCCGGCTACAAGGAGCTCGCCCACTTCCACCAGCAGATCCAAAACCGCGGCGAGGACACGCTCAAGATGCTGATGGCCACCGGTGAGCACGGCATCGTGCTGGCCGGGCGGCCGTACCACCTGGATCCCGAGGTCAACCACGGTATCTCCCAACTGATGACGGCCGAAGGGTTCCACGTGCTGACCGAGGACTCGATCGCCCACCTCGGCGACGTCGAAGGGCTGCGCGTGGTCAACCAGTGGGTCTACCACAGCCGGCTCTACGCGGCGGCTAAAATCGCGGCCAAGACGCCGCAGCTTGAGTTCGTCCAGCTCAACTCCTTTGGCTGCGGCATCGATGCGATCGACGCCGATCAGGTCGAGGAAATCATGGACCGCTACAACCGCCTGTACACCAGCCTCAAGATCGACGAAGGCACCAACATGGGGGCGATTCGCATCCGCCTGCGGTCCTTGAAGGCCGCCGTCGCCGAGCGCGAAGGCCGCCACATCCTGCCGCAAAAGCTCGCAGACGCGCCGGAGCCGGTGGACTTCACCAAGGCGATGGCCCAAAGCGGCTACACGCTGCTGTTGCCGATGATGTCGCCGATTCACCAGGCCGGCCTGGTCGACGTCGCGCTTCAGGCGTCGGGCTACAACGTGGTCAACCTGCCGATGGAAGACCGCAAGGCGGTCGACGTCGGCCAGCAGTTCGTCAACAACGACGCCTGCTACCCGGCGATCATCTCGATCGGCCAGATGCTCGAGGCCCTGCAAAGCGGCAAGTACGACCTGAACAAAACCGCGGTGATGATGACTCAGACCGGCGGCGGCTGCCGCGCGACCAACTACATTCCACTGATTCGCAAGGCCCTCAAGGACGCTGGCTTTGAAAACATCCCGGTGGTCTCGCTGTCTTTGGGCAACCAAGGCGTCGAGGAGACCCCGGGCTTCAAGTTTACGCTGCCGCTGCTGCGGCGCGTCGCCATCGCCTTTTTGTACGGCGACTTGTTCGAGCGGGTGGTGTACCACACCCGGCCTTACGAGGTCGAAGCAGGCGCGGTCGACAAGCTGCACCAAGACTGGCTGGACCTGGTTCGCCCGTCGATTGAAAAGGGCAGCTTCCACGAGTTCAAGAAGAACGTCGCCCAGATTGTCCAGGACTTCGACACGATTCCGCTCACCGATGCGGTCAAACCAAAGGTCGGGCTGGTCGGCGAAATTCTGGTCAAGTACTCGCCAATCGCCAACAACGACCTGGTTCGCCTGCTGGAGAAAGAAGGCGCCGAGGCCGTGGTGCCGGACATTGTCGGCTTCATGAACTACTCGCTGTACAACCAGGTCTTCAAGTACGACCACCTCGGCGCCAAGGCGTCGGCCAAGTGGTTCGGCGAGTTCGCCATTCAGGTGATCCGCTGGTGCGAGCTGCCGATGCAAAAGGCCCTCAAGGCGTCCAAGCGCTTCGAGGGCATCGAGGCGATCGAAGACATCGCGCATGATGCCAGCAAGGTCTTGAGCCTGGGCAACCAAACCGGTGAAGGCTGGTTTTTGACCGGCGAAATGATCGAGCTGCTCAAATCCGGGGTGCCGAACATCATTTGCATGCAGCCGTTCGGGTGCCTGCCCAACCACATCGTCGGCAAGGGCATGGTCAAGGCGCTGCGCCAGCAGTTCCCAGGCGCCAACATCGCGCCGATCGACTACGACCCCGGCACCAGCGTGGTCAACCAGCTCAACCGCATCCGGCTGATGCTGGCGACGGCCAACAAGCACCTGGCCCAAAGCCAGGCGGTGGCCAGCCACTAGCGCCTTCGGGACAACACAAAAACGGTTACCGCGCGGATTGCGCGGTGGCCGTTTTTGGCGTGGGTTTGGTTGTGTCGTGGCTGGGGCGGAGCGGAGCGGCGGCTGACGCCTCCTAGTCGGGCGTGGTGGCCTGGGCCGCGTTTTGCTGCCACCGGCCGAACAGCTGGTGGCGGTAGGCGGCGTCATTCAGCCGCGCGGCGTCGATGGCAAGCATCGGCAGCATCGCGCCGTCTTCTTGGGTTTCCTGGTCGGTGATGCGGTCCAAAAACCACGCCGGGGTGGTCAGCGCCTGGTACTTTTGGGCGAAGGCCTGCCAGGCGGAGAGCTGCCTGGCGGCCAGCGGCGGGTCGTCCTTTGGGCGAAGTGTGGCCAGCGCCTTGCGGTAGGCGGCAAAGTTAATCTGGCCTGCTGCCAGCCTGGCAGAAAGCTGGTCGTAGGCGGGAAGCATTGGGTCGCCGGTGGTCGCGAGGGATTGGTCGAGCAGCCGGCGCAGGTGATGCAACACCTGCTTTTGGGCGCGGCCAAGCGCGGCTTGTTGTACCCGCACTACTACTCGCTCCTGCGTCAGGGTGCCGGTGAGGGTGCCTTGGTAGCCCGGCGTCAGCTGCAGGCGAGCCAGGGCGGCGTCGTAAACCAGGAAGGTCGCAAAGTGCGGGTTGAAGTAGGCACTGGTGCCATCCGGTGCTTGCGGCGGCAGGGCGAAGTCGGAGACGGTGGCAGTCAGGGTGTCCACTGGCGTGAGGGGACCGGTCGCTGGGGCCAAACACACGGTTTGGGCCTGTTGCACGGTGACGGTCAATGACAAAGGGGGCGGAGCGGGGGCTCGGGTTTGAGCAGCGGGCGATGCGGGGGTCAGCGCCGGCGTGGTGGTGGCTGGTGGCGCAAGCGGCGCGACAGCGTCGGTTGGAATGGCCACTGTGTGCGGTGGGAACACCGGTGTTTGGTTAGTGATTCTGCGCAACAACTGTGTCTGATAAGCCGGATCTTGAAGGCGTGCCTTGACCAGAGGGATGGCCGGTTGCCTGCTGTGGGGCGGTGTTGGGGTCGCGAGGCGTTTTGTGGTTAGGTGACGGACACCGGTGATTAATAGGTGCTCCGGTGCAAGCGATGCCCGTTGCTGGTACACGCTACGGATTGCGTGTACTTGGGCCAGCTGAACATGATGGAGGGCTCGCTGGTAGGGGGCAGGCAGCGGTCGTGCTAACTGCCACATCCGTTCTTGAAATCGGTTAAATGAGAGTCGGTGGCTGAGGTAACAATTCAGCGTTGCAGTTAACTGACGACGGTTGATTGCACGGGGCAATTGCGTTAACCAGTGTTGGGTGTGGGAGATTACACGGCTGTGAAACCGTTGTTCGACAATCCGGAGGCGTGAGATGGCATCATGGCTCCGATACTCGTAGCATGGGATCACTTGGCCGGTGAGCTGAAGGATATCGCCAACCTCCCAAATGAATTTACCAAACCGTGACGCCTCAGGATGAAAATCGAGATACGCCAGTGTTGGTGGGAAGGTTAGTGTGACGTCGCCGATCACCACTTCGGTAACAGAGACGACCAGCAATTTATGCCTGGTAATCTCAAGAGATTGATTGAGAAGTTTGCCTGAGAAGCCACCGACAATCTGAACGGTGAAACGTGGCCGTTCTTCGCGCTGTTGCATTGTCATCACCCGCTTTGGCTTTTGATGTTAGTATAAACGCGATTGGTTGGAATGTAACGTTATGTGCTTGCGAGGCTGAAATAGGCAACGTGCCGACGACAGCTTACGGGAAAATGATGTGCTAGTCCTAATGCACCGCTGTTTTGACGCGATAAGTGCGGTTGCCATCAGTTTTTTCACGGTTTGAGTCTAAAAAATTGACGCCCAATTGGTCCGGTGTTAAGCTATACTCGAATGATTGTTCAAGTGCGGGGATGGCGTTGTGGCCGCAGCGCTGGCACCTCTGCCGCATAGGGGAACGATCCGGAGCGCAAGCGCCTCTAGTACCCAACCCATGCCAAGCCGCAGTGTAGTGCCACACGGCTTTCAAACGTACGCGTTTTAGTGCAACTCCCCCGCCTTAGGAGGAGATACCAGGGCAAAGGACTTTTCCACCCCACCGGTTGCTTCAAGCTGGGACCTACTCGCACGGCGAGGTAGCTGCGGCCCCGACGAGACCGGTGGTGTACCACCACGGTAAGACGAAGCCAGAATCCTAGCCAAATAAGGCCGAAGCCACCGCACTTTGTGAGTGCGGTGGCTTCGACGCGCCCGTCGCAGGTTGCGGCGGGCTTTTTTGGCGATGGGTCAGCTCCGGACCCCGATGCGCTCGGCTTGCTGCAGCCAGGCTTGGCGCTTGGCCGCCTTGCTTTTTTGGCTCTTCGTCAAGTGGAGTTGATACAGATTTATGAGAGTGTCTGGACCTTAATTGGTCCGGACGCTCTTTTTAATGCCGTTTGGTTTGAACCAGACGCGCTCCAAGAAAATGCGGTTGATGAAGTTCATCCAGTTCTTATACCCGTATGCTGTATTTTTGATTCGTTTGATCTGGCTATTGATTCCTTCGAGGAAGCCGTTTGAATAACTGAAGCGTAGCGCATTAAGCACCTGCTCTTTATACTTCTTCAAAGACCGAATGGCCTGATCCATACGGTTTCCTTGGGCGCGATAACTGGTCAAGGCTTGTTCGAGTGCCACTGGGTCGCCCTGCTTGAATGCAGTTAGGATGGCTTGATAGACCTCGTATGCGGCACGAAAGCCTGGGTCCAAATCGAGACACTTAGACACTAAGTTGACCGTTGTGTCGTAGTAACCAACGCTCATATGATAGGTCGGCCTAACGGCTTCAAGGTCTTCGAAACGTTTTAGAAACACCTTCCATTCTCGCTTCATGAAGCGGTATGACTTGCTTGACTTGGGGACGGTCTTCATCACTTGGACACGAACCATATTGAGTGCTGTTGAGACCATCTGAACGATGTGGAATCGATCCACGA
>NZ_BAAGBJ010000019.1:0-35933 GCF_054785075.1 Lacticaseibacillus suihuaensis | reverse complement strand
AACTTCATCAACCGCATTTTCTTGGAGCGCGTCTGGTTCAAACCAAACGGCATCAAAAAGAGCGTCCGGACCAATTAAGGTCCAGACACTCTCATAAATCTGTATCAACTCCACTTGACGAAGAGCCGAAATCTGGCGGTTGCACCGGCGATGCGCGGTTTTTGGCGTAATCGAGGCTCAGCTCAGCTGGTGGCTGCGATCGGGCAGCACCTGCAGGAAGGTGGTGCTCAACACCAAAAGGCCGCCGAGCACCTCGGCCCAGCCGAAGTGGGCGTGAAACAAGGCGATGGCGATCACCGTCGACGACAGCGGCTCGAACACGTTGAGCATCGCCACGGTGGTCGGGGCCACGAAGCGCAGACTTTCCAGGTACAGTAGGTAAGCGACCAGCGTTCCGAAAATCGTGACGTAGCCGATGCCCAGCACAAGCGGCCAGGTCAGCCGTGGTCCGGGCTGAAGCCACAGCACCGGCGACAAAATCACGCCACCGAACAGCATCCCCCAGCCGGTCACCAGCCGCGCGTTATAGCGGCGCAGCAGCCCGACCGGCATCAGCGTGTAGGCCGCCGCCCCAATTGCCGCGGCCAGCCCCCACAACAGGCCCTGTGGCGACAGCGCCAGCGTGGTCAACTGCCCGTGGGTGACCAACAACACCACGCCGACGAAGGCGACGGCAATCGAAATCAGGTCGATGCGCCGCGGCCACCGCCAGTGACGCAGCGCTAGGTAGACGATGATGAACACCGGCCCCAGGTACTGAATCACGGTGGTGGTCGGCGCGTTGCTGACGGCCACGGCGGTGAAGTACGTGAACTGTGAGATCACGACGCCGAACACCCCGAAGACGAACAGGCCGAGCAGCGAGCGGCGATCTCGTGCCACCGCGAGCATCCCGGACCGCTGCGTCAGCAGGTTGTACACCAGGAGCATCACCCCGCTCAACAGCAACCGCACCGCCACCAGCCAGTCGGGGCGGATGCCGGGCTGGGCGAACAACCACTGCGCCACGTTGCCCGAAAGCCCCCACAACAGCGGCCCCATAATTGCGAAAACCAAACCTTTTTGCCGATTCGTCATGCCGGTACCCCTTTGAATTCAATGGTCCTTATGATACCCCCAATCCCCAGGCGCGGCACGGCCGCGGCCAAATTTTTTTGCGCCGTGGTCCCCTCGCCCTTATACTGTATAGTCAGAACCCGGAAAGGAGGCGCCGCCATGATCACCAACGAGAAGGCCATCATCGCGCTGTGCGGCCGCGTCGGCAAGCTACTACTGGAAAACGGCGCGGAAACCGGCCGCGTTGAGGGCACCGTCGAGTACATCGGCCGCGCCGCCGGCCTGGCCGTGTCCTGCCACGCGACCATGACCGCGCTGTTCGTCGACGCGGATTTCGACACCGCGACCCACCTGGTCAAGGTGCGCACCAAGGACTTCGACCTGCGCAAGGTCGACGCCATCAACACCCTGTCGCGCCGCTTCGTCGCCGGGCGCATCGACTGGGCGACGCTTGAAAGCGGCGTGGCCGACGTCGAGCGCCAGCGCGTCGATTACACTTGGCCGCAAAAAATCCTCGGCGCCGGGCTGGTGTCGGTCGCGCCGATGCTTTTGTTTCAGGCGACCTGGGGCGACCTGGCGCTGGCCTTTGGCGTCGGCATCGCCGGCTACCTGGCCGCGCAGCTGACCGGCCGCCACACCGCAACGCCCTACATCGCCGTCGGAGTCGGCGGGCTGACCATCGGCTTTTTGGCCACCACCCTGGCCCTGGCCGGCCTCGGCGCCTCCGCCGACAACATCGTGATCTCGGCGTTGATGCCGCTGGTGCCGGGGGTAGCGATCACCAACTCGCTGCGGGAGCTGATCGCCAAGCACACCATCTCCGGCCTGGTGCGCGCCGTCGACGCCGTGATGGTCGCCGGGGCGATCGGCGCCGGCGTCGTGGTCGGCAACGCCTTGGCCCACGGGCTGTTGGGAGGCGTGCTATGACCTACCTGATTCACGCGCTGATCAGCTTCGCCTCATCGGTCGGCTTTGGCATCATCACCAACATCCCCCGCCGCACACTTTTGCCCGCCGGCATCACCGGCGCCGCCTCCTGGCTGGTGTACGTCGCGCTGACCGCCGCGACCCACGCCGTGATCTTGCCCAACCTGATGGCCGGCGTCACCATCGGCGTGCTGGCCAACCTGTTCGCGATCCGCGTCAAGGCGCCGGTGAACGTGATGTACATCCCAAGCCTGGTCTCGCTGGTGCCCGGCGCGATCATCTACATGTCGATGAAGGACTTCACCCTGGGGCGCGAGGCCGCGGCCCAGCAGGGACTGACCAAGACGCTGACGATTGCCATCGCGCTGGCGGTCGGCTTCGTCATCGCCGAGGCCAGCTTCAACGCGCTGCGCCGACTGGCTAGGCGCAGCGGCCAAAAATAGCAGGTACCGCCATTGCGGTCACCTGCTATTTTTGTGTCGCGGCTTGCGCCCGTTGCTGGAACAAGCTCGAGTCAGGCGCCGATTCGGCGTGCTCAGGACACGTGCTCAAAGGTGCTCAGCGGCCGGCCGGCAAGCGCCGCATCTAGTCCCGGCAGCTGACGCTGGTAGTCCGCGACATCGAGGCCCGGCACCCGGCGTCTGGCCTCGGCCATCGCCCGTGCGACGACCCCGAGCTCCGACTCGGTCCAGGTCGGGTGCAGGTCGAAGCTGGTCAGGATGTGGCGCCGGTTGTCCAAGAAACCGTCGGCAAGCTGCGTCTCGCCCATCACCCGCAGCCCGGCAATCAGTTCGTCCCCCGCTGCGGCCGCGGTCGCCTGACCCGCGGGAATGGCCGCGGCAATCGCCGTCAAGAACCGGAACTGCAGACGTGGCAAAAGCGGCGCCTGCCAGGTTGTCAGTGCCCCGGTCAGCACGTCCTGCCCGCGGCTCAGAAAGTCCGCCGCAATCGCCGGCTCCCGTCCGAACAGCGCCGCAAACCCGACGTCGATGCAAAGTCCCAGTGCCACCTCTGGGTAGTCCGGTGCCGTCCGGAACGCTTGGGCCTTGTGCCACAGCCGGCGGTAGTTCGCCCAAGGCAGCGGCGAGAAGCGCGCGACCAAGGACCCAATACGCTGAATCAGGGGCAGCGTCAACGCATCGTCGCTTGCCAGCGCCGCCAGCACCGCCGCTTGTTCCGCTGGTGTTAGCGGCCAGTCCCCCCACGCGGCCAGCTTGCCCAAAGCGGCGCGCATGCTCGCGTCCACGCTTTCATCGAGCGGTCCACATGCCGCCTGCAGGGCAGCGGCCGAGACCTGCAGCCGGCGCAAGAGCGTCAGCAAGGTGTCGGCGCGCACCGAGCCGCCGGCCTCGAAGCGAATCGCCTGCCGCGGCGACAGCAGGGCTGCATAGAGCACCGCCTGTCTGACGCCGTGCGCCTCCCGCAGCTGACGGATAAAGCTCCCGATCGATTGTGCCATTTTTGTCACCCTTTCGTTGTGCCTCCAGTCTACCAGCTAAACTACGGGCATGAAAGGGAGATGTTGATATGATTGATTTCACTTGGCTTTACCGTCACCTGCCGCGTCGCTTGAGCCTGGCACTGGTGCTGTTCGCTTTTCTGGGCGGCTTCGAGGGCGTCCTGAACGGCTATGTGCTGGGGCAAGTCCCCAACCTCACTACCGTCGACCTGACCGGGCGGCTGCGCTACATCGGCGTGGCCATCGCGCTGTACGCCGGCACGTACCTTGCGGGGTACATCCTGAACCTGCTGCAGCAGGCCGCCATCTACCGCTGGAACGTCGCGCTCAAAACCCAGATGCTCCAGGCCAGCGCGGCAAGCGGCGAGGCCGAAAGCGCGGGCACGAACCGTCTGACCAATGACGCCGCCCAGATTCAGGCCCGCTACTTCGAGGCCGTGGTCGGACTGATGCAAAACGCGGCGATGACCCTGGTCTCCACCTGGTTCGTGCTGACCGTCAACTGGCTGATGGGGCTGATTTTCATCGCGTTCTCCGCAGCAGCGATGCTGCCGATGCTCGCCTTCACCAAGTCGCTGGTACGACTGGGGCAACAGTGGAGTTCGGCCAACGCCAAGACCCTGGCCGCGGCGCAGGATTGGCTGCAGAGCCAGCCGGAGCTGCAGCAGTACCTGGCTGCCACCACGTTCTTCGCCCGGGTCAAGGCGGCCTTGGCCCTCAGCGAACGACGCCTGCAGCAGCAGACCGCACGTCAGTACACCGCGCAGTTTGCGACGGCGCTGATGGCGGTGCTCGGCCTGTTCGCCCCGATGCTAATCGGCTTTTTGCTGATGGCCCACGGCGGTTTCGGTATCACGATTGCCACGCTGCTGACGCTTCAGCTGTCGGCCGACCACGTGACGGCCGGCGTTCGCGCCGTGGTCGCAGGCTGGAGCGGCCTGGCCGGCACCCGCGCGCTGCGCCAGCTACCCCAGGTTGACGCCACGCCGGCCCCTGCGCCGGTTGCGGCCGGACCGGGCACGGTGGTGCTTGACGACGTTAGCCAGACCTTCGGCGACCAAGAGGTGCTGGCACCGACTACTCGGCGCCTGGCCGCCGGCTCGAAGACGCTAATCGCCGGGCCGTCCGGGGTGGGTAAAACCACCCTGCTGAACCTGATTGCAGGCCGCCTGAAGCCGACCGCCGGCACCGTGACCATCGACGACCAGCCAGCCACCCCCCAGGCGGTCACCTACATCACCCAGCAGGCCTGGATTTTCGCCGGCACCGTGCGCGAGAACCTGACTTTGGGCCAGGCCTTCTCCGATCAGCAGCTGACAACGGTGCTGACGCAGGTCGGCCTGACCGACCAGCTGGGACCCGCGCCGCTGGATCGGCTGGTCGCCCCCGCCACGCTGTCCGGTGGGCAGAAGCAGCGCCTCGCGATTGCGCGCGGGCTGCTGCGGAAACGTCCGGTCCTGCTTTTGGACGAAATCACCGCCGGGCTGGACGACCAGGCCGCAGCCGCGATTCGCGAGCTGCTGTACCGGCTGCCCCAGACCGTGATTGAGGTCGCGCATCACTACGACCGCCAGCTGCTGGCGCGCGACCACGTCTCGGAGCTGACGTTGAACCACGAGCTAACGCCGGTCACCGGCCGAAGCTGACCGAAGCAATCGCGCCTCGGCGCAAAAAAAATGAGGCGGGCCGCAAGTTGCACTTCACGCCAAGCAAACAGCGGTCGCTGCGTGTTTCCCAAACCTGGGCAACGCGTGGCGACCGCCTTTTGCGCGTGGCCAAAGCTGCTCGACCGAAGACGGTAGGGTCTCGTTCGCGCGCAGGCCACCGCTACAGCAGCCCCCCGAGCCACCCGCCCAGCCCGACGGCCAGGAGCCCGAGTCCGGTCGAGCCCAGCAGGTAGCGCATGACCACCCCCAGCCCCGCGCCCAGGGCGACTAAGGCGATCACGCCCGGCCCCCGACGCGCTGACCCAGCGCGGCCGCGGCCAGGCCGCCGAGCAGGTTCACCACAAGCACGACTGCAACCGCCCAGCGGCCGGCGGCAAGGCCGAGGCCGACTTTCATCATCAAAGTCGAGAACGTCGTGAAGCCGCCGATCAGCCCGGTGCCAAGCGCCAGGCTCGCCCAGTCGGCAAGCGGCCAGCGGTGCAGTGTCGCGGCGGTCAAGAACGCCAGGCCGAAGCTCCCCAGCAGGTTGACCGCCGTGGTTCCCATCAGCGTGGTGGTGTCGGCCAACCCCAGGCTCAGCCCGTAGCGCAGCACGCCGCCAACCGCCCCGCCACCGAACACCGCCGCCGTGTTGCGCCAATCAATTGTTGTCATCATCATCGCACCTCCGTAAAAAAAGATGGCACCTACCCTCATATCAGGTAGGTGTCATCAACTGGTCCTAGGCGCACACCATCGCCATCGCGTTACGAGCTGTATACCTCACGGCATCAGAAATTGCCAGATGCCGCGCCCGACGCCGTCCTCGGTGTTGGCCGCGGTGACCGCGTCCGCGCGCTGCTTGATCTCAGGCAGCGCGTTTTGCATCGCGATGGCGTGGCCGACCGCCTCAAACATCGGCAGGTCGTTGTGCCCGTCCCCGAAGGCCGCGGTCTCCGCCTGGCCCAGCGCGAAGCGGTCCAGAATGTAGCGGATGCCCGTCGACTTTTGGGCCGCGGCGGCGGTCACCTCAAGCCACGCGGTGCCGGAGCGCTGAACGGCGATGTCCGGCCAGCCCTGCGCGGTGAAAAACGCCTGAAGTCGCACCAGCTCGGCCGGGTCCAGCGCGATCATCATGATCTTGAAGAACGCAAGGTCCGGCTGCGCAAGCACTGCCGCGGTCGGTCGAATCGTTGGGTACAGGTGCGACACCGCCACCTCGTGCTCAAGCCCCGCGTCCATGCGCGGCGCAAACCAGTCCGTCGCGGTGTAGTAACTCAGACTGACGCCCGGAAAGCGGGCCCCAACCGCGGTGATGATGGCCTTGGCGGTGGCCGGCACCATCAGTGTCGCCACCAGCGGCCGGTAGCCATCTTCGGTCGGCTGGTAGATCAACCCGCCATTGAAGCCAATCTGCGGGCCGGTCAAGCCAAGCGCGTCAATGGCGGCCGCCATTTCAATCGGCGCCCGGGCCGACACCAGGGTCACCGGCAGCGCGGCCTTTCTGATCAGCGCCGCGTTGGTGGCGGTGACGTCGCCGTGGTCGTCGAGCAGCGTGCCGTCCATGTCGGAGAAAATCATGCGAATCATTGGAACCTCTTTCTTGCGGCCAGGCCGCCGTTTTCACCAGTATGGCACCTGTAACGCGTTACAGGTCAAGCCCGACTTCAGCCAATCACGCCGAAGTGGTAGCCGTGCGTCTTGTACCAATCGATCAGCTTCGGCAGCGTGGCCAGCGTCAGTTCCTTGCCGGCGGCGTCGTGCATCAAAACCACCGTTGTGTTATGTTGACCGTAGGCGTCAAGCGCATGCTGGTGGTAGGCGAGATACCCCGCCACCGAGTGGGGACCGCTTGCGCCCAGCGCATCCCCCACCGCGTCGTTCCAGTCAATCCAGGCAAGCCCGGCCTTTGTCAACACCCGGTCCGGCGCGGCGAGCGTGTGCCAGGACATGTGACCGCCCGGGTAGCGCCAAGCACCGGTGGCAAACCCGGCCCCGAGCACCTGCCGCACCGCGGCCAGCGTCCGGGTCACCTCGCGGGTGGTCTCGGCGGCACTGCCGCGTTCCTCAAAGCCGTAAGTGTGGCTGAAGCTGTGCAGCCCAATCGCATTGCCCTGCGTCACCGTCTGCCGCAGCACGGCCGCGGTCCGACTGGTGACCTGCGAGCCAACTACGAAAAACGTCGCGTGGACCTTGGCCTTCTCCAGCACCTTAAGCACCCGCGGTGTCATGGTCAGGTTCGGCCCATCGTCAAAGGTCAGATACACCACCTTGGGCCGCTTAGCATCAAGTGGCGCAAAGAGGTCGTCATGCACCCTTTGCGCCGGTGTTGCGTAGGCATCGGCCGCCGCCACGTGATTTTGACCCTTGGGCAACGCTGGCGTGGCGACATCCTTGGTCGCCGCAGCCTGCTCGGACTGGCTCGCGCCGCTCGCCTTCGCGGCTGCGGACTGGCCGGCCGGCAAGGCCTTGGCCGCCTTCGCCGCGGCGCTGGCCTTGCCAAGCTCGACGTCGGCCTGTCCTTTTTCGCCACTGGGCGACGCCTGGTCGGCCGCCGCAGACTTAGCCGGCCGGCGCTTGGGTTGGCTTGAAGCCGTCGCGCGGTTGGCGGGCGACTTTGGCGCCGCCTCCAGCGCGTGACGCCACCCCCAAAGACCCACACCGACCGCCAGTGCCGCCACCAGCGCAACCCATTTCACCCATCTTCTCGACATTTTGCCACCTCCGCTTCTAGGATACCACGCCGGGCCCAAAGCACCAGCCCTCACCGCGACCCGGCCGCGGTGAAAGCGGCGCCTGATTTTCATAAACGTTGACGATGCTTTTCACGGCGGTATAATATTGAGAGTAAAGTGAGCACTCACTTAGAAACGGAGGGGCGGTCATGCGAATCATTCGCTACCACGACCTGACCGACGATGTCATCGCGCCGGGCCAGGCGGAGCCGGCGTTACCCGACAAGTTCCGCTTTGCTCGCACCACCTTGCCTGAGCGGCTTGTGACCGCCGCAGTCTACCGCGGGGCCAGGCTGTTCGGCCGCTGGTACTGGCACCACAAGCTGCATGTGCGTTACGTCAATCTGGCCGCGCTTGCGCCTTACCGCGGTCAAAGCCTATTTCTCTACGGCAACCACACCCAAGAAATCGGCGATCCGTTCCTGCCGATGCAGCTTTTGACGCAACCGGTATACACACTGGCCAGCGCCGCCAACCGCAAGGTGCCGGTGCTGGGGCCGCTGTTGCCATACGGTCGCGCCTTGGTGTTGCCGCAGACCAAGGCCCAGACGCGGCGCTTCCTGGCGGCGCTGCAGGCGGCGCTGGGCCAAGGCGGCGCGGTCGCGATTTACCCCGAAGCCCATGTCTGGCCGTACTACACCGGCATTCGGCCCTTTCGCCCCGGTTCGTTCCACTACCCGGTGGCGGCCGACCGCCCGAGCTTTGCCTTCACCACCACCTACCAAGACCCTGGCACCACCGTCTACATCGACGGCCCGTTTTGGCCGGATCCGGCGCTGAGCAAGGCGGCGCGGCAGGCGGCCTTGGCCGCCCAGGTTCAGGCAGCGATGCTGGCCCGGGCGGCCGCAAGCACCACCCAGCACATCTTGTACCGGAGGGAAGAGTCGTGAACATTCTATTCTGCGGAGACGCCCGGGCCGAAACCGGCATCGCGCTGGCGAGCCTGGCGCTGGCCCGGCAGGTTAACACACCGCTTCACATCTACTTGTTGACGGCCGGCATCCAGGGCTTCACGCCGCTTTCGCCGGCCGTCGCCCCGCGGCTTGAGGCGATGCTGCGGCGGTTCAATGCGGATCACCGCGTGACGCTGTTGGACGTCACCGAGCCGTTCAACGCCGCGCCTCCCACCGCCAACCTCGCGACGCGCTTCACGCCCTACTGCATGCTGCGGCTTTACGCCGACCTGCTGCCGCTGCCGGACCGACTGTTGTACCTCGACTTTGACGTCGTGTGCATGAAAGATCCCGGCGCCTTTTACCGCCAAGACCTCACCGCACTCGAGGTCGTCGGCACCCTTGACCACTACGGCAAGTGGTTCTTCCGCCGCGGCTGGCACCTGCACTACCTGAACTCCGGGGTACTGCTGTTGAACCTCGCAGAGATTCGCCGCACCGGGCTGTTCGCGCGGTGCCGGCAGACCCTGGCCACCAAGCGCTACTTCATGCCGGATCAAAGCGCGTTGAATAACCTGGCGCAACACGTTCGGCTGGCGCCGCGTTGGGCCAACGACCAGCACGGCCCCCACCAAGACACCGTGTTCATGCACTATTCGACGCGCCTGCACTTTTGGCCGTGGTTTCACCCGGTGACGGTCAAGCCCTGGGACGTGGCCGCCATGCACGAGACGCTGCACGACCACAGCCAGGATGCGCTGCTCGCAGACTTTGCGGCCCTGACCAACTACACAAAGGAGGGACTTTGATGATCCCGATCTTCTTTTCCGTCGATGACAATTACGCAGGGCCGCTGACCGTGGCGCTGCACTCGCTGGCCCAGCATGCCGACCCGACGCGGGAGTACCAGGTGCGTATTCTGACCGAGCACCTGACCGCGCCGCACCGTGAGCTCCTGTTGGCCCAGGCCACGCCCAATGTTCACATCGCCTTCGCCTCAATCGGGGCCCAGTTCAAGGCGCGAATCGACGACCACGGCAACACCCTGCGAGCGGATTACTTCACGCTGACCATCTACTTTCGGCTGTTCATCGCGGAGCTGTTCCCCGAGCTTGACCGCGCGATCTACCTTGACGCCGACACCGTGGTGCTGGCCGACGTGGCGGAGCTGTTCAACACCCCGCTTGACGGCGCGTTGGTCGGGGCGGTCAGCGACCCGTTCATGGCGGCCAACCCGGAGACTGCGACCTACGCGGCCCAGGCGATCGGCCTGCCGGTGGCGGATTACGTCAACTCCGGGGTGCTGTTGATGGATCTCGCCGCGATGCGCCAGGCCAATTTTGCCACGGCCTTCTTGAACCTGCTGAACCGCTACCACTTCCGCAGCCTGGCCCCGGATCAGGACTACCTCAACGCGATGACCAAAAACCGCCTGCTGCACCTGGACCCGGCCTGGAACGTCCAAGGCGAACAGCCACAAATTGCCCAACCCAAGCTGATTCACTACAACCTGTTCGACAAGCCCTGGCACTACCAAGGCGTCCCCCACGAAAGCGAGTTCTGGGCGGCGGCCGACGACACGGCGGCCGGCGCCGCGCTTCGCGCCACCCAGGCCGCCTTCGGGCCAGCGCAGGTGGCGGCGGATCACCAGCACAAGGCCAACCTGATCGAGCTGGCGCGAAGCATCAGCACACAGCCGGTCACCTTCGCCAACGTGGCCGCTAAGGAAGGTGGCGTTCAGCTATGAACCCCGTGATTGCCAACATCAAAGACGCGGTGGCCTCTGGCCAGTTCAACGCCAAAGTCGAAGTCAACGACCCGACCCTGGCGCCGGAAGAGGAACACACCCTACTGAACGCCTTCGTGTCCAACCGCGGCACCTGGCGCTACAGCCTGAACAACATGATTGCCCGCACCGCCATGAACATGACCACGCGGGTCATGGCGCATGACCTGACCATCCACGGCCGGGCCAACTTGGCCGACCTGGCCGGTGGCGCGATCGTCACCAGCAACCACTTTTCCCCTTGGGAGAACATGGTGGTGCGAAAGGGACTGGGGATGCACCGCCTGTTCATCGTCAGCCAGGCGACCAACCTCAAAATGCCCGGCACCCTGGGCTACATGATGAATTACGCCGACACCCTGCCGATCGGCAAGAACGTCGACTACCTGGGCCACGCCTTCCCAGAGCTTTTGGAGCAGGCGCTGGACGCCGGCCACCGGGTCTTGATCTACCCGGAGCAGGAGATGTGGTACCAGTACAAGAAGCCGCGGCCGCCCAAGCGCGGCGCCTACTACTACGCCGCCCGGCTGAACGTGCCGATTGTCTCCTGCTTCGTCGCGATGACGCCACGCGCCAGGCTGACGGCGCCGGACTTTCACGCCGTCGGCTACAGTATGTACATCGAGCCTTTGATCTACCCGGACCCCAAGCTGTCGGTACGGGAGAACAGCCTGAACATGATGCAACAAGACTACCGCCAAAAGGTCGCCGCCTACGAAAAAGCCTACGGTGAAAAGCTCACCTACCGCTTCTCACCGGCAGACATCGCCGGCTGGACCGGCCGCTGAGGCGCAAAAACACCCTGCAGACCCACGCGTAACGTGGCGTCTGCAGGGTGTTTTTGCGTGTCATTGCGGCCGCGGGGTCAGCCCCAGCAGCAGGAACTCGAAGCTGTCTTGGCAGACCTGATCGATGTCCAAAGGCGCCGCGCTCATCACGACGTTGGGCAACAGGTAGCTCAGGATGGTGCCGGTAATGTAGCGAACGATGCGCATCGGCTCCCACGCGACCAGCTCGCCGGCGTCTTGGTACTGCTTGAACAACGGCCCCAAGGCGCTGGTGATCAGCTGGTTGAGCTGGGTGGTGAGATCCGCCAAGAGGTTGGGGTCCTTCACCATTTCCTGGATGAAGACCTTCAGCTCACTGCGGTTTTGCATCACGAACTCGACGCGGTCCCGCACCGCAAAGGCTAGCAGGTCCTTGAAGTGCGGCGCGTGGGCCCGGGCCAGGCGATTCATGAAGTCGCCGGCGGCAATCGGCAGCACGCCGCGCAAGAACGGGCCGAGGATCGCGCGAAGCAACCCCTCCTTGGTCTTGAAGCGCTTGAAGACGGTGCCCTCCGAGACGCCGGCGGCCTTGGCGATGTCCAGCGTGCTGGTGCTGGCGAAGCCCTGGTCGGCAAAAAGCGCGAGGCTCGCTTTGAGCACCGCCTGCTGTTTTTTGGATAACGGAGTTCGGTCTAACTCCGATGAAAACAAGTCCTGAACGCCTGGTTGCGGCATGTTCATCCCACCATTCTATTCTCTATAGAATAGCACAAACCGGGCACCGACGGGTCACTTAAGCGCCTGAACGCCGATTTCCTTGGCCTGATCCGCGATTCCGTAAGGCAGGGTGAAGCGTGTCTTCTTGTGAATGCGGCGCAGGTGCCAGGTGGTGCGACCCAGCTTGAGGTCAAGCCCCGACTTGGTGGTGGTGATGCGGCCCAGCTTGCCTTGCTGACCGTCTCTGCTGTAGCTGTAAGCCGCGGCGTTGATGCCATGGGCGAGGTCGCTTGCGGTGGCGTACTGCACGGTGGTGACCTCGCCGGTGCGACGCAGCGCCTGCTTGGCGACGGTCAACAACTCGCTGTGCTCGAGGTACTGACCGCCGGTGGCCGTGCTGCTTTGAAGCATCCCCAGCTTGTGATTGGAAGCCAGGCTCAGGGTCATGGTCAGGTTGCTGGTCGCCTTGAGCGTGGTGGTCTTAGTCCCCACCGTGTAGCTTTGCGCCTTGTAGACGGCCCCGACTGCGCTTGAGTCCTGCCGGCGGCCGCAACCGACCAAGGCCAGCGCCAGACCGACCACCAGAATGATTTTACCTTTCAAAAGGCACCCCTTTTCCGTGCGTCACCGCACCAAACACCCCAGTATAGCAGGAAAAACAGGGCGGCCGCAAACCGGCTAGCCCGAGTGGGGGCCGGCCGGGTCAATCTCGGTCAGCCGCGCAATCAGATCCGGGGTGTTCTGCGGTCCCGGATCCTGCGGGGCCTGATCCAGTCCCGCCAGCGCCTCCAGCTCCGCTGCCGTCAGCGTCAGCGTCTGGGCTGCGAAGTTCTCCTGCATCCGCGCGAGGTGGGTGGATTTGGGAATCACAATCACGCCTTGTTGCAGCTGCCAGGCCAGCACCACCTGCCCCGCCGTGGCCCGGTGGGCGGCGGCGATAGCGGTCACCACCGGGTGGTTGAAGAGCGCCGGCGCCGCATGAGCCAGGGGCTGCCAGGCCTCGATGGCAACGCCAAGCCGAGCGGCCGCGGCCACGGTCAGGCGCTGCTGCTTGAAGGGGTGGCGCTGAATCTGATCGATGGCCGGCACTGCGCCGCTGAAGGTCGCCAGATCCACCAGCCGCTCGGCCCCGAAATTGGAGACCCCGATGGCCCGAACCAGCCCGGCCGCCTGGGCCTCTTGCATCGCTCGCCAGGCGCCGTAGTAATCCCCAAGTGCCTGATGCAGCAGGTAGACATCCAGGTAATCAACGCCCAGCTTAGTCAGGCTGCGCCGCAGCGCCACCTTAGCGCCTTCGTAGCTGGCCTCAGTCGGCCACAGCTTGGAGGTCAGGACCACCTGATCGCGCGGCACCCCGCTGGCCTTGAGACCGCGGCCGACCCCCTCTTCGTTGAAGTAGCCGGCCGCCGTGTCGATCAGCCGGTACCCCACGCCGAGGGCCGCCGCGACCGCACCGGCGGCCGCGTCTTGATCCCAAATCTGAAAGGTGCCAAAGCCCAGGCTTGGCACTACCACCCCGTTGGCTAACTGAACCGTCATCATGTATCACTCCTTAACTAAAAAGCGCCCATGTCAATGACATGAGCGCAACGGCTTCACGGGCGATCATCCGCCACATGCTTGTTTAATCCAGTATACCACGACAGGCAAGGTGATTGACAACGACTTGGTCACCTTACGCCTCGTCGGCTCGCGCCTTGGCTGCCATCGCCACGGCGCTGATCCAGCTCAGTGGCTGGTCGAAATTCGGCTGGAAGAAGAAGTCCACCATCGCCAGCTGGTCGATGGTCATCTGCGTCTGAATCGCCATGGAGATCACGTTGGCCGACATGGAGACGTCGTGCTGGCTGTAAAAGGCGCCGCCCAGCACCCGCCGCGTGGCCGGGTCGTAGGTCAAACTGGCCAACACATTGGTGGTGCTGGTCATGAACTCTGGGCGGTAGGGCTGCTCGATGTCGACCGTCGCGGCGGCGACACCGCGAGCCTTGGCGCCTTCTTGGGTCAGGCCGCTGGCCGCGATGCAGTGGTCGAACAGCTCAACGGCGCTGGTAGCTTGGGTGCCGAGGTACTGTTCCGTCGCTACCTCGATGTTGGCGCCGACCAGGATACCCTGCCGCACCGCGTTGGTCGCCAGCGGAATGTAATCCGCCTTGCCGGTCGGGTTGTAATGCACCGCCGCGGAGTCGCCGGCGACGAAGATCTCGGGCCGACTGGTTCGCATGTAGTCATCCGTCAAAATCGCGCCGTTGGGCAGCATGTCGACTTGCCCCTTCAACAGCGTGGTGGCCGGGCGAAAGCCGATGGCCAAGATCGCGATGTCGGCGGCGTAGGTCCCCTTGTCGGTGGTCACGGTGATGCCCGATTCGTCGTCTTCAAACGCCACCACCTTTTCGCCCAGGGCCAGCTTGGTGCCATGGGCGCGGTACAAGTCCTCGACGCGGTCCGTGATGTTTTGGTCGAAGTTCTTGGCCAACACGCGCGGCAAGGCGTCGATCAGCGTCACGTCCTTGCCGGCCAGCGCGTACTGCTCGGCAAGCTCGGCGCCGATGTAGCCGGCCCCGATCACGATGACCGAGCGAATGTCGGCGGTTTTGGCCTCCAGGCGCTTGGCATCGCCCCAGTTCTTGCACAGGTACAGGTTCAGTGACTTGATGCCCGGCAACGGCGGCACGATTGGCGCCGAGCCCGGCGTGAACACCAGCTTGTCGTAGTGATCCAGCGTCTGCTCGCCGGACACCAGATCGGTCACCGACACCGTGCGGGTCTGCGCATCAATCGAGGTCACCTCGTGCTGCATGGCCATCGTCGCCCCCAGCGCCGTCAGGGCCTCGGGGCTGGAGTAAAACATCTTGTTGGGATCGGACACGTGTCCCCCGACCCACAGGGCGATCCCACAGGAGAGAAAGGACAGGGTGTCGTTACGCTCGTATACGGTCACCTCGTAATCGGGGTGAGCGGTCAAAATCTGCTGAGTTGCAAAGGTGCCGGCATGGGTGGCACCAACCACAATGATCTTCATCGTAAGCTTCCTTTCGAGTTGCGCCAGGCGCTGAGAATGAGAGTGCTTTCACAAAGCCATTGTAGCACGTTTGCCTCGCAGAAGGCCAGATAGTGTACGATTAAATTGTAGATAAGAACATGGTTAGTCACGCGCAAGCGTCCACTTATACCTGACCCCGGTTCGCCCCTACCGCCGCGGCCGGCTGCAGGTGGTTCGCGGCGGCAACTAATCCCCCCTCGGCCACAACAAAAAGACGCGCGTTTGCGCGTCTTGCGGGAATTACGCCTGTGAAGGAGTGTACACCGCCTGAAGCACCACGGCCCCGACCGCAGGCACCGCGACCCGGTCGACCGCCGCCTCGCCGCACTGGGCGGCGGTGCTCGAAAACAACACCCGGAACCGGCCGGCCACCGCCAACGTCTGGTCTTGGGTGGCCGCGTTGAACGCCACCACCAGCTCGCCGCTTTGGTAGGCGATCAACAGGTCGGCCGCCCGAAGCACCGCGGTGTTGGTGGCGGCGCTGGCCGTCGCGGGACGCAGCGCCGGCTGGGCTTTGCGCAACGCCCAAAGTGCGGCGAGCTCCGCCACCGCCTCCCGCGCCCAGGCCGCTCTGGTCCAGTCGATCGCGTTGACCGCATCCGGGGAGCGGTAGGAATTGGCATCGCCGCCCTTACTGCGCAGGAAGGCTTGGCCCAGCTGAATCAAAGGCACCCCGGCACTCAAGGCGACCAGCGCGTTGGCCAGGCGAGCCTGCTTGGCGATCACCGCGCCGTCGGCCCGGGGCGAAACCGCCTGCAGCTTGTCGAACAGCGTGAGGTTGTCGTGAACCTCGACGTACTGAACTAGCTGCGCCGGCTCGGCGCGTCGCGCTAGCAAGGCCTCGGCCAGCGCCGCCTCGTGACCGGCCGCCCCGCTGACAAAACCCGGGGCGGCCGCGTTAAACACGTGACCCTTCACCAGGTCGCGGAAGTCATCGTCGAAAAAGGCCACGCTGGGCAGCGCCGCGGCGTTTTGGCGGGTCGCTTTTTGGCCGGCAGCAAGCGGCGTGGCCATGTCCCAGCCCTCGCCGAGCATCGCGATGCCGTCGTCGATGGCGTCCAGCGCCTCTCGCACGGCCTGCATAGTGCCGACGTCGAGAATGCCCATCAGGTCGAAGCGAAACCCGTCGATGTGGTAGGCCTCGGCCCAGTACCGGACGCTATCGACGATGTACTTGCGAACCATCGCGCGTTCAGACGCCACGTCGTTGCCGACGCCGGTGCCATTGGCCAAGGTGCCGTCCGGCCAGGTGCGAAAGAAGTAGCCTGGCACCGTCTGGTTGAAGGCGTGGGTGGCGGGGTCGAAGACGTGGTTGTAAACGACGTCCATAATCACGCGAATGCCGGCGTCGTGCAGCGCCTGAATCATCGCCTTGGCCTCTTGAATGCGGCAGGCGGGAGTGGCCGCATCGGTCGCGTAAGACCCTTCCGGCACGTTGTAGTTGACCGGGTCGTACCCCCAGTTGTACTGCGGCCGCTCGGGATGCGCCTCGTCGACGGTGCCAAAATCAAACATCGGCATGATCTGCACGTGGGTGGTGCCGCTTTGACGCAAGTAATCAAGCCCGGTGGCCTGACCACCCGGCGTGTGGGTCCCCCGCTCGGTCAGCCCCAAGTACTGGCCCTTGTGGCGGATGCCGGAATCCGGGCTGCTCGAGACGTCGCGCAGGTGTAGCTCCGTAATCACCGCGTCGGTCAGCGGCCCGAACGGCGCAAGGCGCGGTCCCCACCCGGCCGGCTCAAGCTGATCCGGGGCCAGCACCACGCCGCGCTGCCCGTTGACGGTGGCGGCGGTGGCGTAAGGGTCGATGGACTCGGTTTGGGGCCGGTCGGCGAACGTCAGCTGGTAGGTGAACACCAGGTTGCGCTGGTCGCCGGCCAGCGTCGTGGTCCAGACGCCGCGGTCGCCGCGAGACAGCGCCTGCGTGTGGCCGATGGCGGCCTGGGGATCGGCGCTACGATACACGCACAGCGTGACGGATTCCGCGGTCGGGGCCCAGAGGCGAAAGGCCGTGGCGGCCTCTGTGTAACGCGTCCCCAGCCACCCGTCGAAGGCGTACTGGGCGTCAAAGGCCGCATCAAACATGGCGGCCTCCTGCCCCGGCGCCGGCGGCCGAAGCGACCGGCGCCAGCACGGCGGCGTGATCCGGTGCGGCTGGCACCATTACGGCGCCGTGACTGGGTGCGGCAGGCGCCGCGGTCGCCGCTGCGCCCTCGCCGGCAGGGGCCGGAACGGTGGCGGCGTCCTTTTTGGCCGGGTCGATGTGAAACTGGATGCCGCTGTAATCGCGGTCGCGATGGGCGGCGACGTAGGCCGTGGCCTCGCGGTTAATCGCCGCCAGGTCGACGCCTTGCTTGGTCGCGGCGAAGACGCAGCCGCAGTAGCACTGGCGGTAGACGTCGTATTCCTTGGACATCGCGACGCTGCGGGCGTAGCCGCCGCGCTTCTTGAAGTCCGAGGGCAGGTATGCCACCGCGTAAAGGTGCTGCACCTCAAGCCCCAGGGCGTTGATCACCTGGGCATTCTTGCTCGGGCTGATGGTCAAGGCGCTGCCGAAGTAGTCAAACCCCAGCGCATGGGCCTGGGCCGCCACCCGGTCCAGGCGGTAGTTATAGCAGACGCGACACCGCGCCCCGCCCTCCGGCTCGTCTTTCAGCGCCGCGGTTTGCTTCAGCGAGTCGCTCGGCCGGTACTCGGCGCCGAGGAACTGGACGCGGTTGCCGGTGCGGGCGTTGAAGTCTTGGATGAACTGCTGTTGAACCAGCCGGCGCCGTTCGTACTCGGCTCGCGGGTGGATGTTGGGATTGTCGTAATAAATCGTCACGTCTGCATACTGCGTGAGGTACTCGAGCGTGTAAGTCGAGCACGGGGCACAGCACGAGTGCATCAGAATGCGCGGCCGCTGGGCTTGTTGCTGCCAGGTTTTGACCTCTTGTTGCAGGACCCAGTCGTAGTTGACCTTTTGATCTTTTTCAAACATTGCGCGAATTGCCGCTGCTTCTAGCATGCGCTCACCTCCCTAAGACTTCATTATACGGGGGCGTCAGGCGGCCGGCAACAACCGGTTCGTCCAGGCGACGGCGGCGACCATCACCAAGGCGAAGGCCAGGATGTAATACGGGTACAGCCAGACCCCGAAAAGCCCCGCCAGCAGGCCAAACAGCGGTGGCGCGAAGGTAGAGCCGACGTAGGCGAAGGCCATCTGGATGCCGATGACGGCCTGCGAGTTCGCCGCGCCGAAGTTGTGCGGCGTCTCGTGAATGATGGTCGGGTAAACCGGGGCACAGCCCAGCCCCAACAGCAGCAGGCCCACCAGCGCAACGGTGGTCGGCACCCCAGGCACAATGATCAGCACCAGGCTGGCCAAAATCAGCGTCGCACCCAGCCGAATCATCCGCCGGTCCCCCAGCCGATCGGCGATGATGCCGGCCAAAAAGCGGCCGCCCATCACGCCGAGGTAGTACAACGACGCATACTTGGCCGCGGCCCCGATGCCGACGCCTCGGGCTTGGGCCAGAAAGGTCGCCGCCCAGATGCCGGCCGTCGCCTCCAAGGCGCAGTAGGCCAAAAAGGTCGTCAGCTGCTGGCGCAAACCGCGCAGCGCTAAGAGCTCGCGCAGGCTCAGCTTGGCCGCCTGAGTGGCACCGGCCGCATTCGACCGCTGCCACAGCGGCAGGCTGGCGAACAACACCACCGTCAAGGCCAGCTGCACGACGCCGATGATGCGGTAGCCGCTGCTCCAGCCCAGCTGGTGGGTCAAGGCGAAACTCATCACGTAGGGGCTGATCGAGGCGCCGACGCCCCAAAAGCAGTGCAGCCAGTTCATCTGGCGACCCTTGTAGTGCAGCGCCACGTAATTGTTCAGCGCCGCATCGACCGCGCCGGCCCCCAGCCCGTAAGGCACGGTCCAGACGCACAGCCAGGCGAAACTCGGGGCAAGCGAGAAGCCGAACAGCGCAACGGCGGTGGTCAACACCGACGTCGCGGTCACCAGCCCGGCGCCAAAACGCCGCGTCAGCCGGTCGGACAGCAGACTCGAGATAATCGTGTTGCCCGAAATCAGCATGGTCAAGATGCCGGCGAAGCTGGTCGGCACCCCAAGCGCCGTGTGCATCGCCGGCCACCCCGCCCCGATCAAGGAATCCGGCAGGCCTAGGCTGATGAAGGCCAGGTAGATAATTACCATCAGAATTGAAAACATGTCTTTCTCCTTTGGGTCAATACCGCCATTCTCAGGAACGCGCCGCCAAATGTCAACGGTTTCAGCGCGATTCGCGCCGAAAGTTGGGCTGTCTTGGTGGCGCAACCGGCCGCGGCCGCGGATTTTAACACGAATTCACCCGCTGCCACCGGACCATTCCCTGATGATAGCCGATGTGGTCCCCGGATAACTTGGCGAATCGCCGCAGGTTCTAACATGATGTTGCGCGATTGACGTGTGGCCAGCCGCGAGCGTCGCCAAGTCCCGCGTCGTTCTGAGCCGGCGAGCGACGCGGGGCCGCGGCCGCGCCGCCAGCTTGGCTTTCGGCCACACAAAAACCCGCAGCGAATCGCTGCGGGTTGTGCATCGCTTAGTCCAGCAGGGCCTGGGCCATGGCGAAGTCGCCGACGGTGGCCGAGCCGTTGTTCGGGACCTGGCTCAAGACGATCAGGTCTTCCAACGGTGGCGTCTGCACGTAGCCGTTGTTGAGCTGCTTGAAGAAGTCACGCACCTTCGGCAGTTCGGCAACGCTAAGCACGGAGCCGCCGAACACGATCTTGGCCGGGGCCAGGTTCAGGTAGGCATCAAGCGCCAGCTGGGCGGCGTAGTAGCTAATGTAGGTGAACACCTTGTTGTCGCGCGGCACCTTTTCGCCCGGAATGCCCAGGCGCTTTTCGATCGACGGGCCGGCCGCCATGCCTTCAAAGCAGCGGTTGCCGTGGAACGGGCAGACGCCTGCAAAGTCGTCGCCGGGGTACGGCACGACCAAGGCGTGACCCATCTCGGCATGGGCGCGGCCGCCGATGAAGTGGCCGTCTTGAATCGCACCGCCACCGATACCGGTGCCGATGGTGAAGTACACCAGCGAATCGACGTCCTTGCCGGCGCCGACCGAGTACTCACCGTAGGCCGAGGCGTTCACGTCGGTGGTGAACGCGATTGGTACGTTCAGCGCCGCCTTCAGGGTACCGACCACGTCGGCGCCTTCCCAGTGCGGCTTCGGGGTGGCCAGCACGTGGCCGTAAGTCGCGGAGTCTTTTTTGACGTCGATGGGGCCGAAGCTCCCGATGCCCAGTGCCGCGACCGGGAATTCCTTGAAAAAGGCCACGCACTGCGCCAGGTTCTCCTCCGGCGTGGTGGTTGGAATGCGCTTGGTCTGCAAGATGTTGTAGTGTTCATCGGCCACCGCCAACACGAACTTGGTGCCGCCGGCCTCGATACTGCCAAGACGAGTTTCTGTGATCGTCATCACCCTCATTTCACGATTGATTGAATCCGGTTTCTATTCTAGCACGAAGACCGAATTCGCTCACCTTTAATTTAGCCAGTCCGTCCGGCCGCGCAGCAGCGGCCGCAGCTGGGTCGTGAGGTTGGCCGCAATCGTGGTCATGCCGGCGATGCTTGGGTGCAGCAAGTCGGCGGAAAGCCCGGACAGATCCGGCAAAAGCTTCAGGCCGCTGACGTAAGGCAAGTGGCCTGCGCATTCGCTTTGCACGACCTGGCGGAACTGGGCCACCTTGGCCGGGTCGTCCGGGTAATCGGTCGCGACCATGTCAAAGGCCAACACCGGCCGAGGGTCTTCGGCAAACGGCGCGATGAAGCGCCGCACCCGGGCGCGGAAGTCGGCGACCGAAAAACCGCCGAGCATGTTGATGCCCATCTCAAGCGTGGCAAAGTCCCAGTCGGGCCGCGCGACCAAGGCGTCGGCCACCCCGGGCTCCAGCCGCGCCGACCCCGCAAAGCCGAAGTTGAGCAGGTCGGCGGAAAGCTTGGTGGCGGTCTGCTGGGCGTAGGTCGCCATCGGCGTCACCGCCAGGGTGCCGTGGGTGATCGAGGAGCCGTAAGCCAGGTAGGTCGAACTCGGCACCTCGCTTGGCCGCGGCGGCCGAATCGCGCCTTGGACGTCGATCAGCCAGTTGCGGCAGTACGGCAGGCACAGCCGCACCACGGCCGGGTCGAAGGGCTGATTCAAGGCGGCCGCCACCTCCTGCAGCCGCGGCAGGTTGGCCGGGCGGTGAATCGTCAGGGTCGTCGGGGTGGTGTGCAAAAGCAGGTTGGTCTCCTGGTAGGTGCCTTGAAAGCAGCCGTGCATCACATAGGCGACCTGCAGCTCCGAAGCCTCTTGCGCCTGCAGCGTGATCTGGGCGGTGTCGCCGGTCATCACGAAGCGCAGCTCGACACCCGAGTCGTTGTTGGAGGTGTGGGTCCCAGGCTCGTCTAGTGCGGCGAACAGCGCCGCGTCGGCCCGGTCCAAAAGCACCCCGTGGGGACTTGGCAACACCCGGGCCACATTGTGCAGATCCATGTTTTGGTATTCCATTGTTTTCCTCCCAAAAACGCGGCCGGTTCCCACCGGTCGCGCTTGTTCACTGCCGCAACACCCGCACTGCGTATGGCGCGAGGGTCAAGACCCCGGCCGCCACGGCGCTGCCGTCTTCGGCGTCGGTGGTCGCAACCGTCGTGGTCACCGTCTGAACGGTGGCGCTCATATTCATCACGAAGTTGAAGGCGCCTCTGGCCTGCACGGACACCACCGGGTTGGCGGTCGCCACCAGCGTTGGCCGCAAGCCAAGGTCTGTGGCCACCTGCTGGTACAAGGCCGCCAGCAGGTCGCGGCCGGTGCGAGGCGCGATGTAGTAGGCCTGCCCCGCCCCAAAGGCGTTGCACGTCACGGCCGGGCTGCCTTGGTAAAAGTCGCGCTGGTAGGTCGCAAGCACCTGGGCTCCGGTCGCCTCAAGCACCTGGGCGAACTGCGTCGTCTCGTACGACTGATCGCCGTAAGACACGGCGTTGTGCTCGCCTTCGTACAGCGAGTCGAACTCCAGTGGGTGAATCCCAAACAGCCGCTGCAAGGACTGCGGCCAGCCACCGAGAATCACGGTGTCGGTGGGGTCAACGATGCCGGTAAAGTAGCTGGACACCAGGGTCCCCCCGCCTTGAACGTAATCGCTCAGGCGCTTGGCCAAGGCCTTGGTCATCACGTACAGCATCGGCGCGATCACCAGGTCAAAGCCGCTGAAGTCGTGGTCGCTTGGCACCATGGCGACGGGAATGTCGTGTTGCCAAAAGTACGCGTAGTGGTCCTCAAGCGTCTGGAAGTACTTCTTGCGATCGCGGCCAAACGCCGCCTCGCGCTTTTGGGCCCAAAGGCTCTGCCAGTCGTAGACGATGGCGACTCGGGCCACCCGCTTGGTCCCCTTCACACCGTCAAGCGTCGCCAGCCGGGCCCCGTAGGCCGCAACCTCGCGGAACACCCGGTTGTTGGCGTCGCCGTCGTGGCCGACCACGGCGCTGTGGAACTTCTCGGAGTTGGCCCGGGCCTGGCGGAACTGGAAGTACAGGCTGCCTTCCGAGCCATGCGCGATCTGCTGAAAGGAGCTCAGCGCGTGAACGCCCGGCCGCTTGGCCTTGGCCACCGGCGAGTTGACCCGCGACGGCGTGGCCTCCATCACCAAAAACGGCTGATTCTTCAGGCCGTAGAACGTGTCATGCACGAAGGCCGTTTTCAGCGCGGTCTCGGCCAGCGGTTCGAAGTTGTTGTTCCACTGCGGGTAGGCGTCCCAAGACACCAGATCGACGTGCTCGGCGAACTTGGCGTAGTCGATGCCTTCAAGCGGAATGAAGTCGTGGCCCGGCCCCTCCGCCATGAAGTTGGTGGTGGCCGGAATCGCTGGGTTCTCGCGCTTGAGCACCTTGACCTCGGCGTCGTAAAAATCAATCGTGCGGTCGGTCACGAAACGCTTCCAGTCCAGCGCCATGCCGTGAACCTTGGTCGAGCCCAGGGCGTTGGGGGTTTTGATCTGCTCCCAAGCCGAGTAGGTGCCGCCCCAAAAGCTCATCAGCCAGGCGTCGTTGACGGCCTTCAGGCTACCGTACTTGTGGCGCAACCAGTCGCGCCACGCGGTTTGGCACAAGTCGCAGAAGCACTCGCCGGAGAATTCGTTGGAGACGTGCCACATCGCAAGCGCCGGGTTGTGGCCGTAGCGCTTGGCCAGCTCGCGGTCGATTCGCGCGACGTACTGGCGGTAGATGGGACTTGAGTAGCAGTGATCATGGCGGAAGCCGTGGGTGTGGCGGCGCAGCTGGTCGTCGACGCGGTTGACCTCCGGGTACTTCTCGGACAGCCACTGCGGCCGCGCCCCGCTCGGGGTGGCCAAAATCACGTTGCCGCCCATGGCGTTGACGTCTTCAAAAACCTTGTCCAGCCAGCCAAACTCGAACTGGCCATCGGCGGGTTCAAGCGCCGACCAGGCAAACACGCCCAAGGTCACGGTGTTGATGTGGGCCTTTTGCATCAGCTTCAGGTCCTCTTGAAGCACATCCGGGTAATCCAGCCACTGGTCGGGGTTGTAATCCCCCCCGTGCAGCAGCCGGGCATCGACATCAAAGCGCATGTTACCCCTCCTTGGTCAGAATCAAGAGCTTGGACTGAAAATCACCGGCAAGCTCGGCGACGGCCTGGTTAGGCCCGTTGAACTCGTAAGGCAGGCGCAGCCCCAGGTGCTTGAGCACGGCGCCGGACACCGGCACGGTGCGGCCGCTGATCGCGTAGGTCGCCGCCGAATCGACGAACGGCAGGCGCAGCCGATCCACGGCGTTGCCGTCGGGGTTGGCCAACAACCGGTAGAAGCCAAAGGCGATGCGGCTGTGGTCGGCCGCCTCAATCGCCCAGGCCACGGTGTTGTGGTCGCCGTCTTCAAGCGTTCTCAGGAAGTGGAAGGCCCCGGTCAATACCAGCGGCTGCAGGGTTTTGTACTGGCGAATCTGCGCGGCGATCGCGTCCAGCACGGCCTGGGGTTCCTGGGTCAGATCCAGCTCGTAGCCCAGCGTTCCGAACAGCGCGACGTTGAAGCGCGTCTCAAGCGGCGTGGTGCGGTTGACCTGGCCGTTGGGCACGGCGGTGACGTGGTTGCTCATCGCAGACAGCGGGTAGCCCAAGGCGGTGCCGGTTTGAATCTTCAGGCGTTCGGCGGCGTCGGAGTCGTCGGACACCCAGATCTGCGGCGAGTAGAACAAGATGCCGAGGTCAAAGCGGCCACCACCACCGGCGCAGCCCTCGATCAAGACGTCGGGGTAGGCGGTCAGCAGCTTGGCGTAAAGGCGGTAGACGCCTTGGATGTAGCGGTGGAAGAACTCGCCTTGGGGCCGGCCGATCGCGGCCAGGTACTGCGAGTAGGCCTCGGTGATGTTGCGGTTCATGTCCCACTTGATGTACTCCAGGTGCGTCGCGTCGATCACCTTTGACATCTGCGCAAACAGGTTGTCGACCACCGCCGGGTTGGCGAAGTCCAGCACGTACTGGTTGCGCCCGATTGCGCGTCGCTCGTGCGGCGGCGCCACCACCCAGTCGGGGTGTTCTGCGATCAAGTTGGAGCGTGGCGAGATCATTTCGGGTTCGAACCACAGGCCAAACTGCAGCCCCAGGTCGTGAATCGACTGGGCGAAGCCGTCGATGCCGTGCGGGAACTTCTTGGCGTAAACCTGCCAGTCACCGAGGCTCGAGCGGTCGTCGTCGCGGTGGCCGAACCACCCGTCGTCCAAGACGAAGCAGTCGATACCGACCTTTTTGCCGGCGGCGGCGAGCTTCAGGAGCTTCTCGGTGTCAAAATCAAAGTAGGCCGCTTCCCAGGAGTTGAGCACCACCGGCCGCGGCCGGTCGCGCCAGGCCGGGGCGATCACGTGGTTGCGAACGAAGTCGGCGTTGGCCCGGCTCAGCCCGGCCAGCCCGGCATTACTGTAGGTCACCACGGCCTCGGGCGTCGTGAAGCTGGTGGTCGGATCCAGGCGCCAGGCGAACTGGTCGGGGTGCAACCCGATCATGAAGCGCGTCTGGTTCCACTCGTTGACCTCGGCCGAGGCCTGGAAGTTGCCGGAGTAGATCAGGTTGAACCCGAAGGCCTCACCCGACTGCAGCGTCCCGTCTGCCGCCTGCAGCGCGACGTAGGGATTTTGCTGGTGGCTGGAGGCGCCGCGCTGCGATTCGATCGCGGTCGTCCCTTGCGCCAGCGGCCGCGACTTGACGTGCCGCTCCCGGGCCCAGTTACCGGACAACTGCACGAAGCGGTAGTCGGCGGTCGGCAGGTCCAGGCCGCCGGACAGCGCCCGGGTCAGCGTCAGCGCCGCATCCCCGACGTTGGTCACGGTTTGCCACCGCACCACGGCGGCGCTGTCGTCAAACATCGCGTAGTGCTGCTGAAGCGTCAGCCCGTGGGTTGCATCGGCTAAGTTGACGGTCAACACCGTCACCTGCCCGGCGGTGCCGAAGCTGGCCGGCAGCGCCAAGTCGCGCGGCTTCTCGTGGCTTTCGGCAAAGCCCTGGTAGGTGAAGTTCAGATACAACGGCACGTCGCCGCGGGTGGCGGCGATGGCGCCTTGGCGAAAGTCCGAGGTGCCGTAAACCGGGTACTCCTGCAGCTGATCGGCCAGGGTGAACATGGTGTTTTCGGCGGAAAAATGCACGGTGCCGCCGGACTTGCTTTCAAGCTTGGTGTAAGCCGCAAGCGTCTGGGCGTCGGCGGTCAGCCGCGGCCCGTAGTACAGGTGGCCGAGCTGGTTGTTGGGTAGCAGGTACAAAATGTAACTGACGGAATCGTTCGCGAGGTGGAAGATTCGGTTGTCGATGACGTTAAGCAGTGGTCTCATCTACTTTCTTTTGGCAGCCGGCTGCACAACAGTCGGTCGAATGGGGCGATTCAAAGCAAAACGGGTCACCAGGCCTTGCAGCCCGGTGGCCCGCTACAAAGCGCAACTAGCCTGCGGCGGCTTGAGTCAGCTGCTCGATGGCTTGCATGCGGCGCTTCAGATTGTGCTTGTACATGAAGGTGTACACCCAGCCGACCAGCCAGAAGTTGGTGGTCAGGCTATTTTTGGTGAAGCTGTTTTGCTCCGAGTAGGTCAGCTTGGTGCCGTCCGGCGCCTTGGCGAATTCGTAGCGCGTGATGATCTCACCTTGGCTGTAGGAGACCTTGGTGGCGATCACCGCGTTGTCGACGACCTCAAGCACCTCGACGTGCGTCGGCACTTCGGCCTGTTGCACCTTGGTTCGCATCTCGGAGTCGATGGCGACGCCTTGGCTGAGTTCGGTGATGGCCGCATCGAAGTGTTGAAAATACTGCAGCTGCTGCGCGTAAACGGTGGCGTAAGTCGCCTCAAGCGGCGTGTGCAGCGTGGTCTCGTAAGTCATCGGCTTCAGTGGCATGGGTACCTCCATTACAAACTTATCGTTAATCGCTTATTTTTCGGCGGCGGCCTTTTCGAGGGCCTTTTCGCCGTCTTGTTCATCCTTCAGGAACTGCTTATCAAGCACCTGAAGGAACGGAATCCAGATCAAGGTCGACACGGCAACCTGAACCAGCTGCAGCGCGGCCCCCTTCCAGGAACCGACGGCAATCCAGCCGGACAGGAAGATTGGCGTGGACCAGACAACCGTGGCGCCGATTGGCTTGGGCACCAGACCGATTGCCATGGCGACGTAACCGATGGTGATCATCACCATTGGGCCGAGGACCCAGGGAATGAAGATGGTCGGGTTGAGCACGATCGGCAGGCCGAAGGTGACAGGCTCGGAGATGTTGAAGAACGCCGGCACGGCAACCATGCGCATGGTCTTCTTCATCCGGGCAGACCGGGCGAAGACCCAGCCCATGGCCAGGGCGAAGCCCAAGATCATGCCGGTGATTTCAAAGACACCCATGAAGGTCGTGCAGATGATGTGCGGAATCGGCTGGCCCAAGGAGTAGGCCTTGTAGTTTTGCAGCGCCAAGGCGTCGTAAATCGGCTGAACCACCGAGTTGACAACCAAGGTGCCGTGAATCCCGAACCACCACAGGAACTGGGAGAAGAAGCCCACGACCAATGTTGCAGGCAGCGTAGCGCCGATGCCCTGCAGTGGGGTCTGGAGAATGTCGTAAATGAAGTCGAACGCATTGCCCCAGCTGGTGAAGGTGAACAGGTAACGCACCGTGGTGAAGACCAGAAGCGAGGCGGAACCTGGGATGATCGCGGTGAAGGACGTCGCGATAGCAGGCGGAACGGATTCCGGCATCTTGATCGTGATGTTCGCGTTTTCAAGCGCCGCGAAAATCTCGGTGGCGACGATCGCCGTGATGATGGCGACGAACATGCCCTTGGAGCCCAGGTAGTTGATGTCGATGTAAGAGCTCGTCTTGTTGGTCATGATAGGCAAAAGCAAGGCGAAGGCCGCAAGCGAAATGCCGCCGGCGTAAAGCTGGGTGGCGTGGAGCTTGCCGGCCAAGTGGTAGGCGATGCCGAACACCACGAACAGCGCCGTGATGTTCATCGTCGCGTTACTGATGGGGCCGAGGAAGTTGTTCAGGAAATCGGTTACAACTTTCGGCAGGAACTTGGCGAAGCTGAAGGTCGTGGGAAGATTTTGGATGATGATCATGATGGATGCGAACATGGTGGCCGGGAACGCAACCATCATCCCATCACGAACACTTAACAAGAACTTGTTTTCTGACAGCTTAGTCGCGATTGGTAGGACTTTTTCTGTCATCACATCTTGCATACTCATGCGATGTGCCTCCTAATTGATAATGGCGTTGGGTGCCGCCGCACCGCGTTGGCCGGTATCTTGGCCGAGATGGCCGCCTAACGCAGTGCGGGTACTCACGAAAAATGTTTTTGAATAAATCGATTTACAAGACCCATCTTAACCGCTTACACTTGAAACCGATATATGCAAATGTTGAGGAGGCATGTCCAAATGTCGACAACTCGCGAGAATCCCCGAATTTACGATTTTTCCAACACCAACCGGACGTTCAACCTGGACGTCAACGTTTACACTTGCGGCAGCGAGGCCTGCGAGCCCGATCACGCTTACGGCCCCACCGTGCGGTCCGGCTACATGATCTACTTCGTCTTGAACGGCGAAGGCACTTACACGGTGCGGGACCACCAGTACCACCTGGGCCCCAAGCAGGGCTTTGTGATCGAGCCCAACACCTTGATCACCTTCAAGGCCAGCCACGAGAAGCCCTGGACCTACCTGTGGGTCGGGTTTTCCGGCCAAAGCGCGGCCAAGTACATGGCCGGCACCGCCCTGTCGTCGGCCGCCCCGCTGTTTGATTTTGAGTTCAACTCCGCAATTCTACGCGCGGCCAACCAGGTGATCGAAGGCTCTAACCACCGCGAGAACCGCAACCTGATCATGACCGGGCGGCTGTTCGAGTTCCTGTACCGGCTGGTCACCGACTACCCCAACCAGCACACCGCCACGACGATGTCGCACCGCGAGCTGGTCGAGTACGCCTTGTTTTACATCTCCCAAAACTACAGCGAGCCGATCTCCGTCGCCAGCCTCGCGGCGGTGATGCACATCGACCGCACCTACCTGCACCGCCTGTTCACCAAGCGCGTCGGCCGCTCCCCCCAAGCTTACATCAAGCGCTACCGCATGGACCAGGCCGCGCAGCTGCTGCGGGAAACCGACTTCCCGATTCAAGTCGTCGCCAGGGCCGTCGGGTACGAGAACCAGTTCTCCTTCTCCAAGGCCTTCTCAAGCCTGTACGGCGAGGCCCCGACCGGCTACCGGGCTCGCCAGCACGAGGGCTAGGTCGCACGCGGCCAAGCTGGGCTTTGGAACTGACGCACTCAAGCCGAACGGCTCCGGACCGGACGAACCCAGGTTGAACGACTTCGAACCGGACGGACCAGGACCGCCGGCTTGGCGCCGAGGCAGACCAGCTGGTCCCGGGCGGGGGGGCGGCCGGCCGGCGTCTCGGGTTCCCCTGTGGATCGGCCGGCGGGGCTTTTCGGCCACCGCGACAACGCGTATATTAGAGGCAATGCATTCCGTCTCAGAAAGGACCTCACCATGACTTTGAAGCTCGGCATCATTCTCGGCACCATTCGCCACCAATCGATCGGCGGCAAGTTGTTCGCTTACCTGCAGGCGGCCTTTCCGGACCACGACGACGTGCGGTTCGACTGGATCGACCTGCATGATTTTCCCCTGCCGCTGTACGACCACGCGGAGACCCCGGCGGATTCGCCGGTCCAAAACCTGGTGTTCGGCGAGTCGGCGTGGCTGGCGGCGCTGGCCGCCCAAGACGGGTACGTGATCATCAGCCCCGAATACGACCACGCGATGACCGGCGCCCTCAAAAACGCGCTGGATTACGTCGGCCAGGAGATCAGCCGCAAGCCCCTGCAGATTGTGACCTACTCGCACGACGACACCGGCGGCATCATGGCCGCCGAAAGCATGGTCAACGTGCTGCGCATGCTCGACGCCTTGGTGCTGCCCAAGCCCGTGTTGCTGGCCGGGTGCGACCGCAACTTTTTGCCGGACGGGCGGCTGGATGAGACCGTTGCGACAAGCGCGGCCTACGCTAGGCGGCTGGCCGTCGCCTTTCACGAGCTTGAATTCTACGCGCGGCTATCGCACGACCATCCCTATCGGCCGTTGAACGCCTGACTGGAGGCATTATGTACACCGAATTATCCGGCTCCGACCCGATCACCATCGACACCCCGCTCGGCGGGAAGGTCCCCTTTGGCATTTTGCAGTGCCTGACCGGGGCGACGCTTTACCTCGCGTCGCGCCAGGCAATTCTCAAGCCCGGCGACATCGCGCTGCTGCGGGCCAACGGCCCCTTCACGCTGGCGCCGACCACCGGGCCCCTGAACGCCCGCTACTTCACCGTGCCGCTGACCGCAGACGCGAGCTTCGGCCCCAACGAGCTGATTCACGCGATGCTGGCGTCGACGGAAACCGCCCACATCGTATTTCGCCGCATCGACCACGCGCTGACCAACGGCTACTGCGCCCAGCTGGCCCGGCTGATTCGCACGACGCCGCAAGACGACCTTTTGGCCTATCAGGAGGGCTCCGTCGCCCACCTGCTGTTGACCGAGCTGTCGCGCTCCGACCTCAACGCGATGATGATCATCGAGTCGGACTTTCCCGAAACCGACCTGCGCCACACCCCCAAGGACCGCCAGGCCGGCAGCATCCTGAACTACATCATGCAGCACATCGACCGCGTCACCCTGAACGCGGCGGCGGCACATTTTGGCTACGAGGCGAACTACTTCTCGCGGCTTTGCCACCAGCTGTTTCAAAAGCCCTTCTCCGAGGAGGTCCGCTTCATTCGCATGAACCAAGGCAAAAAGATGCTGACTTTGTCCGACCAAAGCATCAACGACATCGCCGCGGCGCTGGGCTACAAGAACCCCGCCAGCTTCGATCGCCACTTCAAGCACTACACCGGCCTCACCCCGTCGCAGTACCGGGCGACCAAGGCCGACGAGCCAGGCGCCGGCAAGGACGAGGCGTAGCCCGGCCCCGCTGCGGCCAATCCACTGCCGCTGGCGGCGGCCCGTGCCCGACCGCCGCGCCACCGCGGCCGACGCGCCGCTGCAGCCGACGTACAACCGTGGCCGCAAAATGCTGCGAAGGCCGGGGGCATCGCAAAGGCCGCGCCACGACAGAGGCCGAGCAACCCCTGCGAAGGCCGGTCGCCATCGCCAAGAATGCGCCAATGCAGCTGACGGGCCACGGCGACCGCAGACACCACCGAACCACATCATCCGGGCAGCCGCCAAGCGGCCGCCCTTTTTGGTGCGGCTAGCGATCGCAGTTGAATTTTTATTGAATATTATTCCACGGCGTTGTATAGTGGGCGTAATGTTTTTTTTAAGAAGGAGACCGCATGAAACCCAAATCAATTCTCATCTGGCTGTTCGCCTGGCTGCTGTGCCTCGGCGGCCTGGCCGCCCAGCCGGTGCATGCCGCAAGCGACGACTCGCTGGCCCGAGTCAAGGCCAAGGGCACCCTCGTGATGGGCAACTCACCCAACTACCCGCCCTACGAGTTCACCATTAACGAGCACGGCAAGGAAAAAATCGTCGGCATGGACATCGCGCTGGGCAAGCAGATTGCCAAAGACCTCGGCGTTCGCCTGGTGATCAAGAAGATGTCCTTTGACTCGCTGCTCGTCGCGCTTGAAACCGGCAAGGTCGACATGATCCTCTCCGGCTTCTCACCGACGCCCGAGCGCAAGGCCCACGTCGATTTTTCCAACAACTATTACGTCTCCAAGCAGTACCTGATCGTCAACAAGGCCGACAAGGGGTACTACAAGGACCGCCACTCGTTCTCGGGCAAAAAGGTCGGGGCGGTGCTGGGCAGCACCGCCGCCACGCTGGTCAAGCAGCAGATGCCAGGCGCCGACCTGACGACGATGGAAAACGCCGCGGATCTGGTGTTGGCGCTGAAGGCCCACAAAATCGACGCGATCGTCAAAGACTCCGCCTCGGCCATCGCCTACGCCCAAAGTGACAGCAGCCTGGCCGCCATCGACGGCAAGTTCGAAGTGTCAGCCGACGAGGCCGGCAACGCGATCGCGCTGCCCAAGGGCGCGACCAGCCTGACCGCCGCCGTCAACCAGACCATCGCGACGGTGCAAAAAAAGGACCTGTTCAACAAGGTCTACCTCAAAGACGCCGGCAAGGCGATCGCCCAGACCAACGCGACCAAGTCGATGTGGCACTACTGGCCGTACTTCGCCAAGGGTGTCGCCTACACCGTCGGCATCTCGCTGGTCGCCGTGGTGATCGGCACCCTGCTCGGCGCGGTGATCGCCTTCGTTCGCCTGGGTGACATCAAGGTGCTCAAGGCGCTTTTCACCGCCTACGTCGAGTTCGTTCGCGGGACGCCTTTGATGGTTCAGGTGATGTTCATCTACTTTGGCATCGGCATGTTCTACGACATCTCCGCGGTGGTCGCCGGCACCTTGGCCGTCGGGCTGAACTCGGCGGCCTACGTCTCCGAGGTGTTCCGCGGCGGCATTGAGTCGATCGCCAAGGGCCAAAGCGAGGCCGCGCGGTCTTTGGGCCTCAGCCAAAAGGCCACGATGCGCTACGTCGTCTTACCGCAGGCGTTGGCCAACATCTGGCCGGCGCTTGGCAACGAGTTCATCTCGCTGATCAAGGAGACCTCGATTGTCTCGATTATCGGCGTCGCCGACTTGATCTACCAGCTGCGCGTGGTTCAGGCAGACACCTACTCAGGGGTGTTGCCGATCACCATCGCGATGGTCTTGTACTTCATTTTGACCTTCGGCCTCTCGCGGCTGTTGCGCCACTTCGAAAAAAAGCTGCACCACGCCGAATAACCGCACAAAAAACAGGCGGCCGGACCCCCCACGGGATTCGGTCGCCTGCTTTGATGCCGCGTGGCCACCTAGTGCCGCGTGGCCCCTGGAGTCGCCTGGCTGCCTTGGCGTCGCCTGGCCGCCTCGTGTCGCCTGACCGCCTGGTGTCGCTTGGCCGCCTCGTGTCGCCTGGCGTCAGGCCACCTGGCGCGGCTGCTCCAAGAGCACCCGGTCGACGATGCCTTGGGCCGCCACCACCGACAGCCCCGGGAAGGCCTTTTGCAGCGCCCGGATCGCCTGCGTCTGGCCGAAGCCCCGCTCTTGGGTCAGCTGCCGCGCAACCGCCTCCAGCTCGGCGGGATCGCGCGGAATGCTGGCCGAAAAACGCGCCAGCTGCACGTCTTGAACCACAATCACCGCTGCCCCGATTAACACAACCCACATCAACCAAGCCATCGCTCGCACCTCCCGCATGCCGCTTTGCCTCGGGCGACCCCGCGCCGCCCCTCTAATCGCATTATGCCACTGATTGTAAGCGGATACAAGATGTATAATTAAAGGCGTCACTAATCGGCCGCGTCAGACCGCATCACGGTGGTCGCCGGCAGATGATGTCCCTGACAGCGCAATGCAGGCGTATACTCAAGTCACGACCCCCGACAAAGCGAGGCAAACTATGGCAATTACAGATTTCAGCAATCAGATTCGCAGCCTGGGCCACCGCAGGCACTACGCCGCCGGTGCCGACCTCCTGCGCGAAGGTGACCCGGCGCAGCGCTGTTTTTCATCTGGTAATCCCAGGACAGAGAGCGTAGAATCAAAATTGGACATCACTAATACCTCGCTTTGTTTTAAGTTTGGTCGCTTGGAGCTGAGAATGGGTGCTAGATGGTGCCCTTTTATTTTGCGCTGTTATTGAAAAAGGGTCTACACTCTCGGCGTTGGATTTCTCCAACACCAGAAAGTGCAGACTCGTTTTCTTTACTTTGATGGATTTTAAATATCAATATAATCATGTCGATAGCGCCGTCGTATAGGACTACTCACGATTGCCGCCATCGACAACCGTTGCGACCGTCCCGTCGGCCACCGTGATCATCTGATCGTAGCGGCCGCGCGCAGCTGCGTCCTGGTGGTGCAAGATGGCGATCACCGTGCATGGCAATCCCAGCAGGTAGTCCTCGAGCTTGCGGCTCAACGCCGCGTCTAAGGCAGAGTTGAACTCGTCGAGCAACAGCACATCCGGCTCAGCCAAAAGCGCGCGTCCCAGCGCTATCCGCTGCTTTTCCCCGCCGGATAGCGCCGCTTCGTTCAGGCTGCGGGTGACCCCGTAGCGGTTCACAACGTCGTTCAGCTCGAGCAAGTCAAGGACAGCTGCTTGCCGCTCAGCTGATACCGGCTGCCCCATGAACAGGTTATCGACCAGGCTGGCATAGAACACCACTGGCGTCTGTGTCACCATCTTGATCCGGCTCGCGGCCACATCCGGGCTACCGTTGATCAGCAGCTGGCCGGACGGCGACCCGACGTTGATCCTGGCGATGGCGCGCAAAAGCGTTGACTTCCCCGCGCCGCTTTTGCCGACGATCAGGTACTTACGCCCCGGCACGAAGGTCAGATCGACGTCGTGCAGCACCGTTTTGTCTGCCGTGGTCTCGCCAAAACCCTTCAGTGTGATTCCGGTCACCGGCTGATCCGATACCGGCACTGCTGCGGCCGCGGTGTCCTGCGTATACAGCCTGAGCCGCTTGGCAATCGGGGTCGCCTCGCGCCGGTAGTACAGGAGCATCGACAGTACCTCCATCGGCGCCCCAAGGTTAGCGGCGATCTGGATCGCCGCCAGGAGGCCGCCGATCGACAAGCTGCCCTGCGTGATCAGGTAGGCGCCGAAGCCGATAATGGTGAAGGTCTTGAGCACCTGAAGGAACGCGTTGACCAGGTTGGTGCCGGTGACGTAGCGGTTGGCCCGGCCTTCCGTCCGGTAGATGGCCTGATTGTTGGTCAGGCTGATGGCTTGAAAGTAGCGCTGGGCCCCGAAGCTGTTGAGCGTCTCGATGCCCTTCATGAACGACGACAAGCTCTTGGTCAGCTGATCTTGGGCATCGGCCTGGGCGACCCGGTTGGTCTGGCTACGCTTGGCCAAAAGGCGCGGGAAAAACACGATCAGCAGGCTGACTGCCAGGATGATGGCCGACAGGGTCAGGTTGATGGTCAACAGGCCAATGGCCGAGGCGCCGATCAGCACCAGGCAGTTACAGATGTCGATCTCGCCTTTCACATACTGCTCGGCGATGGCCTGGCTGTTGACGTTGATGTCCGTTGTGGCCGCCGCCAGCCGGTCCTCGCTGTAGCTGACCGACCGGAACAGGCGCCCAATGATCTGCTGGCGAAAAGCATTTTGCACCCGCTTGACCAAGTCGAGCCCGAGAAATGTGCTGGCGGTGGACAGCCCGATCTGCGCCAGCGAGGTGATCAGAAACAACCAGAAGAAGCGGCCGAACAGCTGGTGGTGATCGGCCATCACGCCGTTGATGAACTGCCCGCTGAACAGCGGCACCAGCACCGAGGTGATGCTCCAGAGAACGACTGTGACCAGCGTGAGCAGGTACCAGGGTCTGAGCTTGCGGGGAGTAATTTTCATGAGAGCCTCCTTGAGTAATGAGATTAAGGCAAGCGTATATGGCCAGCTTCTTAATTTTTCGTTAAGAAACAGTTAATATTAGCACCCGAATTGTAACCGATTACAAATAAGATTACTATCTACTCGTGAGCTAGGTCACAAGCTCACCACTACCGAGGCCCTGTATTCAACACACATATTGTACTACCATAGCTCTTAAAAATTGGCAAGCACGATCAAGCACGATTAGGGAGGAAAAATCATGAAAGCAGAAATCAAGGACTATATTAACAACCAAAAAGACAAGAAGCGGGCTGGTCTTTCGTGCCCCTCAGCAAACCCTTACGGAGTGGTTCGACCATCTATCGTAAAGTAACCAAGTAACCCATACAGATGCCTCGGCGTACATAGGGAAAGGATTGCCTAATGACTATATATCTAAATTTGGAAGCATTCTCCCTTCTTCACTGGTATAAAGACAGGCTCTTCGGTATTCTAATCAACGGACAACTCGTCGAATTCGATCGAGTGGAATCATACTTGTTAGAACTGTACTTCGAATTCGGAGATCTCAAGTTGATTGAAAAATACTTCCTCGACGAAGGTTTATCGTATGAAGAAATTGCAAAACTGTTCGAAAATTTCACAGAAAGAAATGCAGACTTCATCCAATTGCAAACCGAAAAATCTAGTTTTCCTTGGATTACCGGTGAAAAAGGACTAGCATATCCTCTTGAGTTTCATATATCATTGACGAATAAATGTCTTCTGAAATCTCGCCACTGTTATAAAGGGCGCTACGATATTTGGAGTTGATAGGCTACTTGCCTGCCAACTCCTTTTTCTATACCATTTAGTTTTCAGCACACAAACAGGACACCACACGGCTTCCTGTTCATCGTCCCGACCAAAGAATTCAGAAATGGAGTTTGTGTGATGTCCCTTACTAGTCAGTCTATCCG
>NZ_BAAGBJ010000018.1:0-38275 GCF_054785075.1 Lacticaseibacillus suihuaensis | reverse complement strand
GCAACACTCGCAGAACTCATGCCGTTCAAGTAGGCAGTGACAGCCTTGATACGAAAATCTAAGTCGAATTTGACCATAATAAAACCCCCAGATTTGGATTGTTGTCCAAACTTGGGGGTTCACATCATAGCGGGTATGTTTTTTATATAAAGATATGAGGAACAAAAATGATGGAATATATATATCACTACACAACGATTGACGCTCTTGAACAGATTTTGAAAAGTAGAAAATTTCGACTAAGCTCACTAGCGGAAGTAGACGACACCACTGAGCAAAAGACAAAAGGCTTCGGAAGTTTTGGACGTTTTCTATATGTGAGTTCTTGGACAAGCATCGCAGATGAACGTGCTTGGATGTGGCATGAGTACTCGGACATCTCCGAAGGTATTCGACTTGGTATTAATAAGCCGCTCTTTAGGTCGATTACTGGGCGTAGGCATATTCCTAAATCAGATGTTCAGGTTAATTTTATTGAAGGTGCTACAGAGTACGAATCACGAACTGAGGGGATTTCCGAAGTTGAAAAGAAGTTTGGCGTAACTTTTATGACGAGGCAATGTGAGTTTTACCCGGTAACCTATACAGACAACAAGGTACTTTTGGATGGAAATATTACAAATAATATCCATGAGTCAGGGCTTACTCTTGATTGGTCTTTAGTAGGTCGCTTTAAGGATAGAAAAATCTGGGCTTTCCAAGAGGAACTACGGTATTCGTTACTATTGCTTCCTTTCACCTTCGATCAGTTAGTTGATTATAATGAAGACCGGACTATCCTCGAAAGAATGAAAATGCTTAGATACGATAACACAATCCCATGTCGAAACTTTGACTTACCCATTAACCCTGACGCTCTCGAGAGCCTATCTATTACAACTTCGCCCCTGATTTCTCAGGAGAATTTTGAACGAATGAAAAATCTTGTACAAAAATATTGCCCATCTGCACAGCTTTTTAGGAGTAAACTAATTTTAAAAAAATAGATAGTGTTCTCGTTCTCCCGAAGTACTCAACTTTCTATTTCCGTCTAAAATTTTGAAATCTCACTTCGATGTCTTGAGGGTATTCGGCATGAAACAAAAATTTGTAGTTAACTTACTGTCCGACGAGGTTTTTTGGAATGGAACAATAGACCACGTCAAAGAATACTTTAACGAATTTCCAAATAACCTTTACTTTCGTGGATATCACATCACGACATTGACAGAAAAGAGTGTAGAGGATATTCGTTCCGGATCGGGGCTTCTCACCCTAGAAAACAGCATCAAGAACTCTTGTCTAGGGGAGTTCATCAAGAGTCATGAAATTGAGATTTCCTTTGAAGACTGTTATGTGCGTTTCAACGGAGTGACAATTTGCGACAAAGATTCGCTTCAATCTTCATGTATATCAGAAAAACATCTTTACCTAAGACTATTTGGACAAGATAAAGAGCTAAATTTCTTTAGCTTTATTCCGGAAAACCCAATTAATATGAACTATTCTTGTATTAATAGATATCCCGAGGTACTTTACGATATTTAAAAAACAATTGAAAGTCGACAAATGAAGTGCTGCCTGACATCTGACTGGATTGATTGCGTTCAGCATTACATTGTAGTCGCCGATATTCCGCTAAATTCGATTGAACGTCTAGGAGTCTACAAAGATTTGACGCTTCAAAACATACTTGCTTTTATGCAGCAGCGTGATGGTGCGAACAGCCCAACACACCATGACATAATCTACCTAAATTCTCAGATTAATATACCGCCGGATGAAATTGTTACAGTTTGTCAACTATAGTATTGTGTTTCCAATAATCCACTTCTAGTGAGTAATTGGACTAATTCTCTGGTGCGAGCCATTAGCTTAAGGTTTGCACCTCCCGCATTTCCATCGTCATAAACTCCGGCCGCACAACGTCAACCCCAACAACCTGCTCCCGCGCTTCATCGATCAGGTAGTTCACCAGGTAGAACCGATTTGCGGTCACCAGCTCCAGCTGCCGCCCGGCCTCGGCCAGGAGAATCATCCGCTCGGGATCGCCGGCCGGCGCCGCTGACGACGCCCTCTCGTCTCCGGTCGTACTCTCATCCCCGGCCGTGTCAGCGCCGTCGTTCCCGGCCGCCACGGCCGCGGTCGCGCCCTTCGCGTCCAACTCTAAGGCCACTTCATGCGTGGTGCCACTTGCACCTTCCGCGGTCCCCTCGGTCCCGGTCCCGTCGTCCGTCTCCTCCTGCACCTCATCCCCATTGAGGAACGCCAGCCGGAACAGGTAGTTCTTCGGCCGCCCCGCCTTGGGATTGCCCGAGAAGTTGCGGACTGCGGTTGCGTAGTTTTTCACCAAGAACAGCGTCGTCTCGCCGTTGTCCTCGTAGCTGAACAGCAGGTACTCCCACGACCGCGCCTGCAGGATGCGGCGGTAGCTGACGCCCGGGTAGTCCTGGATGGCCTGGGCGACGTGGGAGTCGATGAAGTTGCTGCGCATCCAGACCAAAGACGCGCTGACGGTCAGCGTCTGCGCCAGCCGCTTACGCTCGGCCAGGTAGGCGGCGTAGCCTGCGGTGATGCCTGCGACAATTTGTGATCCGAGTTGGCTTGGCAGTTGGTAGAATTGTGACATGTTCAACACCTCCGAATTGTTGTGAAAAAGGTTCAGGCTGCCCCTTGCAGCCGGCAGGACATGTGGCGGCCTGGCGGTGGCGAGGGGTTTTGCTTGTCGGCACCGTCACTGTGGCGGCCCTATACTTGTAAGACAACAATTTGCGCCAAAAGCGCTAGGGGTTTACGGGAAAAAGTTGGAAAAATCGTGCCAAAGAACGTGGCGACGGCCGCTCCGGCGAGTGAGCGGCGGCCTCGGCCCCCTCTCTGGATAAAATTAAAACGTTCCACGTTCCACGCGCCACCTGCCGCCACCCGACGATGACTAAAATCAAAACGTTACGCCACCCACGATCCGTCGCCGACACCGCGTTCAAAAATAAAAACGTTGATTGCCCCCGAGCATCCGTAATTAAAACGTTGTTCCCTAGCCAGACGCTCCCCTCGCCACGCAGTCCGGTCCAATTGTGGCCCAATTAAAACATTCCTCTGCCGCGAGCCGCCGCCCTGCAGCCGCCGTAATTAAAACGTTGCTTTTTCCAACCTTTTTAAAATAAAAACATTCCGGTTCCATCCCACCGCCGCAACTCGCCGCTCCCGGTTCCCCTCGCTTCGCTCGGGTGTTACACTGAAACTCCGCGCATTGGCGGCAAGGAGGGGACCATGGCACAGACAGGAAGAAGGCCGCGGCGGCTGGCCGACATCACCTATTCGGCCAAGCAGCGGGAGGCGATTCTGGCGACGATGACTGCGGCGCAGCGAGCGGCTTACGCGGCGACGCTTCAGCTGAGCTTCTCCGATCGCGTGATGAACCGCATTTTCACCGCCGCCCCGGACTGGCGCTTCGTCGGCATTCGCGTCGACTACGGCTGGGCCGACCGCCACCGCCATCCCGAGCGGTCGGCCAACCTGCGCTGCGTCTGCGGCCGGCCGCTGCGCTACCAGTACCAGCTGGTGTCCGTTGACGGGAAGAACACGCACGTGGCGCTTGGCTCGCAACATTTTGCCCAGCACCTCGGCATTCCCGCCGGCGTCGCCCAGGAGGTCTTCGGCCACTTCAACCGGGTGCAGCGCGAGATGGACGCGATGCTGGCGCGGTTCCGCAACGGCACCCGCTTCCCCCGCAGGAAAAATCGCTGGACCATCGCCCAGAGTCCGGCCTTTGCTGCTGTTACAACGGTCGCGGCCCGGCGCCTCGTGATCTGCGCTTCGGCCGACCTGCCGCTGACCGACCGCGACCTGGCCCGGCTGGACGCCTTGATCGCCGAGCTGCAGGCGGCCGGCAAGCTGCCGGCGATTGAGAAAACGTCGACGAGCGGCAAAGGGGCGAGGGCTGGCAAGCAGTTAGCGACCGGCAAGGCGGCAACGAGCGGCAAGGCGGCGGCGACCGGAAAAATGGCAGCGCCTGGGAAGCAGCCCGTGACCGGCAAAAACTCGGCATCTGGGAAGCAGCCGGTGACCGGTAACCTGCCGGCAGATGCGGCCTCATCCACTCCCGATGCGACCTCACCAACGCTCGCGGCGCCGCACCGCCGCAAGCGCCGCAGCCGCCGGGCGGCCCAGGACGCGGTGGCGATGACAATGGCGGATCTGCAGGGCAAGGTGTGGCAAGGCGGCCGGCGAACGGGTTCGCGGTCCGGTTCGCGGTCTAGTTCGCCGGCCAGTTCGCGGCCCGGCTCGCGGCCCAATTCGCCGACCAGTTCGCAGTCCGGTTCTCGACCAGGCGGCAATCGCGGCGGTATCCGCGGCGGTTCGCCGGCGGCCGCGATGAAGCCCGAGCCGCGCGGCACCAATCGCAGCGGGAGCTGGTTGTCCTCACCGCAGCTCGGCCCCACCCGCGGCGGTGAGGCGGCCAAGGACCTGCCGCGGCCACGCACCGACGCAGACTGACGGCACGACCGAGGCAGACGGACTCACGACGGCACGACTGACGCAGACAGACGCACGACGAAGCGGTCGTCGCTTGGACAATGGTCCGAGCGGCGGCCGCTTTTTGGCGAGGCACGGTGTGTCTTTTTCGTCATTGAAGTGGTTTGATTCTTGAGTTGACGCGGTTTTACTTGTCGAAGCGGAGCTTGACTATACGGCTAACACCAAATTCGGTATAATCTGCTGAAAGGATGGGGGAACTTGACGTGAACGAATCAGATTGCTTGGTTGTGATTCGCCGGTACTTGGACGAACTTGAGAGACTACACGTTGCTTTTTCTCAGAGTTTTTTTGCCCATGACGACGTTTTTGCGTTCAATCTTCACAAAACAACGGTTAGTGAGATGCACGCGAACCGGCAGATGCTGACGACAATGATGAGTTATCGCAGTGAGCTGAACGACTCGATTCAGCTACGGGCTGCCTTGGTGCAACTGATGTTCACAAGTACCGCTAGTTTTTCGTTCAACTACCGAATTAAGCTTGAGCACTCAATGATGTTGAAAATGGGCTGGTATGACCGGAAGCGCGAATCATTCAATGTTCAGAAATCATTCAACGATCTGTTAGGGGCACGACTAATCATTCCAAGTTTTCGCAAACATGAGTTGGCAATTCTCGACTATTTCAAGTCGAAGGAAGATAATATGATTAGGCGGCCGTACATTCGGGAGGAATTCTCGTACCATGGTCTGCACCTGTCCTTGAGCTCTACTAACTTTGAATTTCCTTGGGAATTGCAAATTTGGGACACTGCGGATCGGGAAGTTAACTTTAAGGCGCATGCACGACACGAAGCGAGAAAGGAGGAGTAGGCATGACCTATGTTCATTTAATTGCACTAAACAAAACAGATGGCCAAGGCTCTGGCTATCACTTTGCCTCAACTGATACGCAAGCGATTGTTCAGCGTCAAACGGCGGTGCTTGAAGCAATTCAAGATGAGTCCGAGCGTTCTTCGCTGAGTTTTCAGTACATTCCAACAGATTCATCTTCGTATGAGTCGGTGGTTGCCTACAATTCTTATTTCAATCAGTTCCAGGTGACGGATGATCTTAGTGAATTCATTGAGAATCTTCATGCTGTTCAGACACCAGACGCAGTTGACGTTGCTTGCTACCTTGACCGCCAGTATCACTTCACCAGCTTCACCTTGCAAAAGTTGCTGTATTACACTTACGCCGAATATTTGGTCAAGTATCGGACGCAGCCGTTTCGGGCGAGCTTCGTTGCCTTTGACAATGGTCCGGTTGACCGAGACGTTTACCGAATGCGCAAGTATGAACGTGACTCGATGAGTAGCAATTTTGCCTTCGAGGAAAAATTTCTCGGAACCAAGCGCGGCGTGATGTTACTGGAGGTTATGGATCGGGTACTTGAAAGCTATGCTGACCAGTTTCGAGAAATGGGACTGGAGGAGGCTAATTTGACCCACGGGCAAGGGACGCCTTGGTCCGTCGCCTACGCCTCGGGACAAAACACACCGATAACTGATGATGTAATTTTGACCCACCATGCGGCCGAAACATTAGCATAGTTGCAACAATCTTTAGGAACCGGCTTCTGATGTAATTTGTCAGGACCGGTTTTTGTCTGTCTTCACAAGTGATTTAGCGTCGTGGCTCCTCTCTCACGGTCAGTCTTGGCCGAGCGGCGGCCGCTTTTTGGCGAGGCACCATTTTTGCGCCGGCGAAACCCGCTTCTCTATACTGGGAGTTGCAAGGCAAACCCAAAGGAGGAGTTCTCATGACACATCGCGCAACCACAACCACGCGCCGCCTGGTGACCACCGGGGCGGCGGCCGTCCTGCTGCTGGGGCCAGTGTTCGGCGCCACGCCGGCGGTGGCCGCAAGCGGCCGGACTACGACCGCGGCGACCGCTACAACGGGAAAAACGACTGCGGCCCCGTCGGCCAAGGCGGGCGCCACTCCGGCAGCCACCTCGGCGGCAACGTCGGCTAAGACCGAGGCGTCAGCGTCAACCACGGCCCCGGCCACTTCGAAGGCCGCGACAGCCGCCACCACTTCGGCGTCAGCCGCCACCCGGGCCGAGCAGCTCGGCACTCTGCAGGTCACCTTCCGCGACAAGGCGAGCGGCGCCACGCTGCCGGAGATGACCGCGGTCGGCACGGCCACCGTGACTGGGGAAAATGGTACCGCCTGGATCGACGCGGCGGCGGGACAGTTCACGACCCAGTTCACCGCCGATATCACGCCGCAGCTGCCGGCCGGGTACCGGCTGCTGCCGCTGAGCGAGCAGGAAGGGGCCGAGTACGACTCGCTGCTTTTCGTCGCCGGCGAGACCCACACCGCCCAGCTGTACGTGGCGGCGACCACGGCGACGGTGGCGGTGAGCTACGTCGACGCAGCGACCGAGGCCACCGTCGGGGAAGGCATTCAGGTCACCGGGACGATTGGCGACCCGTTCGACCTTTTTGCCCAGGCCATCACCGCCGGCATTCCCGCCGGCTACCGGCGCGACGCCACGCGGCCGGCCACCGGTCCCGCCGCGTTCGGCGACGCGCAGCCGGCCGTCGTCTACGTCACGCCGCTGACCGACGTGACGATCCCAATCTACTACCGCGACACGACGACCGATGCGCTAATTAAAACATTCGAGTTGACCGACCAGTACGACACGGAGTTCGCGACCCGCTCGGCGGAAATTGGCGAGAACGTGCCGGTCGGCTACACGATCGACCAGACCCGGCTCCCCGAGCAGCTGCCGCTGTATTTCGGCGACCCGAGCGTCACCAGCCTGACGTTTTACGTGAGCAAGCTGGCCGACGTGACGATTCCGATCTACTACCGCGACACGACGACCAACGCGCTGATCAAAACGCTGAAGCTGACGGACGCCTACGACACGGAGTTTGCGACCCGCTCGGCGGAAATCGGCGAGAACGTGCCGGCCGGCTACACGATCGACCAAACCCGGCTGCCCGAACAGTTACCGATGTACTTCGGCGACCCGGCGGTGACCAGCCTGACCTTCTACCTGGTCAAAACCGCGACCGGCGGCGGGGATGGCAGCGGCTCGGGTTCCGGGGAGAACGGGAACGGTGGCGAGTCCGAGAATGGCAGCGACGGTTCCGAGTCCGGTTCTGGGGACAACGGCGGCTCCGGCAGCGGCAACGGCTCGGGAGCGGGGCAACCCGGCGGCGCCAGTAGCCAAGGCAGCAGCCGGGACGACGCCACTAGCCCAAGCGGGACAGCCAGCGGCGCCGCCGCTCAAGGCGAGGACGACGCTCAGCCGGCTGCCCTCCCGCAAACCGGTACCGTCACCGCGGCCCCGGCCGTGGCCGCCCTCGGCACGATTGCCGTGGTGGCCAGCCTGATCGGGCTGGTTGGAAGCTGGCGGCGGCAGCGACTTTAGGCAACCCGGGATTGTAACGCGATGACACAAAGATGCCCCTCAACCGCGAACGTGGCGGGTGAGGGGCATTTTCGTGTGTTCGAGGAATCGAATCGGTGGAACCCAGTCGGATGCTCCTCTGACCGAATCAGTGAGCCGACGCGATGAATCGAGCTGCTTGATGATAAATCACGGATTTACGTGAAGAAACGTGTGAACTTTTCAGACCTAGGTTATACTGGAGACACGACGACCGGTAGGAGGGATGACATGCTGATTGATTTCACGGTAAGCAACTTCAAGTCGATTTATCAACCGATGACGCTGTCAGCGGAGACCGGGGCCAGGCTGACGCGGCACAAAGCGGCCAATACGCTGACTGAGAATAATGTGTCGCTTCTGAAGAATCTAGTGATTGTCGGCCCCAATGGCTCAGGCAAAACCACGCTGATTGACGCACTGCGGCGATTCCAGACGCTGGTGCTCGACAACACCCAACGGGTGACCGACACGTTGCCGTACAGCCCGTTTCGGCTGCGGGTGGCGGCCAATCAGGAGCCGACCACGCTGGCGGTGACGTTCAATGTCGGTAAGCAAACGTTTGGCTACGAGCTGGCCTACTGTGCGGATCGCGTCACCCACGAGCGACTGGATTGGGTTACTGGGACCAAGCGCGAGACCTATTTTGAGCGACGCGAGCAGAACTTTGTGGTGTTGCCGAACGGCGCCGCCGACTTGGCTCGGGAGACGCGGCCGAACGCGCTACTGCTGTTCAACGCGCAGCAGCGCAACGACGCGATGGCGACGCAGGTTTTCCGCTGGTTTCAGACCGAGCTGGTGTTTTTTGACGCCGAACGGGCAGAGCTGAGCACGTCACTGCTGGACCTAGTGCGGCAAGACAAAGTCCGAGCCACACTGTTGCGCTTCTTGCGCTTCGCGGATTTCAACATTGTGGGGATGCAGGTGCGTGAGGTGCCGCGCGTTTCTGCGGCCATTCTTGCACATTTTCAGCAGGCCGGGGTCGACACCAGTCGGTTGGAAGGCACCCGCCAGCAGCTCTACACGCTGCACAAACGCTACTCGGCGGCCGGTGACGTGATCGACACGGTCGAGCTGCCGCTGAGCGATGAGTCGCGCGGCACCCAGAAAATCTTCCTGATTGCACTATCCATCATTCAGGCTCAGCTGAGCGGTAGCGGCCGGACGCTGCTGTTCGACGAGTTTGATGACTCGCTACACCTTGAGCTGTCCCGGGCCCTGATTCAGATTTTCAACTCGCCGCAAAATCGCAATCAGTTCATTTTGACGACGCACGAACTGCAGCTGTTGGATGAGAACTTGCGAACGGATCAGCTCTACCTCATGACCAAGGACTTCCGCGGTCAAAGCACGTTGGCCTCAATTTTCGACTTCAAGGACGCGCGTAATCTCGGCCGCAACGACATCGGATTCATGCGCCGCTACATGGAGGGCCGCTTCGGGGCAATGCCGCAGCTCTCCGTTGCGGACATGTTGGCGACGCTGACAGATGTTGCAGACACTCACGCGGGAGGGACCGGCGATGGTGCGTAAGTCACGGGGATTGAAGCTCAAGCCGTTGATTGCCGTATACTGCGAAGGAGCTTCGGAAGAATCGTATTTCAAAATGTGTCGGCAAAGGCAACACGCGGCCAACGTGTTGACGGAGAAGCTAAAGATTGAAAGCCTCGACCGCGGCGGCCTGGCGCTTCTGAGGGCGGCCAAGGCCAAACGCGACAGTTTGACTGGTCGCAGTAGAGTCGATCAGACATACGTGGTACTGGACCGCGATGCCATGACGGCGCGTGAGTTGCGTCAATGTGAGCGATTCGCGACAGAGAATCGGTTGACGATGATTCTCTCAAGCACCAACTTCGACGTCTGGATTCTGATGCACTTCGAGCCGGTGCGACGAGCCTATACAAAGCTGGCGCTGAACCGACGCCTGTCCGGCCCCAAGTTCTTCGGTCGCGACTACGCTCAGTTCAAGGGTGGTGATTACGCCGACTATCACTTGGACGATCGCATCAAGCAGGCGCTGGCTCGAGCGGCCGAGCTGAGGAACGCGACAGATGAGCCGTGGTACCAGCGTGATCCGTATACGGACATGGACCGGCGGCTGCCCGAGATCTTTGGGACGACGGACTGGTGATGCCTGATTGAAAAATGCCTCTCAACCACGCTGTTTGTGGTTGAGAGGCATTGATTGTCTAGGGCAATATCGAATCGGCGTCACTCGGCCGCCAATTTTTCAATTGCGGCGTAGACCTGCTGATTCTGTAAGATGGTGCCGAGCGACTGATACACGTCGGCCTCGGTCAGTGTTGGCTCAATCGTGTCTGGCGTGTGACTTGCGAGGAAGTCACGCGCCTCGTCCGTGATTGTGAACTCAAATGGCATAAGCTCGCCTCCTGTTCGCTTACTAGACCTCAATCTCCGGGGTGTGCGATTAAGGCATCGTGACGGTAAAGGTCAAGGGCAGGGTGTTGGGGTTCAGCCATAAGTGTGTGAACGCGAAAGCCACGCATGTCACCCGCCTCGAACGTATGCCTTTGGAGAATTGCCTGAATCAGCACGTGTAGCTGAAGCTCGGAAAGGTTGTAGAGTTTGACGTATTTTTGAGTATTGGTCATGGCTTAATTATATCTGCCGCGGCGCTTGGCTGGCAACTTCCGCCTCACCACCGCTTCCGGTACTCCCGCCCGGAGACGCCTTCGACCTGCTTGAAGACCCGGGCGAAGTAGGCCGTGTCGGTGAAGCCACAGGCCGTGGCAATCGCCGCCACCGAGCGGTCGGTGAAGCGCAGCTGCTGCTTGGCCGCGGTGATGCGCCGCTCCTGGAGGTACTGGTTGATCGAGACGCCGTAAGCGGCCTTGAACAGCCGCGTCAGGTAGTACTTGTTGATGTAAAAACGCGCGGCGAGGGCGTCCAGGGTGATGCGCTGCGGGTAGTGGCTGTCGAGAAAGTCGCGAACCGCCGCGACCTGCTGCTGCTTGTCGCCTTTTTGGCGGTGCTCGGGGTGCCAGCTTTCGGCCATCAGGCAGGTCATCAGATCGGCCAGCCGGGCGTTGATCGCCATGTCGCGAACGTAGGCGGGTTCCCGGGCGGTGCGGTCCAGCCGCGTCCAGGCCGCCGTCAGCGCCTGCGGGTCGTGGGGGTGAAACACCGGGGCCCCGCCGCGTTCCAGGTATTTTTGGTAAATCGTCGGCATCGCGCGGCCGGCGAAGTGGCACCACGACAGCTGCCAGAGGTCGGCCGAGCTCTCCTGGTAGTACGAGTGGCGGCAGTCGATGAACACGCAGTCGCCTGCAACCACGGCGTAGGTGCGGCCGGCGTAGCCCAGCGTTCCCGAGCCCTGGGTCACGATGAAAAAGAGATAGGAGGTCAGGTCCTCTCTGGCGCTTCTGTGCGGCGCCAGCGCGGTCAGGCGGCCGCATTCCTGCAGGTACAAGAGGCTGGACTTGGCGAAGTCGGACGGCGTGTAAAGCAGGCGGTCGGCGTCAACGACCGGACCGGTGGTGGGGGTGATGGGCATGGTGAAGGCTCCTTAGGCTGGAATTGGAAGCTGGCAAAAAACGCGAACTCTCGGGGAACACACAACTAATTTGGCTGAACCTGCCGGCACTAATTGCAGGCTGGCGGGGGTGCGAACACAGTCAACGCCGCTGTGGTGCAAGATTATCCTGACGCGACAGCGCGTTTTCAAGAAACTACTGTGTCTCAAAGCTTTTCTATCAAATCAATTCAGCCAATATTATACAACTTTTCCCCAATATCCCCCAACTCAACCGGCGAATGGGCTGTCATAATGGATACAATCATTAGAGCTGGGTGCTATGCGGCAACGCCTAACCTGAGGAAAGGATTGCCTCGTCGCCAGTGTTATGACGTATCTAAAAATAAACGCCCCGTCTGCAATTGCATGAAGCGGTCTTAGTAGATGAATTAACGACCATGTAGGGCGGAGGCGCGAACGTACCATTGCTGGAGGCGGAGGGCCGGGGCGAGCCAGCGTGAAATTGCTGTTAGCCGGCCGATCTTGCCGGCTTACAGCAAGGGCGGGTCTTGAGACCGGAACGGGCTCAAGAGAGCCCCACGCGTTCCGCCGCCCCGGTCCGGAGCCGGAAGTAGTGGTGCGTCCGGGCCGCAGCCCGGATTTTCAGATGCGACCTAAGCTACCCGTCCCGCTAACCCCGCCGCATCCACCCTCTAAACGGGTTCCACCGCGCAACGCGGGAACGCCTAGCTACGCACTAGCCCCGAGGCAAGGACCGCCTCGCCGCTAGCGCTAGGCTATGCGTCCCGCTAAATACGCGTGGTTCCACCCTCTCAATCAAAGGAGACCAACATGACCAAAATCGCACTGATCACCGGCATCACCGGCCAAGACGGCTCGTACCTGGCGGAATTTCTGCTGGGCAAGGGCTACGAAGTTCACGGCATTCACCGGCGGTCGTCCATTTCCAACACCGGCCGCATCGACCACCTGCTCGAGGCCGGGAGCATCACGCTGCACGACGGCGACCTGTCCGATTCCTCGGGTTTGATCCGGATCATCGGTGAGGTTCGCCCCGACGAGATCTACAATCTCGCGGCGCAATCGCACGTCCAGGTGTCCTTCGATGTGCCGGAATATTCCGGCGACGTCGACGCGCTGGGGGTGTTGCGCATCCTCGAGGCCGTTCGCATCTGCGGCCTGGCCGATCACACCCGCATCTACCAGGCGTCGACCTCCGAGCTGTACGGCAAGGTCGAAGAGGTGCCGCAGCGTGAGACCACGCCGTTTCACCCTTACAGCCCATACGCGGTGGCCAAGCAGTACGGGTTTTGGATCGTCAAGGAGTACCGCGACGCCTACCACATGTTCGCCGTCAACGGCATTTTGTTCAACCACGAGTCCGAGCGTCGCGGGGAGAATTTTGTCACGCGCAAAATCACGCTGGCGGCCGGCCGCATCGCGGAAGGGCTGCAGGACCACTTAGAGCTTGGCAACATGGACTCCCTGCGCGACTGGGGTTACGCCAAGGATTACGTCCAGTGCATGTGGCTGATCCTCCAGCAGGACAAGCCTGACGATTTCGTCATTGCCACCGGCGAGCAGCACACGGTGCGTGACTTCACGGAGAAAACGTTCGCGGAGAACGGCATGACCATCCGCTGGGAAGGCGAAGGCGTGGCCGAGAAGGGCTACGACGCGGCGTCCGGCAAGCTGCTGGTCGCGGTCAACCCGCAGTGGTTCCGCCCGACGGATGTCGACAACCTCTGGGGCGACCCGACCAAGGCCAAAACGGTGCTGGGCTGGGATCCGCAGCAGACCAGCTACGCCGAGCTGGTCCACATCATGGCCCAGCACGACCGCCAGCTCGCCAAGCGTGAGGCGGCCTTCAAGGCCCTGCAGTAGCCGCGATTATCAATTACTCAATAACGGAAAGAAGCTATTAAAACAATGATGGAAAAAGATGCCAAGATTTACGTCGCCGGTCACCGCGGGATGGTGGGCTCCGCCATCGTGCGTGAGCTCAAGCGCCAGGGCTACACCAACCTGATCACCCGCACCCATGCGGAGCTTGACCTGCAGCGCCAGGCCGACGTAGAGGCGTTTTTCGCCGCCGAGAAGCCGGATTACGTGTTCCTGGCCGCGGCCAAGGTCGGCGGCATCGTCGCCAACCAAGAGGCGCTGGCCGACTTCATGTACGACAACATGATCATGCAGATGAATGTGATTCACGAAGCATGGCGGAACAACGTGAAGAAGCTCGAGTTCCTGGGCTCCAGCTGCATCTACCCGCGCTTGGCGCCGCAGCCGATTCAGGAGAGCTCGCTTTTGACCAGCTCGCTTGAGCAGACCAACGAGGCCTACGCCTTGGCCAAGATCTCCGGCCTGAAGTACTGCGAGTACCTCAACCGCCAGTACGGCACGGATTACATCTCCGTGATGCCGACCAACCTGTACGGGCCCAACGACAATTACCACCCGACCCACTCGCACGTGCTACCGGCCCTGATTCGCCGCTTCCACGAGGCCAAGGTGCAAGGCAAAACGACGGTCACCTGCTGGGGCGACGGCAGCCCGTTGCGCGAGTTCATGTACGTCGACGACCTGGCCGACCTCTGCGTGTTCCTGATGAACCACTACTCCGGCAACGAGACGGTCAACGCCGGCACCGGCAAGGAGCTGACCATCAAGGAACTGACCGAGAAGGTGGCCAAGATCATCGGCTACACCGGCGCCATCGAATGGGACACCTCCAAGCCGAACGGCACCCCGCGCAAGCTGCTGGACGTCTCCAAGGCGGCCGGCCTGGGCTGGACCTACAAGACGGAGCTTGACGACGGCATCCGCCTGGCCTACGAGGACTTCCTGGCCAACCCGATGCGAGCGGAACGGTAGAGGGCAGAGCCGAGCGACTTTAGCGGAACGGGTTGCCTAGCACTGGTGCTTGGGGCCTGCACCTGGCCCCGAGTGCCAGCGCGTCGCAAGCCGCCTCCGCGTTGCGCGGCGTCGCCCGGTTCGGTAAGCGAGCCGCGCAGCACGACCTTAGCGGGACCGTGGCAGCCGCCGTGCGGCGTTCACCGCAACCCAAGCGGCGTGGCTTGAAGGCGCAATCTCGCCTTCGCCGCAATCACGCCGCCTGGATTATTTCCCGGGAAATTGCCCGGGACTTGCCCGGCAGGCAGCAACCGCCACCGGCGTCACCCATGTGGGATGGGCGGCGCCGGTCGCGGCACGATAGACAGGCATGACTGGACCGCCGCGGGTTGTACCGCGGCGGCCTTGCGTTAGTTGCGCCGAACACGGCGCGATCAGGTGTTGGGCAGTGCCAACGCCGTCACATTTGGGGGAAATATGCAGATTATTTTACTATCCGGAGGCTCCGGGCAGCGGCTGTGGCCGCTGTCCAACAACGTTCGCTCCAAGCAGTTCATCGACTTGCTCAAAAGTCCGAGCGGCGAGTACGAGTCGATGGTGCAGCGGGTCTACCGCCAGATTCGCACGGTCGATCCCGAGGCGGCGGTGACCATCGCCACCGCCAAGTCGCAAGTGTCGACGATTCACCACCAGCTCGGCGACGCCGTCGGGCTGTCGGTCGAGCCGTGCCGCCGGGACACGTTCCCGGCCATCGCGCTGGCCGCGGCCTACCTGCACGACGTCAAGGGCATCGCGGCGACCGAGCCGATTGCGGTGTGTCCGGTCGATCCTTACGTGGCCGACAGCTACTTCCAAGGGGTCGCCGACCTCGCCGCCCGGGCCGCGGTCAGTCCCGCCAACCTGGTGCTGATGGGGATTGCGCCGACCTACCCGAGCGAGAAGTACGGCTACATCATCCCGGCGACGCGCGGCCAGGTCAGCGCCGTGAAGACCTTCAAGGAGAAGCCGGATGCGGCCACGGCCGCCGCCTACCTCAAGCAAGGGGCCCTGTGGAACGGCGGGATTTTCGCCTTTAAGCTCGGCTACCTGATCGATCGGGCCCATGAGCTGATCGAGTTTGCCGATTACCAGGACCTGCTGGCCAAGTATGCCGATTTGGAGAAAATCAGCTTCGACTACGCGGTGGTTGAGCACGAGCCCAACATCGAGGTGATGCGCTACGCCGGCGAGTGGAAGGACCTCGGCACCTGGAACACGCTGACTGAGGCGATGGACGAGCCCAGCGTCGGCAAGGCGATGATGAGCGACTCCTGTGACAATGTTCACGTGATCAACGACCTGGATGTGCCGATTCTGGCGATGGGGCTACAGAACGTCGTGATCTCGGCCAGCCCCGAGGGCATTTTGGTCGCGGACAAAGCGCAAAGCAGCTACATCAAGCCCTTCGTCGACCGCATCGACCAGCAGGTGATGTTCGCCGAGAAATCCTGGGGGAGCTTCCGGGTGCTGGACGTGTCCGACGGCGGCATGACGCTGCGGGTGACGCTGAATCCCGGCCACCACATGAACTACCACAGCCACGTTCACCGCGACGAGGTCTGGACGGTGCTTCAGGGTCGCGGCTGGACCGTGATCGACGGGGCGGTGCGAGCGGTGCGGCCCGGCGACGTGGTTCGCCTGCCGGCCGGCTCGCGTCACACGATCATCGCCGAAACCGAGCTGCGCGTGATCGAGGTGCAGACCGGCGAGTCGATCAGCGTTCAAGACAAGCACAAGTACGACTTTGATTTTGACACCATGCGGGAGGTACGGGGATGAACGAGATGCAGCGTTACCAGGACTGGCGGCGACACGCGACGGCCGATCCGGACCTAATCGATGAGCTCGAGGCGATGGCGGCCGATCCGGCGGCGATCGAGGACGCGTTTTACCGCGACCTGGCGTTCGGTACCGGCGGCCTTCGCGGCACGATCGGCGCCGGCACTAACCGGATGAACGTCTACACGGTGGCCAAGGCTTCCCAGGGGCTGGCGGATTACATCGTGGCCAACTTCGCCCCGGCCGCTCGCAGCATCGCCGTGTCGCGCGACTCGCGCCACAAGTCCGATCTGTTCGCGGAGGTCGCGGCCCGGGTGTTCGCCGCCAACGGCATCACGGTGTGGCGCTACGAGCAGATCGCGCCGACGCCGATGCTGAGCTTCGCCACCCGCCAGCTGCACTGTGCGGCCGGCATCATGGTGACGGCCAGCCACAACCCGGCCAAGTACAACGGCTACAAGGTGTACGGCCCGGACGGCTGCCAGATCACCACGGCGGCGGCCGCAACGATTCTCGATTGCATCGAACGGCTGGCGATTTTTGACGATGTGAAAATGCTCCCGCTGGCCGCGGCCGAGCAGGCGGGGCTGATTCGCCCGATACCCGCGACGGTGTTCGATGACTTCGTCGCCGCCGTTCACGGCACCTCGCAGCTCGCCGCCGGCACGGCCATCGACCGCGCGGTGTCGATCGTCTACTCGCCGCTCAACGGCACGGGGCTGGTGCCGGTGACCCGGACGCTGCGGGAGGCCGGCTTCACCGACCTCTTCGTCGTGCCGGAGCAAGCGCAGCCGGACGGGGATTTTCCCACCTGCCCGTTCCCCAACCCGGAGATCGAGGCGGCGATGGCCTTGGGTATCCAATACGCCAAGGCTCGCGGCGCCGAGCTGGTCTTAGCCAACGACCCGGACTGCGACCGCGTCGGCACCGCGGTGCGTGAGGCCGACGGCAGCTACCGGCTACTGTCCGGCAACGAGATGGGGATGCTGCTTTTGGATTACATCTGCGCCCGGCGCGTCGAGAACGGCACGATGCCGGCGCAGCCCGAGCTGGTCAAGACCATCGTCACCATCGACATGGCCGATCGCATCGCCGCGCATTACGGCGTGACCACGGTCAACCTGCTGACCGGCTTCAAGTTCATCGGCGAGGAAATCGGCCGGCTCGAGGCCGCGGGACGCGAGAGCGACTACCTGTTTGGCTTCGAGGAGAGCTACGGCTACCTCAGCGGCACCTACGTCCGGGACAAGGACGGCGTCAACGCCAGCTTCCTGATCTGCGAGATGTTCGCCTACTACAAGACCCGCGGCATCACGCTGGCGGCCAAGCTCGCCGCGCTTTACCGCGACTACGGCTACTGCCTGAACACGTTGCATTCATTCGAGTTCGACGGGGCGGCCGGTTTTGCCAAAATGCAGACGATCATGGCCGCGTTCCGCCAAGGAGTCGCCGACTTCGGTGGGGAGCAGGTGGCGAGCGTCGCCGACTACCTGCCGGGGCTTGACGGCCTGCCGCAAGCCGACGTGCTGAAGTTCACGCTGGCGACCACCGGCTCCGTGGTGGTGCGGCCCAGCGGCACCGAGCCCAAGCTGAAGGTCTACGTCTCCGTCAGCGCGGCCGACCAAGCGGCCGCCGCCGCCCGGGAGGCCGCGATCGTCGCCGGGCTTGGCGGGTATTTCGCCTAATGCTACAAGCTCATTAAACAACTGCGAGCCCGAGTGTAAGGCTCGTTTTCCTTTCTCGTGCGGCGAAGTCTCGCGTCATCGTAGGGCAAAGGAAATTCTGGTATAATGCAACTAAATGATTGTCACAACACGGAAGGGAGCTTCGAGAATGTTAATTTACGTTAAGTCGAATCTATTCGAGAGTCCCGCTCAAGTGTTAGTCAACACGGTCAATACGGTTGGCGTCATGGGGAAGGGGATCGCCCTGCAGTTCAAGAAACTTTACCCCGAGATGTTCAGGCAGTATCAGCGATTCTGCGAACAGGGACTGCTGACCGTCGGCAAGTTGTGGATTTACCGAACAGAAACCAAGTGGATTTTGAATTTTCCAACGAAGCGGAGCTGGCGGCAAAAATCGCGCCTCGAAGACATTGAACTTGGCCTTCAAAAATTCGTCGCGACGTATGAGGCTCAAGGTATTCAGTCCATCTCGTTTCCACAGCTAGGGGTCGGCAACGGTGGTCTTGAGTGGTCCCGGCAGGTGAAGCCGTTGATGGAGAAGTACCTAAAAAGACTGCCTATCGACGTGTACATTCATCTGTACAACGCCAAGCAAAATCCACCGGAATACGACACGATTCAGGAAATGCGAGATTGGTTGGACGCAACGCCGCGGATGTTGAGCATTCAGGAGTTCGAAGCCGAACTTGTTCAGCGCTTGATAGCACCTGAAAGTGAGGATTTGGCTGTCAAAATTGAACCGAGTGCCTTGGTGCAGGCGCGTGAACCCGGCGAGCGGTTCCTGACGGTTGGTGACGAGGTGCATGGGTACATGCTCGCCAAAGAGGACATTGCTGCCTTCTGGACGACGTTGCGTGAGCGCGGCCGGGTTCTGCCGACGGATTATCCGCAGCCGGTCGCCCAACAGAACCAGCAGAGGTCTTTCGAGGCGATGATGACGCGGCTGCCTTACATTCAGAGTCAGGCAATTATTCTGGATAAGATTGGTGGCACAAGGGCGTTGACACTTGACCGCCGCGAGCTGCCGGCTCAGCCGGTTAATCAAGAGGCAGAATCTGGCCTAACACCAGTGAAGGTCGTTTCATGACAAGCTATCAGGAAATTGTCAAACGGCTGGTAGATGGCCAAATACCGACATCATTAACACCTCGGCAGCAGCGCGTGTGGCCACGCTTCGCTTATCATTTCACAGACATCAACAACGCCGTCAGCATTCTGAAGGATGGTAGATTGTATTCGCGTGAGGAAGCACAGCGGCGTGGTCAGATGCGCAACGACAACGCGAGCCGCGATGTCATTGATCAGACAACGGCAGACGTGGCCGGTATGGTGAGGCTGTATTTTCGGCCGCTAACGCCAACTCAGTTTCACAATGAGGGCTTCAAACCACGTGCCAAGCGGTCGTCGCTTAACGCGGATTGTCCGGTGCCTGTGTTCTTCTTATTTGATCTACCGGAGTTGCTCGCGCAGCCCAATGTTCAGTTCAGCGCTTCGACACTGGCGAGACATCCTGAACCACGGCTTCATAGCGGGGCAGCGGATTTTGCCAACTTGCCTTTTGCACTAATTTTTCATAACGGGGCGATTGGACCTAACGAGGACACGTCGGCTATCGTTGGTAGTCGTCAGGCCGAGATTGTCACCCCCGACACGTTGAATCTACACTTGCTTAGGCATATTGTCGTGCGGTCGAATGCGGAGAAGGTGACGCTGCTCACCCTACTGCATGATGACGGAGAGTACGGCTACGATGCGCTCATCACAGATGCGGAAGCTGATTTGTTCTACAAAGATCGCAGTTTTGTTGAGCAAGTGGCGTTGACTTCATGTGGTGTGTCGATTCAGAGTCAAACGAACCTGGCCTTTCCCACTGAGTGGCAGACAAGCGATGGCCACGACATACGATATGCACCCGAGTCAGCAACACCAGAAAGTTTTCTAGACGTGCAGGTGGGCTTCAAGTTACCGTCAGGACGTGTCTACAAGTGGCCAGCAGACCATCGACACGCGTTGTTGACCCCACGAATTCGACTCTCTTTCGAGACGCCTTGGCCGCAATATGAGATGATGATTCGAATTGATAATCATATTGCTTTTCGCGGCTCGTACCACGATGATGATGATTTACCGTTCTGAACAAAAGTGAGATTGAGGGGGGGCGGCCGTAGGTGGAAGTCAGCACTAAGCGCCGCGGCTGGAGAAAGATGACGATGAAATCCGATAAAACACCGGCCGCCGGCGTCGACGACCCAAGCCTGGCCGCCCCGACCGACCACAGCCGTCGGCACCGGTGGCGCCGCAAGCAGGCCGGCACCGACTCAACAGCCGGCGCCGGTTTAGCAACTGCGGCCGACTCCGCGGTCGGCGCCGCGCCAGCAACCGCTGCCGGCCCGGCAACCGTTTCCGCTACTGCCGCGGCCGGCCGCCCGGCCTCGCGTCGCAAGCGCCGCCGCGTCTGGCCCTGGGTGCTGGCGGCCGTGCTGCTGGTGCTGGCCGTGGCCGGCGCCGTGGTCGGTCGCACCGCCTGGAACCTGTATCACTCGGTCCAGACCACCACGGCTCGCACCTACACGCCGCTGAAGCGGCAGAGCAAGGAAGCGGCCGCGGCGGCTGAGACGGCGATCACCAAGCGCCGGCCGATCAGCATTTTGCTGCTGGGCACCGACACCGGGGCCCTGGGTCGCACCGAGGCGCGTGGCCGCACCGACTCGATGATCCTGGTCACCATCGACCCCAAGCGCGAGACCACCACGATGGTCAGCATTCCGCGCGACACGATGAGCCAGATGATCGGCTATTACGGGGTCAATATTCAAAAAATTAACGCCGCTTACAGCATCGGCGCCACGGACATGACCGTCGACTCGGTGTCGGCGCTGCTCAACGTGCCGGTGCAGCACTACGCGATGGTCAACATGGGCGGCCTGGAAAAAGTGATCGATGCGGTCGGCGGCGTCGACGTCACCGTGCCGTTCACCTTCACCGATGACGACGGGCACCATTTTCCCAAGGGGCCGATGCACCTGAACGGCAGCCTGGCGCTGGCCTACGTGCGGATGCGCCACGAGGATCCCCGCGGCGATTACGGCCGCACCGAACGCCAGCGCCAGGTGATCACCGGCATCCTGAAGGCGGCGCCGAGCTTCCAGAGCCTGAGCAACTTCAAGGCCCTGATGGCGCAGGTCCAGGACAATTTTCGCTCGAGCCTGAGCTTCGAAGACATGGTCGCGCTGTTCACGCATTACCGCGCCGCGGCCAACCACATCAAGCAAGACCACCTGCAGGGCGTCGGCTGCTACCTGAACGGCTCGTCCTACCAGATCGCCCCGACCAAGGAGCTGCAGCGCGTCTCAGACGAGCTACGAACTAGCATGGGCTTGGCCAAGGCCACCCTGCACAACGAGGAGACGCGCCAAAACGCGCTGAACTCGGACTTTGACTGGACCGGTGCCTACGAAACAGGCTACAAGGTCTACGGTGCCGACCGGGTGAACTGACGGTCTGACGTGGCTGGACGGCCGCTGGCGGATGCCGCGAGCCATTCGCTGCTAATAACATGTGAGAGAGGCGCGACCACCACGGTGGTTGCGCCTTTTTGCTGGCGTTTTTCCGCTTGCCGGGTTCGCTTAAACCGCGATGGGCCGGGATCCGGAGCCGTTCTTGTGGACGTGAGTCAAATTAGTTGACACTAAATTGGTCCGGTGTTAAGCTACGATCGAATGATTGTTCAAGTGTGGGGAGGTCGCTGCGGCCGCAGCGACCGGACTTCTACCGCACAGGCGGGAATGGCGGGGGCATAAGCATCCCCAGTACCGCCGTCCATGCCAAGTCGAACCTGACTTTAGACGTGTGCGTTTTCGTGCAACGGATCCCATCTGCGGGACCGAATACCAGGACGAGCGCCGCCACCCACCGGCTGCTGGCTCAGCTTCCTACTCGCTTCGAACTTGGCTGCGAGGTAGCTGCGGAAGCCTGAGGACCGATGGCTTGTTCCACTGTGCCGTCAACCGGGCCACCCGGCGACGGCACCTTCAACCGCGATTCCAACCAGGAAGAAGACTGAGGCCGCCGCGTGAGCCTGCGCGGTGGCTTCAGCGCGGCCTGCGAAAGAAAGTAACCCGCGGCACCGAGTCTGCCGCGATTATTGAACGCGAAGGTGTTCACCGCTGCCGCGGTGAACGGCTTTTTTGGCGTCACGCGGCGGTTGACAGCCGACCGGGAGTGGCGTAACCTACACCCCAACACGCAACACGGGAGGTGGCGCGATGACGCTGAAGCTCAAGCCCTTGAGCCTGGCCGACAGCCGGGCCGAGTACGACTTTTTCCAAACCATGCCGGAACAAAACGGCTTCGAGGTGCCGTACCGTGGCCTGAGCTACGCCGAATTCACCGCCACGGCGATTCCGCAGCGGCTGGCGGCCGCGGCCGGGCAGAAGCTTTCGGCCGGCTACGTCCCCGACACCTACTTCTTCCTGTGGGACGACGCGCAGCTGGTCGGGCTGTTCAAGGTTCGCCATCGCCTCAACGCCTTTTTGCGCCAAGGCAGCGGCCACATCGGTTACGGCATCCTGCCGGATTGGCGGGGCCGCGGTTACGCGACGCGTGGTCTCGCGCTGGCGCTGACCGAGTGCCGGCGCCTGATGCCGCCGCGCGAAATCGAGATTTACCTGTCCTGCCTGACCACCAACGCGGCGTCGCTTGCGGCGATGCTGGCCAACGGCGGCCGGGTGGTGGCGACACAAGCCGGCGAGCATCACGTGCGAATCGCGCGGTGAAGGGGCGACCGCCCCGCTGGTTTTGCCATCAGGTGGCGGAACCTGCAGCCGCGGCGAGTGAAGCCCGTCAATCTGGGCGGGTGTCGACCCTCCGCCTCGTGCGATAAGTTAATTAATTCCATCAAAAAAGTGGTGCCGCCCCATCGGGTGACACCACTTTTTGGCGTTCATAGGCCGTTATTTGCCGTGTTTCTTGCCGTCGTTGTTGTAGTAGGCATCGTAGTAGTAGCCGTAGCGGTTCTGCCGGACGCTTGCCGGGACGCGATTCATCACCACGCCGATGATGTTGGCGTTGACCTGGTCCAGCAGGGACTTGGCCTCCATCACCATCGATTTTTGCGCAATCCCGTAAGGCACCACTAGCACCGTCGCGTCGGCGCGGGAGCCCAGAACCTGGGCGTCGGTGACGGAAATCACCGGCGGCGCGTCGAGGATGACGAGGTCGAAGGCGTTGGTCAGGCCCTTCAGCAGGCGGGTCATGCGCTTGGACGCCAGCAACTCGGAGGGGTTCGGCGGAATCGGGCCGCACGGCAGAATCGTCAGGTTCTCGATTTCGGTCTGGCGGCAGGCGCGTTGCAGCTTCTCGTTATCCTCTTCACCGGTCAGCAGGTCGACCAGGCCGAAGTTGTTTTGGATGCCGAAGGTCGCGTGAACCGTCGGCCGGCGCATGTCGGTGTCCAGAAGAATCGTGCGTAGACCCTGCTTGGCGAAGGTCGCCGCGATGTTGCCGGAGACGGTCGACTTGCCCTCGCTGGGGCCGGCCGAGGTGATGAGCAGCGTGTGGATCGGGTCATCGGCCTTGGCGTACAAAATATTGGTGCGAAGGGTTTTGTACTCTTCGGACACGCGCGACATCGGCGCGTAATCGGTAATCAAGGCTACGCCGTGCAGCAGGGAGTCCTGGGAGGCATCATGCTTATGCTTGAACAGTTTCATGCTTACTTCCTCCTTGTCTGACCGCGCCGGTCGCCCAGCACCATGTCCTTGGGCTCAATCTCGCTGATCGTGCCGAGCAGCGGCAGCTGCAGCTGATCCTTGATGTAGTCCGTGCTCTTGACGGTTTTGTCGGTCAGGTCGCGGATGAACGCAAGCAAGACGCCGAGCACCAGGCCGGCGAGCAGACCGACCGCCAAGTTGATCTTTGGCCGCGGGCTGACCGGAGCCTTTTGGAGCTGGCCCTTGGACACGATCGAGACGTTCTTGGCGTTGCTCATGATCTTGGTGATCTTGGACTTGAAGACGCCGACGACCTCGTTGACGATCGCCCGGGCCAGGTACGGGTTATCCGCGGTGGCCGTGACCTTGACGACCTGTGAGTTCTCGTTGTTGGACAGCGAGATTGCGCTGGACAGGTTGCTGCTCGGCACGAAGCCGTTGGCATTCAGGTTCTTTTTGGCCTGATCCATCACCACGTTTTGGGTGATGATGTCCTTGTAGGTGTTGATCATCTGCAGGTCGGTCTGAATCTGGTTGTACTGCATGGCCGCGTTGCTCGAGTCCTTCTGATTGACCAGAATCAGGGATGAGGATTGGTACTGCGGGGTCATGACAAAATAGGTGACGCCAGCCGCCACGATGCCGCCGAGACCCGCCATCACGATAATCATGATGACGTGCTTCTTGAGCGTGGCGAAAATCTGGCTCAGGTTGATTACATCGTCGTCCACGAAAGCCTCCAAAAAGTGTGTGTGTGGCGCCCATAGCCGGGTCGCCTTGCGTCAAACGGCGCAACGGTTGGGTTGCGCAAGGTTTTTTGAGTTTTGGTCAGTATGTAAAAAAATACCTCCCCAAAGGTATCGGAAACCCCAAGCCTCGGTGATCGCCAGCCGCGCCGACGTGCAGAGCCGCCGCGGTTGGCCCCAAGTGACGGGCTAATTCCCGAAATCCGGACCACCGATACAAAACATTATCTTACCATTAATACGCGTCAAAAGCACCGTGGGAAACCGCGTTCATCACAAAGTTTATGAAAGGGGCCACATCGGGACCTGCGAGCGGCCGGCCGCGGTCCTTGCCGTCGTGGCCGCGGCGGTTGGCTCGGGCCGGGAAGCCGCCTCGACCGCCGCGCGATTGCCGCCGTCATCGCGCGTTGCGGTGCCAGCCGGGTCGCTGGTGGTATCCGCCGGTGGGAAGGCCAGCGAGCGGTCGATGGCCGCCACCGGGGGCCGTGGCGTGTTGGGGCGAGGACCGCGCTGCATGACGCTCGGTGCGATGTCCTCAATCACGGCCAGCAGCGGCAGGCCGAGCTCCTGTTCGATGAAGGCCGTCCCGTCCACTGCCCCGGTGTCGGCCGCGCGGCGCCAGGCCACGACGCAGCCGGTCAAAAACCCGAGCAAAAGCCCCAGCGCCAAGTTGCCCCAGTGGTTGGGGAAGGCCGGCACCTTGGTCAGGGTACCCCGGGCGACGATTCCCACGGACTGGGCGTTGGCGACCAGCCGCGGCAGCTTCTGCTGCAGCACGGCGACCACCGCGTTGGCCAAGGCCCGTGAGAGGTAGGGGTCACCGGTGGCCACCGTGACGGTCAGCACCTGCGAGTTCGGGGTGGTGGTCAGGCTGACGGCCGTGCTCAGGTTGCGCGGCGGGGTGAAGCCTTGGGCCTTGAGTGCCTGTTTCACCGGCGTCAGCACGACCGGTTCGCGGATCAGGTCCTTGTAGGTGGTGACTTGAGCCAGGCCGGCCGTCGTCTGATTGAACACCTCGTCGGCGGTTTTGGCCGGCTTGGGGTTGATCAAAAGCCGGGTGGTGGTGCGGTACTTGGCAGGAATCAAGAAATAAGTGGCGCCGGTGGCCAGCGCCCCGCCGAGTGCGGTGATTGTCAGAATCAAAAGCAGCCGCCGGCGCAGGACCGCCAGCGCGTGGCCGAGGTCGATCGCGTCTTCGTTCATAGGTACCTCCATGCGGGGCCGCGGGTTGACGAACGGCCGAATATGAAGAATTGTGACTCAAAAATTATCCTTCAAAAACAAACATATGGGTCCATTGTAGCATCATTCCCCGGCGGTTTCTGCAAAATTTCGCCGCGCTGCAATCGCCCAGAAGAACCCAATGGCGGCCGCCGTCAGCGCGGGATGCGAGCCACCCCAGTTGGGATTTTATTACAAATGTGCAAAGCGATAGCGGCGATTCCGCTTCCAATTGCGTCGGATTGCAAGCCTGTTTTATAACGGATATGACGCGTCTACGCGGGGGCTTTTATTCATATTTGTGGCATGGTACTATGGAACGGAACACCTTGATTCGTGGGGGATAACACGCGATTGTGAGAATGCTTTCACAAGTTTCTATGCAGATGTTAATGGATTTTCATGTGTTCTTAAATATTAAAAAGAGAGATAGTCAGAAACTGGGGAATAATGACTGCGGGAGAAAAAATGGCGGAACGTCGCGTTTTCCATCCACAGAAGCTTAACTTACTCACCCGCCTGATTGATCAGGCAGATGCGGCGCCGCTGCACCTCGACCGCGAGCGACTCGCCGGCCAGCGTCTGTTCGAAGCGGGCTGCCGGGTCTTCGACACGGTGGCCGGGCTGGCTGGGCTGATCGTGCTGGCACCGCTTTCGGCGGCGCTGGCCCTGGCAATCAAGCTGGACGATCCGCACGGTCCGGTCCTGTTCAGCCAGGTGCGAGTCGGTCGCGGCGGCCGCACGTTTCGCATGCTCAAGTTTCGCTCGATGGTGGTCGGCGCCGAGGCCCAGCTGCCGGCGCTTTTGACCCGCAACGAGGTGAGCGGTGCGATGTTCAAAATGGCGCAGGACCCGCGGGTGACCCGCGTCGGCCGCTTCATCCGTCGCACCAGCCTGGACGAGCTGCCGCAGCTGTTGAACGTGGTCACCGGCGACATGGCGCTAGTCGGACCGCGGCCGCCGCTTTTGCGCGAGGTGGCCGCCTACACCGATTACGACCGCCAACGCCTGTGGGTGCGGCCCGGTTGTACCGGGCTGTGGCAGGTCAGCGGCCGCAACAGCGTCGGTTTTGCCGAGATGGTCGCCCTGGATCTGACCTACATCAAGCACCGCTCGTGGCGGCTCAACCTGCGCATCATCGCGGCCACGGTGCGGGTGATGTTGGCGCGGAACAGCGCGTATTGAGGCGGCCGGCCCAGGCGCCGCCGCGAGCTAAAGCTGGTTCGCCGGCACCGGGCGCTTCGGGCCGGAATCGGCCTTAGCGGTACTAGCCGCTGGCACCGTGGTCCGGCCTGGCACCGCGACCAATCTTTGGCCGCCGACCGGCTCGGCCACACATGGACAAATGTTGAATGGAGAGAACGCATGCACAGTGATATGAGCGTCGTGATGCCGGGACAAAAACGGGTGCCTTCGCTTAACGGCGGCATCGAGCGGGTGCTGACGGAACTTTCGCCAGAGCTTGTGAAGCAAGGCGTCGCGGTGACCTGCCTGAACCGCGCCGGCGAGCCGATAATCGAAGGCGACTACCCGAAGACCAAGGGCCCGTTCAAGGGCGTCAAGCTCGGCAGCGTCTGGACCATTCGCGGCAAGGGGCTGTCGGCCGTTTCCGCCTCGGTATCCGGCGCCGTTCGGGCCCTGTTCGGCGGCTTTGACGTGGTGCATTTTCACGCCGAGGGGCCCAGTGCGATGATCTGGTTGCCCAAGCTGTTCAAGAAGCGCTGCGTGGTCACGGTTCACGGCCTCGACTGGAAGCGCGACAAGTGGCGCGGGGGCTTTGGGGCCCGGTACATTAAGTTCGGCGAGCGGATGATCGCCAAATACGCCGACGCGATCATCGTCTTGAACGTTGACACGCGCCGCTACTTCGAACAGACCTACCACCGCGAGTCCTACTACATTCCCAACGGCGTCAGCCCGGTGACCGCGCAGGGGGCGGTCCTGATCGACGAGCGTTACGGCCTGGCGCCGCGCGATTACGTCCTCAGCGTGTCGCGCCTGACGCCGGAAAAAGGGCTGCACGACCTGATCGCGGCCTTCCGCCAGCTCGACACGACCAAGCGGCTGGTGATTGCCGGCGGGGACTCGGACACGGCGGCCTACCAGGCCGAGCTGAAAAAGGCGGCAGCCGGCGATCCGCGCATCCTGTTCACCGGCTTCGTGGCCGGGCAGACGCTGGCGGAGCTATACGCCAACGCCGCGACCTTCGTCCTGCCGTCGCGCATCGAAGGGATGCCGCTGGCGCTGCTCGAGGCTTTGGCCTACGACAACCGCGTGGTGGCCTCGGCGATTCCCGAGATTCAGGAGGTCGCCAAGGACCGCGCGACCTACTTCGCCCCGGGCGACGTCGCCGGGCTGGCCACGGCGCTGCGTCATAGCCTGGCCCAACCGGCTCCGGCCGGCGCTAACGCGGCGTTCGTCCACGAGCACTTCGACTGGGCCCACACCGCCGCGGCGACCAAGGCCGTCTACCAGCAGGTGCTGGCCTCGGGCCGGCGGGGGTAGGGCGGCGCTGACTTAGCCGGGCTTTGGCCCGGGCCGGGCCGACGCTGCCGACCCCGGGGCGGCCCAGCGCTTTCGACGCCGGGCTGTAGGGCGGATTTGTTAAGCGGAATTACGGATCTGCTTGACCCGGTGCCGGGTTTTCAAGAAAAGATGAGTCGCCACGAGGAAGGGGTGAGGACATGCTGCGCGTTTTGCAGGTGGTCAACGACATGCAACGCGCCGGGCTGGAGACGGTGCTGATGAACTACTATCGCCACATCGACCGCAGCCAGGTGCAGTTTGATTTTCTCACCCACCGACCCGACGCGGCGGCCTACGACGCGGAGATTGAGGCGCTGGGCGGCCGCATCTACCACATGCCGCGGCTGTACCCGCAGCATTACCCGCAGTACTTTCGGGCGATGGCCGCGTTTTTCGCGGCGCATCCCGAGTACCGCATCGTGCATGCCCACATCGACGCGATGAGTGCCTTGCCGCTGGCCGCCGCGCGTCGGGCGAAGGTGCCGGTTCGCATCGCGCATTCGCACAACACCGGCATCGACCGCGACGCCAAGCTGCCGCTGAAGCTGCTGTTCAAAACGCTGCTACCGGCTCAGGCGACCGACTACTTCGCCTGCGGTCAGGCGGCCGGCCGCTTCCTGTTCGGCAACCGCCCGTTTTCGGTGATGAAAAACGCGATCGACGTGCCGCAGTTTCAGTTCGCCGCCGACCGCCGCGTGGCGATTCGCGCGGCGCTTGGGGCTAGCACCGATCAGTTCGTCATCGGCTGCATCGGTCGGCTGTCGTACCAGAAGAACCACGCCTTTTTGCTCAACGCGCTGGCGCCGGTGTTTGCCGCCCGGCCCAACGCGGTGTTGTGGCTGGTCGGTGAGGGCGCAGACCGCGCGGCCTTGGAAAAGCAGGCGGTACGGCTGGGGATTGGCGACCACGTGCGGTTCTTGGGCTCCCGGGCCGACACCGCCGACTTGTACCAGGGGATGGACTGCTTCGTGCTGCCGTCGCGCTTCGAGGGCATTCCGGTGGTCGGCATCGAGGCCCAGGCGGCGGGGCTGCCCTGCCTGCTGGCGGCCGCGGTCGACGACGAGGCCATCTACGGGCGGCACGTGACCAAGCTGCCGCTGACGCAGGCGGCTTGGACGCAGGCGCTTTTGGCCCAGCAACCGTTGGCCGACCGCACCGTCAGCGACTTTGGCGGCTACGCGGTCGCCACGGCCCAGGCCGACCTGACCGCCGCCTACCTGGCGCTGGCGGCCCGAGGCCGAGACTGAGGCACTGGGCCCGGACTAAGGACCAGGGGCCGGAACTGAGGCGGTCCGAGGCCGATATTTTTGCAGAAACGGAGCGAGCGAATGCAACCCAAGCTGAGCGTCATCATCCCAGTTTATAACGTGCAGGCGACCCTTGAGCGGTGCGTGGCGTCGGTGACGGCCCAGACTTGGCGCGACCTCGAAATTATCCTGGTCGACGACGGGGCGACGGACGGCAGCCCCGCCTTGTGCGACCGGCTGGCGGCCGCGGATGCTCGCGTGACGGTGCTGAACCGCGCCAACGCCGGGCTGGGGGCGGCTCGCAACGCCGGGTTGGCCCAGGCGGCCGGGACCTTCGTCGCCTTCGTCGATGCCGATGACTATCTGGCCCCAGACGCCTACGCTCGGGTGCTGGCGGCGCTGGTGCAAACCAAGGCGCCGGTGGCGTATTTTGGCCATTACGACGTGATCGGGGCCGCGGCACCGACGCCCAACGGCCAGCCGCCGCGGCAGACGCTGCTGACCGGGGCGGCGCTGGCGGCTTTTCACCTAGATGTGATTGCGCCGGATTGCCGCAGTGCGGCGCCGGTGTTCACCGGCGTCGCGGCCTGGGGAGCGGTGTATTCGCGCGACTTCCTGGCGACGCACGGCATCACCTTCTTCTCCGAACGTGACATTATTTCCGAGGACATCCTGTTCAACTTTCAGGTGACCGGCGCCGCGGCTCGCGTGGCCGTCGTGCCGGCTTGGCTGTACTACTACGTCCAGCATTCGGGGACGCTGTCGACCAGTCACCGCGCCGACCGCTGGGAAAAGTCCAAGGCGATGGTGGCCACGCTGCGGCGGCTGGGGGCGACCGAGGCGGCGGGGTCTGCGGCAGGTAACGTGGCCGCCCAACCCGTGGTCGGCCGCCAGCCAAGCGGCGCCGGTGATGCTGGCGCCGCGACTGCTACCGACGCCGCGACCGCCGCTACTGCCACCACTGCTGCTGGCGCCGCCGCAACCGACGTCACCACCGCCACCACTGCTAACGCCGCGACCGCGACTCCGGCGTTGCCTGCCGCTGCCACGCCCTGCATCGTCACGCCCGAGCTGGACCGGCGGCTGGCGCGGCTTTTGCTGATCAGCCTGCTGGTGTGTCTGAAGCAGGAATGCCAGCGAACGGCGCAGGTCGGCCGCCGGGCAGTGCATCGCACGGTCAAGGCGCTGGTCGCCGATCCGGCCACCCGCGCCGCGGTGCGAGCCTACCCGCTGGGGCGGCTGCCGCGGCTACAGACGATTTTGTTCGCGCTGGTCAGGATTGGTTGGACCGGTGCGGTATTGCTGCTGGTCAGACTGAAGCTGAAGGGAGAGACGCCGTGCTGAAGGTCCTATTCATCGCCACCATGACGGTTGCGTTTACGCTCAAATTCAACGGCAGCCAGATCAGCTACACCCTGCAGATTGCGGCCGGGCTGGTGTGGCTGGCGGTGGCTGGCGGTCGGCTGGCCCTGCAGAACCTGCTGGCCAAACGGCGCTTCACGGTGTCGCGCCTTTTGGTGTGGATGCTGGTGCCTTGGGTGCTGATTTTTTTGTGGCCGCTGATTTTGTGGGGGTTTTGGCCGCCGCAGCTGGTGGATGCGAGCTACTACGCGCGGTTTTTTAACAACGCGACGCTGATTCTGGTCGCAATTCTGGCCGCCTACCTGGCCGCCGCGACCTTCGGCGGTGACAACGCGCTGCACTTGAGCTTCTACGCGCTTGGCGCCGCGATTCTGGTCAACCTGCTGGTGGTCGTGCCGCAGTTCGACTGGCGGACGCTTGCCGCTTACCCGCTCAACGTGCTGCGCGGCGATTACGTCTGGCAAAGCCCGTTGTGGAACCTGGCCGACAAGCTGGAGACGCAGGGGCCGACCATGACGGCCGGGCTGTTTTTCCTGTACTTCCTGTGGTTCGACCGAGATGATGCGGCCCAAAAGCGCTGGCTGCTGGTGGCGGCCGCGACCGTGGCGCTTCTGATCGGGTTCAAACGCACGGCGGTGGTCGGGTTGCTTTTGGCCACTGCGGCCGTCTGGCTGCTGTCACGCAAGCGGCTGCGGCTGACCACTGCGATTGCCATCCTGGCCGGTGGGGCGATTGTCCTGCTCGGCGGCTACGTGTTCCTGCTGGATAGCGGGGCGTTGACGCCGATTTCCGCCTTCTTGCACCTGGACATGATGGGTCGCGCCGGCATTTACAGCACCTTGGTTCAGCTGTTCTCGTTTGATCCGCTGTTCGCCGGCCTGGGCTTCACCTACGTGGCCAAAACGATGTACGACACGATTCAGTTCGAGGCGCATTCCGAAATCGTGCGGATGTATGCGGAACTCGGTTTCTTCCCGTTCTTCGCGTGGCTGGGCTACGAGCTGGCTTGGCTGCCGACCGCCCTGTTGCGCCACGTTGACCGCCGGGCCGCCCGGCTGTTTTTGGTCGCGGTGATCTACGTCTTCGGGACCTACCTGACCGAAAACACGCTGATGGTGTTCTCCATGCAGTTCGGACTGGCCGCTTTCGCTTTCGCTAGCCTGCAGCCGTCGGCGCCGGCGCTTGAGGTGGCGGCATGAGCCGGCTGACGGGGCTGTTGCACTCACCCAAAATCCAAAACGTGCTGAAAATTTCCGGCGGGACGATTGCCGGCCAACTGATCGCCGTGGCGACGCTGCCCTTCGTCACCCGCATTTACGGCGCCAGTCGCATGGGCATCTGGGCGACTATGCTGGCCGTCGCGATGCTGCTGCAGACCTTCTGCGACCTTGGGCTCGAGAACAGCATTATGATCGAGCCCGACGGCGAACGCGCCGGGCTGTTGTACCGCCTGACCGGGCGGCTGACGGCGCTGATCGCCGTGGCCTCTTTGGTGGTGGTGGTGCCGTACTTCACCTGGGTGGAACACGCGGGGGTCGGCACCGGTCTGATTCTCGGCGGCATGACGGTGCTTTACGCCTACACGCTCAAGCAGGCCAGCATCGCCTACACCTGGCTCAACCGCAACAAGCAATACGCGGTGTTGATGAAAAACCCGATTCTGAATTACGTCACGATGGCGGTGGTGGCGCTTGGCGCCGGCGCCTTGGGGCTGCTTGAGTACGGCTACTACGCGGCGATGATCGCCGGGCAGCTGGTCACCCTGTGGCACATGCGCCGCCACGTCCCGCACCACGGTGGTGTGGGACGGCAGGCGGCCCGGGCCGCCTTGGCCGATTACCGGCACCTGATGCTGTACCAGACGCCCAACAACCTGATGATTCAGATGCGTGAGCAGGTCCCCAACCTCGCAATCGGTCTGTTGTTCGGCAACACGGTGCTGGGGTATTACGCCGTGTCGATCAAGGTCTTGAACATGCCGATCAATTTCATCGCCCAGGCGGTCGGCAAGGTGTTCTACCAGTCGCTGTCCGAGCTGGCCTGGGCCAAAAAAAGCATGGCGAGCTTTATCGCTCGCAACTTCGACCGGGCAATCGCGCTGGGCGTCGTGCCGGTGCTTGGACTGTTCGCGTTCGGCGACGTGTTTGCCGTCCTGTTTTTCGGCGGTTCCTACCTGATGGCCGGCGAGATTCTGCGGCTGGTGGTGTTTCGGGCCTTTTTCACCTTCGTGTCCGTCTGCATGCAAAGCATCGACATCGTGCTGGCCAAGCAGCATTACACCCTGGCCGCGACGGTGTCGCAGACGGTCCTGGGGGTCCTCAGCATCGTCTTGGGGGCGATTGGCCACAGCGTGATGCTGGGCATCGCGCTTCTGGTCGTCAGCTACATCGTGATTCAGCTGGTCTACTACCAGGCACTGTTTGCGACCCAAGGCATTCGGATGCGGCGCCACTACGCCTACATGTTGGTCTGTCTGAGTGGCGTCTTGATTGGCGGCTGGCTGCTTCGCGCCGGGTTTGCGGCGGTGGTCGGGCATTGGTGGCCGAAGGCGTTCGCGTGGTTTCGGATTTGGTAGCGTAACGGGAATGATTTCCCGGGAAATATGGGAGGGCAATCATGAGACCATTGAAGCTGATGCGGCTGCCCCACGGGGTTGCCGCCGCCATGCAGGTCGGGGTGACGGCTGCGACCTGGTGCCAGCTGCACCGGCGTGACCGCCACCCGGTGGCTTTGCCGGATTGCGCCGCTGCGGCCACCACTCTGGCGGCTTGCCACGCGGCGCCGACCATGGCCGCTACGGTCAGTGATTCGCCGTCACCGCGGCGCGACCGGCTGGCTAAGGCCACCTGTGATGTGTCGGTGATTGTGTCCTGCTATAACAGCGAAGCCACGATTGCCGCCTGCGTCGGGAGCGTGTTGAATCAACCGTTCACTGGGAAGCTGGAGCTAATCGTGGTTGACGACGGATCGACCGATGGCAGTCGCGAGGTTCTGGCTCAGCTGAGCGACCCGCGGCTGCGCGTGTTGGTGCAGCCCAACGGCGGGCTGGGAGCCGGCCGCAATCACGGTCTTGAGGCAGCGCGTGGCCGCTACCTGCTGTTCGTCGACGCCGATGATCGGTTGGCACCCGCCGCCTTGCAGACGCTGTGGGAAGCGGCCAAGGCCGAGCGGCTGGACTTGGTGGACGGCCGCTTTCGCCAGTTTGCCGGCCAACACAGCGTGGTGTGGCGCAACCACCACCGAACGCTAAGTGACGCGGCTGGGGTGCTACGGCCGGGCGTCGGCGGTTTTGCCACCGGTCGCCTGTTTCGGCGGGAACTTTGGCAGACGGTGCGTTTTCCCACTGGCTACTGGTTCGAAGACACCTGTGTGATCTTTCTGGTGCTGCCGCAGGTGCGGCGCTACCGGCTACTGGACGCGGTGGTGTACGACTACCGTGACAATCCCGGTGGCATCAGCAAGGTCAGCGCTGGGACCCCCCGAGCGTTGGACACGCTGTATCTGACCGTGGCGCTGTGCGAGCAGGCCCAGGCCCAAGGCGTAGACCTGGCGCGGCTGCGGCCGGTGGCAATCTGGCAGCTCACCCGGTTTGCCGTCGAACGGCTGGCCGGACTTGACGAGGCGGTTCAGACCGCGGCGTTCGCGACGGCCGCCGCCTACGTCCAACGCACTCCGGCGCTGACGGCGGTGGGGCCGCACGACGGCTGGTTCGTGCGACGGGCTACCGCGGCCCTGGTCGCCGGCGACCTGGCGGCCTGGCAGCGGCTGGGTCGCGGCTGGGCCTTGCGCGATAAAATCGGGCTGCGGGGTTAGGCCAATGCATGATCGGTTGGGTTAAGGACCGCTTGTGGGAAGGGCAGGCGAGACGAGGAGGAACAGGGATGCGCAGAACAAGAACGGACGCCCTCGGTTACTTTGTGATTGGCGTTTATCGCACCGGCAACTGGCTTTATTACCATTTCAAGGTGCCGGTGCTGCGACAGCTGCTGCTTTTGGTGTACAAAATCATCAACCTGCTGTTGCTCAAGTTTGCGATGGGCATCGACATTCCCGCCACCGTGCGAATCGGTCCGGAACTTGTGATTTATCACCCGCACAGCATCGTGATCACGCCCCAGGCCGTGATTGGGGCCCGAGCGACTCTTCACCACCAGGTGACGATCGGCAACAAGGGGACTGGCGCCACCGGCATTCCGACCATCGGTGACGACGTTGAAATCGGTACCGGAGCGGTGATCATCGGCGAGCTGACCCTGGGCGACGGGGTTCGAGTCGGCGCCAACGCCGTGGTCACTCAAAGCTTTCCGGACCATGCGGTGGTGGGGGGCGTGCCGGCCCGGCGGCTGCGCTGATGCCGCGGCCGCGGTGGTGGACTAAGAACCGGCATCCGGATGGGTCCCGGTTCAATGCGGCCGAAGCGACCGCGCCATCGCCGGGCCTTGCTGTGTGGCGGTCGTGGCTCGCACAGGCTGAACGGATTGCGTCTTTGCAACCCCTGGGGCCACACCATTGGCTTGGTGCGAGCGACGCCGGCTTGACCGAGATGCCGGCCAACTATTCAGTATTGGCCCATACAATGCTACAATGAACGCAATGTCAGCGGCGGCCGCCTGTGCCGCAGTGCGGCGTCGGTCACGGCAACCGCGGCCTTCGCCGAGTGAAAAACGGAGGAGTTCCAGATGAAACGCGCATTCGCATCCATTCTGCTGATCGTCGCCTTGGTGGTGGCGACTGGCGCCTTGGCCCTTGCCGGTCACCGGCGCCAGGCGGCCCAGTTGGCCCAGCAAACCGCGGCTTACCAGTCAAACCGGACGGCTCACCCGGCCGCCGCTGCAGCAGCCAAGACGGCAACCACGACGACCACCGCGAAGGCCGGCGAAAAGGTCGCCACCAAGGCGGCCACCGCTCGGGCCAAGAAGCTCAAGGCAGTCGGCCAGGGCCAGTCGCTTAGCGTCGCGGTCATGGGCTCGGACATCGCAACGGGCAAGGATCCGGCCGGATTTCAGTACGGCGTGCGGGATTACCTGAGCAAGACCCTGGGCTACGATGTCACGCTGAGCGGCAACTGGGCGGCCGGCGCCACCATCGGCGGCACCGGGTTGTCACAGCTGGCCACCGTCGCGGCCAAGGCCCCGGCGCTTTTGATTATCGCGTACGGCACCGCCGAGCAGGATTCGACCAACAACTTCTACGCCCAGCCGGACACCTTGCGTGCAAACCTGGCGATGCTCCTGTCTCGGGCCAAAACCGCGCTGCCCGACACGCGCGTGGTGGTGTTGACCTCCTGGCGGCACGGCACGGACGGTGCGGCTTACGACGCCGTCATCAAGACGGCCGCCCAGGCGGCCGGGGCCCAGGTGGTCGATCTGACCACGGTGTGGCAGGCGGCGGCGAACCAGACGGCGGCCAACCAACCGACTGAGGCGGGGCAGCAGGCCATCGCCCAGGCCGTGATCAAGCAGGCGCTGGTGAAGGCTTACGTTCCCAAGGCATTGCAGTAGGTAAAGGAGATAACATGGCAGACAACAACGAACCAGAATTGCAACCGCAGACGCATCAGCATCACCATCACCACCACCGTCACCCGCGGCGGCGCCTTCACATCTGGCGCTGGATTGGTGGCATTGTGCTGGCGCTGATTGTGGCCGCCGCCGGCTTCGCCTGGTACACCTACAAAACGGTCAAGGACACCGCCAACAACACCTACATCCCGTTGAGCAAGGACAACAAGGACGCGCAGACCGCCATCAGCAAGCAAAAGCCGATCAGCCTGCTTTTGATGGGGACGGACACCGGCGCCTTGGGTCGGACCGAGGCCCGGGGTCGCACCGACACGATGATTGTGGTCACCGTCAATCCGCAGACCCAAACCACCACGATGGTGTCGGTGCCGCGTGACACGATGAGTCAGATGATCGGCTACGATGGCATCAACATTCAAAAAATCAACGCGGCTTACAACATCGGCGGCTCCGACATGGCGGTCAACACCGTTTCCGCACTGCTGAACCTGCCGATTCAGCACTACGCCTTGGTCAACATGGGCGGCATGGAGAAGGTGGTCGACGCCGTGGGTGGCGTCGACGTCGACGTTCCGTTCGATTTTGACAACGCTGGCTACACCTTCAAGAAGGGCGCGATGCACTTGGACGGCAAAAAGGCGCTGGCCTACGTGCGGATGCGCTACGATGATCCCAAGGGCGACTACGGCCGCACCGCGCGGCAGCGCCAGGTGATCACCGGCATCCTGAAGGCGGCGCCGAGCTTCAAGAGCCTGGCCAACTTCAAGACGCTGTTGACCCAGGTGGAGAACAACTTCCGCTCGAGCATGACCTTCGACGACATGCTCAACCTGTTCCAGCACTACCGCTCGGCGGCCAACACCGTCAAGGAGGATTCGCTGCAAGGCGTCGGCTGCTACCTGAACGGCTCGGCCTACCAGATCATGGCGACCAAGGAGCTGCAGCGCGTCTCCGACACCCTGCGTGCCAGCATGGGGCTGAAGAAGGCGACGCTGAGCAACGAGGAAACCAAGCAAAACGCGTTGAACCCCAACTTTGACTGGACCGCGGCCAATACCAAGGGTTACGTGGTGCAAGGCGCCGACCGCGTGAATTAGTGCGACCGTCACGCGTGGCGGAGAGGGCCCGAGCAATCGGGCCTTTTTGATGGCGTCAACAACGGTTGTGCGATGATTCACCAGTTTTAGTTGGTACCGCTCAACTTCTGCTATATAATGAATTCAATAACGCGTTGGAGGCGAAACAGGTGGAAAAATGGGTAGCGGGGTTGGCGAATAATCTCTTGTTGCGGGAGCTCGGCGTGGTGGCCCTGATCCTTTTGACCATTGTGATTTATTACTTCCGCTACGTGCGGCTGGCGCGAAAGCTCCACGGTCGGGCCCAGCACAACGGGCTGCAGCGGCTGATCGCCGGCACCCGCACGGTGATGGTCGGGCTGGCCTTCATCCTGCTTCTGGTGATCGGCTACGACCGGGTTTGGCCGCACTTCGCCCCGCAAGCGCAGACCAAGACCCAAGTGGCCACGACCAGCGCCAAGAAGACCGAGGCGACCAGCAAGACCAAGTCCAGCACCAAGGTCGCGACCGCCAAGACCAAGGCTGACAAGACCAAAAAGGCCGCAAGCACCACCAGCAGCGCCAGTTCCAGTAGCGCCGCCTCGAGCAGCTCGGTGACCGAAACCGCGGAGACGCAGGCGGCTACGCAGCTGGTCTCGAACTATTACGCCAATAACCCCGGTGGCTTGGACACGACGGCCCAGGTCACTTACCGCTACTTAGGCGACACCACCGGCAACGCGAACCTGCCGGTGCATCGCATCGGCGGCTTCGTCACCGAAGGCGGCAAGGAGGTCCAGAAGTACGAGTTCTGGGTCTACCCGGGCAACCAGTTCGACCGCCAAACCGACTTCTAATCACGCAGCGCAATCAAACAAGCCTCGGCCAATTTGGCCGAGGCTTGTTTGATTATCCACCTGAACGATGCCGCCGCGATCAGTCGCGGGGATGCCGGCGGTTACTTGCCCGTGGGTTTCGGCTTGGCGCCTGAGGCCTTCGCCTTGTCCTCTTGGCGCAGCCGCTCCGCCAGCTGCAGGATGTACGCGCGTAGCTCGTCTTTGACCTCCGGGTGAGTCAAGCCGTACTCGATGGTGGTCTCCACGAAGCCGAACTTGTTGCCGACGT
>NZ_BAAGBJ010000017.1:0-47508 GCF_054785075.1 Lacticaseibacillus suihuaensis | reverse complement strand
TCATGTAATATGAGCTGTTTGAATAGCTCGATTTGTTGTTACTAGCGAATTGACTTCGCAATGTTTAATTCTTTTCAATTAAGAAAAGCCCTATCACATTTACGAAACTTTGTTCAGTTTTCAAAGGGCTACCTGGTGTCGGTCAAGCGACAACTTTTAAAGTATATCACCTTGGCTAACTGTTGTCAATAAGAAGTTTTAAATTCTTATTAGTGAAGCGTTATGCCTCGCTTGCGACAACTTTTATAGTTTATCAGGTCACAGGCTTGATGTCAAACGTTTTTTTGCTTGGCTCAAGTCGTTTCCGTGTCATCTAAAAGACAACTTTGATATCATACCAAGTGAACGACTTGCCGTCAACCGGTTTTGAAAAGTTTCTGCAAACAAGGAGAGAAGATAATGGATGATCCACACGCCTGGGACGACTTCGCCCCGGAATACGCTCGCGTTCAGCGCGAGTCACGGCTGCCCGTCGAACGCGACGTGACGCAGGCCTTGGCGACCCAGCTGCCGCTTCATGACTGGTCGGTGCTGGATGTCGCGGCCGGCTCCGGCCGTTACGCGCTGCCGCTGGCCAATGCCTGCGCCCGGATCACGCTCAATGACTGGTCGCCGGCGATGCTGCAGGAGGCCAAGGGGTGGCTCGATCAGCATGGGGTGTACAACGCCACCTACCAAACCGGCAACTGGCACGATCTGCCGCGGCGACCGCTGGCCGATCTGGTGTTCGTCAGCCAGCTGCCCACCCTCACGCCCAAAGACCTGCCCCACCTGCGGCAGCTGGCCGGTCGGGCAATGGCCTTCAACCTTCAAACCGCGCAGACCACGGCGTTGGTCACGCAGATGGCCACGGTCTTGAAAACGCCGCCGGTCACGGTGCCGCAGGCCGATCCCGCCCGGGCCAGCCGCATCCAACGCGCCCTCATTCTCAAGGGCAGCCGGGTGATGCACCAGGACTTCACCTACACGTTGCAAGACACCACCACTATCAACGAACTGCTGCCTGCCTTTAACCGGCCCTTTTCGCTCAGTGCGGCGCGGGAGCTCGCGGCGGCGGTGATCGGGGTTCCCGACCCCAACCTGCCGGTGACCACCACTATCAGCTACACCTACTCGCTTTTGACCTGCCGGCTGTGAGCCACCGGTCCTCGGCGGCGAGTCGAAACCCCCAGTCAACACGACTAGGGCAAACACCGGCCATCACAAAAACCAGCCGCACGTCGAGGGGAGACGTGCGGCTGGTTTTGCGTGGTCAGCGGTTTTGGTAAGCCACGTGGGTAAACACAGTGTGGCCACCGGTGGCCTGGGCGAACAGGCCGACCTGAACGCCGGTGAAGCGCGAATCCGCCACTTCAGGAGTCAGGTGCCGGGCGTCAAAGGACGCCTGGACGGCCGGGCCTTGGGTCGTGCTTGCCCGAAGCTGGTAGGCATCCGTCGTGCCGCGCAGCTCCAGCGTGACCTGCGCCGAATCCGGCAGGGCCACTGTCTGGGTCACCCGCAGATCCACCGCCTGCCGCGTCACGCAAAGCTGCCATGCGCCGGGGTGGCCACTGACGGTCAGGCTGGCCTGGCTGCCATTGTCCTTATATAGAAGCAGTCCAAAGCAGCCGGCGACCAGCTGCGCCGTGAAGGTGAAGGCGTAGGCCGTCTGGGACACCGAGATGAACGCCACCGGGGCCGTCGCCGGCACGGCGATGGGGGCCGGCTGGTTGGCCAAATCCACACGGTCGCCGCTGATGACGTAAGGCGTCGGCATCCCCAGGGTGCGAATCGCCGGCGGCATCAAGCCATCGGCCCGTGCCTGACGTAACCGCGCATCATGCGGTCAACTCGCTAATCCAGGAAGAGCATGATCAGCCAAAACACCGGCACCAGCAGCAGCAAAAACAGCGTGAGCGTAACCACGCTGCCCAGGGCCTGGGCGCCGCTGGTCGTGAACATCTGGGCCCCAAGCACCACGACGCCGACGTACAGGCCGGCGCCAACCCACCGCGAGTTGAAGCCAAAGTCCGTGATGAACCGCGGCAACAGCGCGAGGATTAACAGCAGCGGTAACAGCAGCCGCGGCTGAAACATCCCGAGCCAGCCACCGGGCAGCGCCTTGACCAAAAGCCAGGTCACGACCCCGCAGCCTGGCACCAGCCACAAGTAGTCTTGCCGCAGCAGCGCCTTGCCGTGCCGCATCCAGGCGGCATCGGCGGCCAAAAGCACGAGCCAAAGCGGCCAAAACGCCGGCTGGTGCAGCGGCGCAAGCAAAAATTGCGACATGGGTAGTTCCCCCTTTCTTCTATAAATTCGAGTCGGCCGGCGGCGCAACCACGCCTTTGTCGTTGCGACGCGGCGGTCACGCCCGGGTCACCCGGGCCCAGGCGCTTTCAAAGAAGGTGCCGACCACGGCAAAATCGGTGCCCCACACCGTGATCATCGCGGCCCTGGCCGCCTGGTACTGCGCCGTCGCCGCCGCGTGATCGCCGCTACGCCAGGTCGCGACGCAGGGCAAAAGCGCCGCGGCGCCGTAGATCAGGTTGGGGCAGGCGGCCGGATCCAGGGCCGCCAAGGCGGTTTCGGCCCGGTCAATCACCGCCCCGGTTGTGTCAGGGGCCAGCGCCAGGTTGACGTGCCAGATGGCCAGGCTGCCGCGTTCGGCCCCGCTCACCGCCTTGGCTCGGGCGGTCAGCTGCGCGATCAGACCGGCCAGCGCATCGGCACTCAGGCCACCGGCGGCCAGGTTCAGCCACCGCCGCTCAAACGCCGACAGGCCGCCGCCCGGCGTCGCCAAGGCGGCCTGGGCCATGCGGTCGGCACAGGCGCGAAACGTGCCGGCCTGGCCGCGGTGTCGCGCCGCCATCCCCGCGCAAAACCAGGCGAGGTAGCGGTACGGCGAAGTCGCAAGCCCTGCGCTTTTGACCGCAAACTCGGCTTGCATGGCGTCCAGTTCCGCGAGGTTAGCCGGCCGCATGTGCGTGGCGAGGCGAAACTCATCCGCCAGCAGCGGCACGGTGTGGTTGAACAGCGACGTCTGCAGGTCGTCGCGCTGCAGCCGTAAGGCGTTCAGAGTGTTGATGAACACGTCGCTTGACACCGGGCCGCGGCCGTGCTCGAAGCGCTGGTACGTCGCTCGCGACACGCCGCACCACTTGGCGGCCGCCGCCACGGTCACGCCCTTGGCCCGGCGGTAAGCGGCCAGCTGTGCGACCAGCGTCGTCGCGCGGCCCTCCGGAACCAGGCCGGTCGGTCGCACCGGCGCCGGCAGCGGCGCGACCGCGTCCCACGTCCGGGCCGCAATGGCCGACCACAGCGCATCCAAGTTGGCAAAGGCAGTCGCCCCGCCCCAGATCAGGTCACGCGCCGCCACCTGTTCGGCGTAGCGGGTCGCAACGGTTGGGTCGCCGGCCAAGTGGGCCAAGACCGCCTGGCCGAGGTTGACCCAGGCCTGCATCGCCAGGTTGGCCGTGTCGACCTGCTGATCGGCCACCCAGTCGGCCGCCAGCTGCAGCGCCTGGGCCGAGCCGGTTTGGCAGGCCCGGGTCAAAAACAGCTCGCTGAAGGCGCGAACCCGCAGGTCCAACGCCCGTGCGTAAGGCGGGGCCCCGCGGTAGCCGGTCTGGCGGTTGCCGACCAGGATGTGGGTCAGCACCCGCTCGCAGCTGGCCCAGGGCAAGGCCGCCCCGATGGCCAAAAACAAGTCCATCTCAAAGGCCGTCCAGCTGGGGTAGGCGACAAGCTCCGCCCCAAGCGCCTGGGCCAGCTGGGCCGCCAACGCCTCGTCCTTGGCCGCAGTGGCCGCCCCGGCTCGCACGTAGGCCAGAAGCTGGCGAACGCCGACGTTGCCGGTCAGCGCCGCCTTTTCCGCCAGCGTGTTGCTGATGTCGGCCAGCCAGCTGGCCTGAGCCGGCGCCGCGGCCAGGCACGGCAGGTGCGACAGGACCGTGGTTTTCAGCCGCTCGACCCACAGGCTGCTCACCTGCAGCACCGCCATGAAGTCGCTGGGCTCGATGGCCAAAACCGACAGCGCCGTGAACAGCTGCTCGAGGCTGAGCGTCGCCCGACCGCGGATCACCCGCGAATAGGTCGCGCGAGACAGCCCCACCGCCGCGCAAAAATCCGCCACCGTCAGCCCCTGCCGGACGCGGTTTTGCGCGATCATCTCCCCAATGCTTGCTGGCTGTGTCGCCATGCTACCCCTCCTCGCTCACCTGCGCCCGGTGGCCGCCGTACTTCACCGTCAAAAGCTGCCGCGTCAACACCGCCGCGTCCTGCGGCGACAGCCCCGCCGCCAGCTCCCGCAACAGCCGCTGGCGGCCCAGCGGCGTCACGCCCGGTGCCGTGACGATCAGCTGACCCAAGGCCGCAAGATCGGCCAGCGCCGCCGCAGACAGCGGCCGCACCAGGCAAAACCCGGTCGCCGTCGCCTGCAACTGGTAAGGCAGCGCCTGCTCCGCCAGCGCCTGGCGGATGGCCGCCACGTCGCGCTGGAAGGTGCGACGGGCCCCGGGCATCTCGTAGCGCTGGCTCCACGCCGCAAAGGTCAGCCGCTCGCCGGCCAACAGCCGCGCCAGCACGTCCAAAACCCGCCTTGTGCTTTCCATCTTCATCGTACCGCACCCCTTCCGAATCGCCTACCGCTAGTTTAGCCACCGGGCGGGTAAAAACGCGCGATGGGCTCAATCATGACTAATTGCTTGGGTCACGACAAAGAGCCCCGGGTCGCGTGACCCGAGGTTCCAAGCGGTGCCGTTGCCGAGCGGCCGGCGATGCTTCGGCCGACGGCACCCGGTTGCGGCGGCAGCGGCTGCGGCGCCACCTCAATGCGAAACGGCGGCCGCTACTCGCCACGGTACGGCTTGATCTTGCCGTGCAGCAGCTTATCGACGTCGATGTCGTAGCGCGACGCGATCAGGTCGGCCTGACGGTACATTTTCCGTTGAATGGCCCGACTGCCCTGCTGCGACCAGTGGCCGCCGCGAACGTAGGCGACGCCGTACTGGGCCATCAGCTTCAAGGTCAGCGCGTCAGCGTCGGCCATCGCGTCGTTCAACAGCTTCGATCCCAGGTGATCCAGCCGCACCAGCCCGGTCACGCCGCTTGAGCGGGTCACCACCGAGCCGCTGCCGCCGGTCTGCTCCTTGAGCCGCCGGGCCGGGTTGTTGGTGACGGACACCAGCAGGGTGCCATTGCCCAAAAGCAGCACGTAACGCCAGTAATCGGCGTAATCGCCGCGAACGTCTTGCATCTCGTCGCGTTCAAGCGTCGTGTGGGTGTGGCCGCTCTGGCGGTACAGGCGCAGCCGGCGGCGAAAGCCCGGCACCGCCACCACGCCGCCGCGGTACCAGTCGGCCAGCTCATCGAAGGTGGTACGATCGCCTTGAATGGCGTTTTGCAGCCGGGACTGCGCCGCCTTAATCTGCGTCAGGTAGCCGAGCACCTCGGGCAGCGCCAACACCCGCGTCCGGTAGCGGCCGACGAAGGCCAAAAGCGGCCAGCAGGCGCTGTCCAGATAACGCGCGTAGTCGTTGTCGGGCCGGGTGCCGTTGGCCGCAACCGCGGCCCAAAACACCTTGGTGTAGGCCTTCCAGTCGGTTCGGGTCACCACGCTGTAGGCCAGCCAGTCCTTGGCCTGGCGCTGCACGGCCCGGTGATTGAAGGCGACCTCGCCGAACCCCTGCGCGTAGGCCTCCAGGTCGCCCAGAACCGACATGCGGTAAACACCGCCGGCCATGCCCCAGTGCCCCGCCACCCGCGGGTGCCACTGGCGGTTGACCGCGGCCAGCCAGCCCGGCGTCGGCCGCAGTCGCCGCACCAGGTGGTAGCCAACAATCGCCGTCCAGCCCCGCACCGGCCACCACTGGCGCAGCGCGACCCAGGCGCCGATGACCAACGTCAAAACGCCCATGTAGCGCAGCATGACGATGGTCTCGTCACTGGCCCCATCACCAAAATCGTGAAACTTCAGCCACCAACCCACCAACAGCAACAGCGCCGCCCAAACCAGGTTGGCGACCAGCCCGACGCGCCGCAGCACCACCCGGCGCAACCAGGCATACATCGCCAGAATCAACACGGTCGCAAACGCGCCGACCGTCACCACTTCAAACCAATTCATCGTGCCACTCCCTCACAAATCGATCCGGATGGCAAAAAACTCCGCCACCCCGATGATCACCAGGTACCAAAACAACCCGGCGCCGCCCTGAAAATGGGCCGCGTCTAGCGCCACCAAGGCGTTCACCGCCAGCCACACGACCCCTTCGCGGGTCAGGCCAAACGCGATCACTAAGACCGCCAGCAGCGACGCGCCGCCCAGCAACAGCCAAAACACCATCGACCACGCCCCCTTTTCTTATGTATCCATCAAAACTCACGCAGTATAAGCTACCGGTGCGACATCACGTGTCACGGCCGCGACCGATTGTTCAGCCGATGAACCACAGGCGACCGCATCCGCCGGTTCCTGGCGGTGACCGCCGACCATGCCGCTGCGGCCAGGCGGTCCCGGTCGTCCCGACCGCAATGAGACGTCCCGCGGTGGGTTCGGGCGATGCGTCGACCTCGAGTGCGACCACCGGCGACGTTGGCCGCCATCCCCGGCCTCGATCACCGCCGACACGACAAAGCCCCGCCGAGACGCAGCGGTCTCGGCGGGGCTATCGGTGGTTGAATCAGCGGCGCAGGTTTTCGATGTTGATCTGGGTGTCGACCCAGCTGTCGTCGTAAAAACCGGTTTCGTGCGACACCAGCACCACGGCGCCGGGGTAGCTTCTCAGCGCGTCTTGCAAGGCGCGTTTGGTGTCGTCATCCAGGTGGTTGGTCGGCTCGTCCATGATCAAGATGTTGCTCGGCGTCAGCATCAGGTCGGCGAGCTTGACCTTGCTTTGTTCACCACCAGACAACATCTGCAGCGGCTTGTCCATTTCCTCTTGGGTCAAGGCGGTTCGCGCCAGCACTTGGCGCAGCGGCCGCTGGCTCAAGGCCGGGTACTTGCCCATCAAGTACTGCAGCGGCGTCTGCTTGGGAATCGCCCAGTCCAGCTCCTGCTCGAAGTAGCCGAAGACCACGTTGTCGGCGATGGCGACGTCGCCGCCCAAAGCCGGCAGCTGGCCCAAAATGGTTTTGAGCAGGGTCGACTTGCCGATACCGTTGAACCCGGACAGCGCGATCACCTCGTCTTTGGCAATCGAGAAGTTGATCGGGGCGAGCAGCGGCTGGTCGTAGCCGACGACTAGGTCGTTGACGTACACCAGCACCTGGCGCTGCACCTCCTGGTAAGGAAAGGCGAGGTGAGCATGGGCCCGGTTGCCCGGCGGGGTCAAGCGTTCAAGATGCGCCAGCTGCTTTTCGCGGGACCTCGCGGCGGTGGAGCGGGTGCCGGCCTTGAAGCGCCGAATGAAGGCCTCCTGCTTTTGAATCTGGGCCTGCTGCTTGGCGTAGGCCTTCATGTAGGTCTCGTGGTCGGCCTCTTTTTGGCGCATCGCCTGGTGCAGGCTGCCGGTGTACTTGGTGATCTGGCCGAACTCGATGTCAAGAATCGCGTTGGTCACGTTCTCGAGAAAATCGTAGTCGTGCGAGATCACGATGAACGCGCCTTCGAAGCTTTGCAGCCAGTCGGTCAGCCAGGCGATGTGGCTGACGTCCAAGTAGTTGGTCGGCTCGTCGAGCAGCAGCATGTCCGGCTTCTCCAGCAACAGCTTGGCCAAAATGATCTTGGACCGCTGGCCGCCGGAAAGCGCGTCGACCGGGTGATCCAGGCCGATGGCGTCGAGCCCCAGCCCGGTCGCCACCGTGTCGATCTTGGTGTCGATGTCGTAGAACTCGGCGGCCTCCAGCTCCTCTTGGATAGTGCCGGCTTTGGTCAGCAGCTCGTCGTCCGGGTTCTGGGCGTAGTCGGCGTAGATCTGGTTCATCTTGGCCTCTTTGGTGTAAAGCGCGGCGAAGGCCGTGTGCAGGAATTCACCCACGGTCTGACCTGGGTGCAGGTTCACATACTGGTCCAGGTAGCCGATGTGCAGGTGCTTTTGCCACACCACCTTGCCGGCGTCCGGCTCGAGGCCGCCGGTCAAAATCTTGATCAGCGTGCTTTTACCCACGCCGTTTTGGCCGACCACCCCGAGGTGATCCGCCTGGTTGACTTGAAAGCTGGCGTCCTGGTAAAGCTGCTTGTCTAAGAACCGCTGCGACAAGCCAGTCACGGTCAAAACACTCATGGTTGGGGGTCCTCCTTCAGAAATTGGCGCGGCCGTCTCGCGCGTATTTTCAATCCATTTTCAGAAAAAAACGTCATACTACCCTACCACACTTCATTGTGACTTTGCAATCAAGCAGATTCTTTGCCGAAGCGCCGTGCGGGTCGGATAATGAAGGCACGGGGCTTCCCCCCAAGCTTACGCGCGACGCGACCGGTGAGACAAGCGCCGCGCCTTGCCCATTATCGAAAGGAGTTCCTGCACATGTCTTTGATCGATTCGCGCCTGACCCACAGCATCATCGGGGCGGCGCTTGGTTCCGCCCTCGGGCTGCCGATTGACGGCAGCCCGGCCAACGACGCGACGCGCGAGCCGCTGCTCGGCCTGATCCCCTCGCCCAGCGGCCCCACCGGCGCCTACAGCAACGACACCGCGCTGACCCAGGCCGGGCTGGCGGCCCTCTCCACCGGCTTTGCCCCCGCGGGGCTGATGCAGGAGTACCGGCAATGGGCGCAAACCGGCGCCTACGCAGCCTACCCGACGGCGCCGCGCCACACCTGGCCGGCCACGGCGGCGGTCCTCGGGCACCGCACCCCGGCGGCACCGAATGCGGATCCCGGCGCCTTGCTGCGCAGCCTGCCGCTCGGCTTCTTCCTGCGCCACCAGTTCGGGGCCGACTGGCTGCAAAACCCTACCGCCACCGGCGAGCTGGCCGCCTTCGTCGATTTGACCAACCCCGGGCTCGCCAACCGCATCGCGACCACGCTGTACCTGCAGGCGGTCACCGCGCTTTTGGGCGACGCGCCGCTGGCAACCGCGCTTGACGCCGCTTTGGACGCGACGTTGACCTACTACCAAGGCGAGCCGGCCGCCTTGGACTTCGCGCTGCTCGGCGGCCTGGACCTGCCGCAAGCCAAGACGCTGGCGGCGAGCCCGGCCACGCCGCGCAACGTGCTGGCCGTCGCCTGGTACAGCCTGCAGGCAACCGCCGACTTCGCCCCGGCGGTCCTGACCGCGGCCAACTTCGGCAACGCCAGCGCCGCCTACGCGCTGCTCGCCGGCGGCCTGGCGGGGCTGTCCTACGGCTACCTGCGCATCCCCCACCGCTGGTGCCTGCTTTTGACCAAGTACGGCGCCATTGTGCAGCGGGTCCAGGTGGCCGAGCGGTCCGGATTCTTCGCCGCAAGCGCGGCCGACTGACGCCGGTGCTTTTTGCCACCCCCTTCCCCCGGTTGTGTTATGATAGGTGAAACAAGTTTGGGAAGGTGTCTCATGGCTAAGCAAAAACCCGAAAAAGAGGAAAGCCTCCTTCGCAGCGTCATCGAATTCGTCGTGCTGATCGTCGTCGTGGTCCTGGCCACCCAGCTTCTGACGCGCTTTGTCGTCAGCAAAGACGTCGTGCAGGGCAATTCGATGCAACCGACGCTTGAAGACGGCGACCGTCTGTACTCGCTGCGGCACAAATCTGTTTCGCGCAACGACATCGTGGTGATCGACGCCCCCGACGCGCCGGGCGAGCTGTACATTAAGCGCGTCATCGGCATGCCCGGCGACACCGTCCAGGTCAAAAACGAGAAGCTCTACATCAACGGCAAGCAGCAAAAGCAGCCGTACCTGAAGCAGGCCTTCATGACCGCGGAGATCAAAACCGAGGCGGCCAAGGCCGACCGCGACCCGTCGACCATTCCCTTCACCTACAACTTCAGCCTCAAGACGCTGACCTCGACCAAACGCGCAACCGTTCCAAAAAACAGCTACTTCGTGATGGGCGACAACCGGTTGATCTCCCACGACGGCCGCGACTTCGGTTTCATCAAGAAGGACAAGGTTCAGTCCGTGGTGGTCTGGCGCTACTGGCCGCTGACCAAGATGACCATTTATTAATCTCGAATACAATAAAAATGCTCGCTCCCACAAATTTGTGCGGGGCGAGCATTTTTGTTGTATTCCGGTTGCATCGCTAGTCTTGCGATGCCTGTGGCTAGTCTTGCGATGCCTGTGGCTAGTCCTGCGATGCCTGCCGCTGGTCGTGCAGCGCCGTCAGGTTGTCGTAGTAGCCGGCCTTGACCAGCTGCAGGTACGGGTCGATCAACAGGTCGAAGAGGTGGCAGGTCACGGTCTCCAGAATCTGCCAGCCGATCAGCGTGAGCTCCAGCACGAAGTAATCGAACTTGTGGCCCCGCATCAGCAGCCAGGAGTCGCCCAGCGCGGCTAGGAAGCTGTAGTGATCGTTTTTTTCACGCCCGTCGTACAGGGTGAAGAAGGCCATGCGCAGCCCGTAAGCCAGCACGATGCCGGGAATCACCAGCAGCGAGAAGCCCAGGCCGATCAGCAGCAACGACGTGATCCACACCGCCAAAACGCCGAAGAAGTAGCGGCTGTTGAAGGTGCGAAACACCGCGCGGCCGGCGGCGAACCCTTTTTGGCCGCGGGTCACATCAAGCGCCGTGAAGGCCACGGCCTGGGTGAACCACAGGGACACCAGCCCCTCAAAGAGGTTCTCGGCCAGCGTGTCGCCGGAGTTGGCCGCGTAGTAATCCGCGAAGTTCTGCGGGTTGTAGGCGATGTTGGCCACCCCGAACTTCGTCACGCTTTCAAACAGGGTCCAGTAGGCCAAAATAGCGAACACCACCGTGATCAGCCACGGAATTAGGTTGGCCACGGCCAGGTCGCGAAACACCGTGCCGTCGTGAAGTTGCCGATGCGCCCGGCGCTTGATCTCGCGCCGCGAAAGAATTGTCACTGCCATTGTCTCTCCTTTAATCCTGCTGCTGCGCCGGCGCCTGGCCCTTGGCCGCGCGAAGCGTCTGGTTGATGCGGTGCAGTACCGTCAACTGCTGGGGCAACGACCCGACCAGCCCGTAAGTCCGGGTCGCCGAATCCGCACGAATCACGTGGTGGTAGCCGGGCCGCCCGCGGTAGAAAAAGCGATCGGTTTGCACGGCGTATTCGACGCAAAACAGCTCGTCTTCCATCAGCGCGAGCGACTCGTCGAACCTCAAGTGAGCCGCCTCGATTACGCTGCGCCGGAAAATCTTGTTCCACAGGTAGCCGCGAACCTGCCCGGCCGGCGCCAGCATCCCGTTGATGAACTGCTTGCGCGTCAGCGGCCGGTCCTGCAGGTGTCGCGCGGCCAGCTGGCGCTTTTTGCCGTCGTCGAGGTAAAACGGGCTGGTCACCAGGTCGTAAGGCCCGGCCTCAAGCGCGGCCACCAGCGCGGCCACCGCATGCGGCGCCAGCCAGTCGTCGCCATCGGCAAAGCCGACGTAGGTGCCGGTCGCCACGGCCAGGGCAGCGTTGCGAGCCGCCGACACGCCGCCGTTGACCGGCTGGTACAGCGCGTGAATCCGCGCATCCTGCGCCGCGTAACGCGCAATGACGTCACGCGAGCCGTCGGTCGAGCAGTCGTCGACCAAAATCAGCTCAAGCGCGTGGTAATCCTGCGCGACCAGGCTGCTCAGGCAGCGGTCCAGGTAGGGCTCGAGATTATAAATCGGCACAATCACCGACACCTTAGGCTGCACATCGCCACCCACTTTCTTCCTATTAGGTTCACTATAACAGCCGCCTGTGGTCGGCACAACTGCCGGGTCGGGAAACAACCGTCGCGGCCAGGCCGGTCGCCGAGCCAAGCCAAGCCAAGCGCCGACCCAACGCACGACCTCACGCAACCCGCCCCAAGCCCCGGCGCCGCGCTGCCCGGACCGCTAACTGCGCCTTGCTTCGCCCTCTGCGTTCAGCAGCTGCGTCTTTGGGGCGAACCAGCGACTTTCCGCCGGGGTCAAGGCGCGATCGGTGATCAAGGTGTCGATGGCCGTCAGTGGGAAGCCGCGGTACGGCGCCTGAATCTGGAACTTCTGGGTCTCGGAGACCACGACCACCTGCCGGGCGGCAGTGGCTAGGGTCGCCTTGACCTCGGCGTCGTCGGCGTATGGGAAGTAGACGCCGTCTTGGGCGATCGCGGTGGCCCCGATGAACGCGGCGTCAAAGGCGATGCGCGACAGCAGGTCGAGGCTGCGCGGCTCGAAGAAAAAGCGCCCGTGGTGGTTGAGCTTGCCGCCGAGAACGCGCAGCGTCACGTCGCTTTTGACCGACAGCGCGATTGCGTTGTCCAGCGAGTGCGTGTAGACGGTGACGCTGTCGGTCAGGCTTTGCGACAGCTTGAGCAAGGTGGTCGAGTCGTCGATGAAGTAGACGCCGCCGGGCTTGATCAGCGCCGCGGCCCGGGCGGCCATCGCCGTTTTGGCCTCGGAAAAAAGCTTCAGCCGCTCGGAGTAGCTCGGCACCGTATGGCCGAACGTCAACGAGACGATGCCGCCGCGGGTGCGGCGTCCGGCCCCGGCCGCGGCCAGCGCCACAATGTCGCGCCGGGCGGTGTCGCGCGACACGCCGACGGCCGCCATCACGTCCTCGATGCTCAGCTCCTTGCGCTCGGCAAGCAGCCGCTTAATCTCGGAAAAACGCTTCTCTCGGTACATGGTCAACTCGTATCCCTCCCGCAATAATTCCTTCTCATTATACATTTTTTTGGCCCGAGCCGCCGGCGAACGCGCCGAACTGTCGCCTTGTGCCGGGTTAATCTGCCCTAAATTCGGCCGCTTTTTTCCCGTCGGTGGGGCGAGCCTTTCAAAAATCGGCGTAAATTACAAATTCCGGCCCATTTTTCATGAAAATTCGGCTGTTCCCGCTTACAGAAAAATTTCAGGCCCGTTATATTACGAAGACGTAACATTATGTCAAAAATTCTAAATTTTGTAAACACACTGGCATTGTGGTGACACACCGCCTCGATATACTGCAGTCAGTTACAGGGGGAACCTTAACAAAAATAGGAGTGATTTCTATCAAAACCTCAAAAGCCAATATAATCGCCATCGTGATCACAATGGCATTCGGCGCGGCCTTCGCCGTTTACGCCGGGATTCAGCCCGTCGAAGCGATCGAACAGCCGACCGCCACGGCGTACAAACTCGAAGCCTCTAACAACACACCTGCCGCCTCCCAGACGGCAGAAAAGCTCGTCACCGTTCAGACCATCGCGGCCAAGCCACACGCCATCACCTTCAAGGTCGGCGTCAACCCGTACGCGGTCGCCGAAGAGAAGCGCGAGGCAGCGGCCAAGGCTGCAGCCAAGAAGAAGGCCGAAGAAGCCGCCGCTAAGAAGAAGGCGGATGCCGCCAAGAAGGCAGCGGCTGCTAAGGCCGCTGCCGCGAAGAAGGCCGCACTCGTCGCGGCCGCCAAAAAGGCCGCTGCCGCCAAGGCCGCCGCGGCTCGCAGCGCCGCAAGCACCGCCACTGCGACGCAGACCAGCTACACCACCGCCAGCACCGGCCGCTCCGCAGGCACGTTCCGCGTGACCTTCTACGATCCGGCCGTCCTCGGTTCCAGCATGGGTTACGGCGGCATCGCCGCCAACCTCTCCGTGCTGCCCCGCGGCACCCGCGTCAAGATCCAGATGTCCAACGGTCAGACGCTGTACCGCACGGTCAACGACACCGGTGGTTTCGCCGCCGGCAACCCGCACCAAATCGACGTCGCGATGCCGAACAGCCAGATTCCTTCGGCCGGCGTCCTCAGCGCGGTTGTCACCATCCTGTAAATCAATTGCATCCATGCATGACAAAGCCCCGAGCCGCATCAGCGGTTCGGGGCTTTGTCATGCCGGCGGGGTCTCAGTGCTGGTGATGCCACGACGCAGCGGCGTCACTGGGGAGCGGCGACCGGCGGCAGCCGCCAGGTAAGGTTTCGGCCGTAGACGACCTGCCAGCCGGCGGCCACTAAGGCTTCCGCGGCGGTCGCGGTCGCCAGTCCGGCCGCACCGTCGCCGGCACCGCCACTGCCACACCGCGCCGCCACACCGCCGCCACGCCCTTGTTGCCCAGCCGCCACCGGTAAGCCCGATGACACCGGCGCCGCATCAACCGGGCCGCGCATGGCGACCACCGCCACCGGCCAGGTCGCACCCGCGGCCACCGCCGCGGGGTCGTCCGCAAACACGGGAATCGCACACAGCGCGTGAACCTGCGCCATCACTTGCGCGGCGGTCATCGCCGCCCCCTCGAACACGCGGCCGGTGCCGGCGGCGTTGGTGGCCAGAAATATCAGTTGTGCCTTGGTCATTCGCTCATCTCCCTTATACAGGTAAGACAACAATTTTGACCAAAAGCGCTAGAGGGCCAGGCAGATTTTTACAAAAAATCGGGCGTCGTCAGCAAGATCCTGCGGCGTCTTGAACAGGCGGCGACGTGGTAGCCGCCGGCCGTGGCGTGATCCGCGCGTGGGGCAGCCGAGCCGGCTTTCCGACGACCCTAGCGGTGGTACTCCGGCTTGACCTTGGCCGTCCACTCGGCGGTCAGGTCCTTGAGCGTCGACCTCATGTTCACGACGTCATCGGTTTTGGCGTACCACAGCACCGAGTAGGCGAAGGCGGCCGGCCCCATCGCGTCCCAGTCGGCCTGCAGCTGCGTGTCGTGGTAGGCGCCGCGGTTCAAGTTCAGCTTGTAGTAGGTCCAGCGATTCTTGATGTTCGGTACCGCCGCGATGAAGCGGCGATGGTTGACGGTGTTTTCAATCTGAATCACGCCGTACTCGACCGGCGCCAGTTTGTAGGCCTGGCGCAGCGCCTTTTTCGCTTCCGTGTTCATTCAGTTCATCCTCCAGTAATCGCGGCCATCCGGCGTTCGCGCCAAGAAGCCGTAGTCGACCAGGTAGCGCGTTAGGCTCAGGTGATCGGGATTAATTGCCTGCAAAATGGTTCGCACCGCCTGACCGTCGTAGTGGCGAGCAAAGGTGAATTCCTCGCTCACCCGTAGGCACAGGCAGACTCGCGCCTTCTCCGCTCGCGGCCAGGTCACCGCTAGCCCGGTGTCGAACCGCGCATACTTGGCCAGTACCTGGGCCAGGTCGGCTTCGGTGATGCCAAGCGCCGCGGCGGGTTCGGGCACCGGCACCAGCGTGTCTGCGGCCGCCGGCTCCCCGAACACCGCGTCAAACTGCGCGAGGTACAGCCGCGCTTGGGCCGCTTTTTGGCGGAACGTGAACTTCTGGTGCCGCACCGTGCCGGCCGCCAGCCCCAGTGTCGCGGCCACCGCCTTGTCGCTGGTGCCGCCGGCAAACGCGAGCAAAAGCGCCTGCTGGGTCGCCGTCAGCGTGTTGGCGCGAGCTTCGGCCGCCAAGACGGCCTGCAAGGCGCCACCGTGAGCCGCCGCGACATGCGCGGCCATCGCGCGTTCCCCGGTGGTGGTCCAAGGCGCCGTCTGTTCGCAGGCATTGCAGGTCAGCTGGCGGCCGTTGCGGTGGTAGCCGCGCCGCCAGTCTTCGGTTGTGTAAGCTGTGATCATGTCGCACCTCCTCCGGCTAGATTACGCGTGTTTACGAATTTTGTAAACACATTTCGAACAGCAGACGCCAAAAAAGCCGTCGCAACCCAAAAGTTGCGGCGGCCGCGCCGAAGCCACCGGACTCACACTGTCCGGTGGCCTTGGCCTGATTCGGTTAGGATTCCGTCTTCGTCTCATCAGCTTCGTGTTTCGGTGGTGCGATTGGTACAACCACCGGCCTGATCGGAGCCGCAGCTGCCTCGCATTGCGAGTAGGTCCCGATGTGGTGCGACCAGTGGGTGGAGGTCCGGTGCCCTGGTTTCCCCTCCTAAGTTGAAGGGGTTGCACTAAAGCTCTCGAGTTTAAAGTCGTGTGGCAATACACTGCGACTTGGCATAGGTTGGGTACTAGAGGCGCTTGCGCTCCGGATCGTTCCCCTATGCAGTAGAGGTGCAGGCGCTGCGGCCACAGCGCCATCCCCGCACTTGATAATCATCGCAGTCATCTTAACACCAGACCAATTTGTCGTCAATGATTGTGGCTCGCGGGCGCAAGCCAGCGCTGGAAACGCTGATCCGACGCGGTTCAGACGCGCGACGTCGCCGAAAATATTGCGCGTTTTTGGACCACGCCGCCTCACGACCGGTCCTTGGCCTGCCACTTGGTCGGCCAAAGCCGGTCACCGCCGCGGATCAGCAGGGTCAGCCCAACCACCAGCAGCGGAATCAGGAGTCGCCCCCACCAGCCGGGCAAGGTCCCCAGCGCATCCGCCGCGGGGTAGGCGAACAGCGTGGCCAGCACCGCGACAATCACCGCGAACACCCAGGAGTGCAACCCCAGCCAGATGGCAAAACCGCACAAAAGCGCCGCCAACCCGAAGCCGGCAGCGACGCTGAACCAGGCCGGCACCGCGACCACGCCGAAGCGCGGGAAGGCATCCGTCAGCGGCAGCAGCACCAGCTGGACGGCCAGCAGAATTGTCAAAAACGAGGACCGGACCTTTTTGCGCGTGAAGGTGCGGCGGCGGTGAAAGGCCGTGACCACCAGAATCGCCAGCGGCAGCAGCAGCGCCAGCACCGCCAGCGACCCCAGCGGCACCCGGGCCGGATCCAGGATGATGGCCCGCCACCCATCCAAGGCGAAGCACACGGCCCAGGCCACAATCCCCAGCACCACCCAACCGCGCCGGCTGCGGTGCGGCAGGTTGGCCACGATGTCGTCGCCGATGGCCTGCGGGTCGCGGCCAAAGTAGTCCGCGGCACCGATACCGTCGTGCTGGGCCTGAAGCAGGTCCTGGTGAATCTCCGCCAGCGTCGAATCGGCCGCCACGCCGTCGACCCCGATCGCGTCGGTCACGTAGGCCGCTAGCCGGTCGTAGTAGTCCTGATTGCGCGGCAGCAAAGTCTCCGTCTCACTCATGGTTCTCCTCCTTCAGCCTGGCCATCGCCGCGGCCAGCTGTGCCCAATCCGCCGAAAATGCCGCAAGCGCATGCTCCCCAGCCGGCAGCAGGTGGTAGTACTTGCGCGGCGGTCCCCCGTTCGGCGAGGCCAAGCGCCGCCCCTCGATCTGCTTGGCGTGTTCGAGCTTGAGCAACAGCGGGTAGATGGTCCCGTCGGCCACCTCACCGAACCCCGCCTCGACCAGAGCCTGGTGAATCTCGTAGGCGTAGGTCTCGCGCGTCGCAATCACCTGCAGCAACGCGCCTTCCAGCGTCCCCTTCAACAGCTGCGTCGGCAGTCTGCGCATGTCCTCACCTCCACTATTTTGCACTGCAAGGATAAGGCAGGTCGACTAGCTTGTCAAGCAAGGAAGTTGAAAAATGCGCAAGTCGGTGCGATGCGGCACCGGGCACAGGTGCTACCGGACTGGAGCTACGCGGCGCCGGGCCGGGCGAGGCGGTTTCGGACCTGGACTGAGCGGCGCTGAGCTGATGCAATGCGCTTTAGACTGGGCTCGTGATGCCGGGCCAGTGACGCGTGGCCGGTTGGGGCTTGACACCGGCCGCCTTGCTGTTACAATAAATGTTGCAAGTTACTTTTAAAGTAACATCAAAAAGGAGATCCGCTTATGACAACTTACGCATTAACCGGCGCCACCGGCCACTTCGGCCAGACCGCCGCGCAAACTCTGGTCAACCTGGTCGGTGCCGATCACGTGGTGGCACTGGCTCGCAACGTCGAACGGGCCACGGCACTGCTGCCGGCCGGCGTCACCGTTCGGCCCGGCGACTACACCGACCGGGCTCAGCTCACCGCCAGCCTGCAAGGCGTCGACCGGCTGCTTTTCATCTCCAGCCAGCCCGGCGCCGCCGTGCCGCGGCTGACGCAGCACGAAAACGTCGTGGCCGCCGCCAAGGCCGCCGGCGTCGGCTTCATCGCCTACACCAGCTTTCCTCACGCCGACACCGCCACGACGCCGCTGGCCGCAGACCACGCCGCCACCGAACAAGCGATTGCCGCATCCGGGCTCGCCCACGCCTTCCTACGCAACAACTGGTACCTGGAAAACGAATCGCACCAGCTGAAGGCGGCCGCGGCCGGCAAGCCGTTCGTCTACGCCGGCGGTGACGGCCTGGTCGGCTGGGCCCTCGAAAGCGACTACGCCGAGGCCGCGGCCCGGGTCCTGGTTGACCCGGCGCCACGGGCCATCTACGAGTTTGCCGGGGCCCCGCACACCTACGCCGAGCTAGCGGCGGCCGTGCCGGGCGACTTCCAAGTCTCGTCTTTGACCGCCGAGGAATACGCGGCCGGGCTGCGCCAGGCCGGCATGAGCGACGCCAACGTGGCCGTGATGGGCATGCTGCAGGCGCTGATTCGCGACAACCAACTGGCCGAAACCACTACCGACCTGCCGACGGTGCTGGGCCGACCGCTGACACCGCTGGCCGCCACGGTGCAAACCGTGCTGGGCAAGTAGCACAGCGCCGAATTGCACCGAAACACACCGGATTGCCTCGGAACGCACCGGCCCCGCCCTGGCCGCCGGTGACCGGCCCCGCCCTGACCGCCGGTGACCGGCTGCGTTATGATGAACTGAGCAACCCAAGGAGCGATTATGAAATTCTCACACAAACTCAGCGATGGCGTTCACATTCTGGCCTACATCACGCTTTTTGAAGGCGGTGACCTGTCTAGTGCCGCCATCGCCGCCAGCATCGAAAGCAACCCCAGCCTGGTGCGGCGCCTGATGGCCGCCTTGGTGCAGGCCGGCCTGATTCAAAGCCAGCCCGGCACCGCCAAGCCGACGCTCGGCCGCCCGGCCAGCGAGATCACGCTTTTGGCCATCTACCGGGCCTTGGAAGGCGACCGCCGCCTGCTGCACGTCGACGACAAAACCAACCCGCGCTGCCCGGTCGGCGGCAACATTCAGGCCACCCTGGACGCGGCCTACCAGACGGTTCAAAACGCGGCGGAAACCGCGATGGCCGGCATCACCCTGGCCCAGCTGACCGAGGACATCGCAACCCGGGCCAAGGCCGCCGGGCAGCTGCCGGGCTAGCCAGCCACCATTGAAGATAATAGGCTCAGGCATAGACAAGCCGGCGCGATTGCAGTCGCACCAGCTCCCCACCCGGCTGAACACCGCGGTGGCCAGGGCACTAATTTGAACAAACGTTATAGTCGCGTCAATATTCCGTGAGGACACTGGGACGCGGCTATTCGTTTGCCCTTTTTCAGTGCTGCAACACCGAGCGGCCACAGCGGTGAACCGCCAACGCTGCCGTATCAGCCAGGGCCCTGCGTTGCAGCTGACCACGCCGCCGCAAAAGGCTCACCGCCGGCATCGGCCATTTTCCAGCATTCCAAAAACGGCCGGCCCCGTCACGCAGACAGGGCTGGCCGTTCAATTGGTCACAGGTTGGCAATCGCCGCGGCGATCGGCGTCGCGCCGGCATGCATCGGAATCACGCGGCCGATGGTGTTGGCGGCGCGAACCAGCGCCGCTAGCACCGCCGCCACGTCGGCCACCGCGTTGGACCCCGCCTCATCCGCGAAGGTGACGCGCCCGGTGGCCGCGTCGTCGGTCAACCCGCCGGCCTGCAAAATGGTGTAGGCCAGACCGCTGCGGGTCAAGAACAGGTCGGCGTAGTGCTTGGCGATGTAGTAATCGCGCAGGCTCTGAATGCCGGGTGCCGCCCAGCGGGTCCGGTCCAGCGAAAAAATCGTGCTGAGCATCACGTACCGCGCCACCCCGGCCTGCTCAGCGGCCTGCATGGTCTGAATCGCGCCATCCAGGTCCGTGCCGATCAGGTCGGCGCCGCGGGACCCGGCGGTGAAAATCACGGCGTCGACGCCAGCCATCGCCTGGGCCAGCGTCGCCACCGGCGCGTGAAGGTCCAAAGCAAGCGGCGTCAGGGTCCCGCGACCCGCGGCGGCCGGGCTTTCCGCAGCCGAAGCGGCTGGAACCGGCGAAGGCGCAACGCCATCGCCAACTGCCGCCCCGCCGCCGGTCAGCCGCTCCGGGTGCCGCGCCGCGGCCACCACGTCGTCACCTTGGGCCACCAGCTGCTCGCACAGCGCCTGGCCGACGCGGCCGGTGGCGCCAATTACAAGAATCTTCATGTCATTAATCTCCTTATGCTTGCGGCAGGGTGAAGCCCTGAGCCGCCAGAATGGCGCCGATTTCGTCGCGGTGCTGAAGCGCCGCGGTCAGGTGCCGTTGCACCAGGCCGGTGAAGCTTTCCTGCCGGGCCCCGGCGCTGCGGTTGGCGTAGTAGTTCGCCACCGTGGCGTCGTAATCCGCCGCGGCGGCCGCATCGAAGGCCGGATAGCCGTTCTCACCCACCGTCAGCTGCCGCGGCAAGCGCGGCTTGGGCTCCGGGTCCTCCGCCGGCACCCCGACCATCAGGCCCAGCAGCGGGAAGGTGTAGCGCGGCAGGTGCAACAGGTCGATCATGCGCCGCGGGTCGTTCAAAATGCTGCCGAGAAACACGCCGCCCAGCCCCGACCGCTCGGCCGCGGCCAGCACGTTTTGCGCCGCCAGGGTCGCGTCGAAGCACCCGGCTAAAAAAGCGTTCCAGTTGGTGAAGTGATGCACGTCGCTTGCGGCCGGGACCAGCGCGATGTCTCTGGCGCAGTCGACCACGAAGATGAAGAGCTCGCCGCCGCGTTCGTGCAACACGGCGCTGCCGGAAACGGCCGCGATCTGCTCGCACAACGCGACATCGGTGACGCGAATCAGCGTGAAGGACTGAAGAAACTCGCTGGAGGCGGTGGCCCGGGCCACGTCCTCCAGCGCTTGGTAGGCGATCGGCTCCGGCTTGAAGCGCCGGATGCTGCGGTGATTCAGGGCAATTCTATCCATAACAACCTCCCAATCGGTGATAAGCGTAACTTAGCACGGTCAAAACCGGACGGCAACCCGCCTCGGGCCGTTTTTGTTCAGCTTGTCACCTTAATGCCGATGATGGCCACCACCAGCAGGACGACGAAGCCCCAGGTCGCCGGGCTGAGCCGATCGCCCAGGAAAATCACGCCGACCACCACGCTGCCGACCGCGCCGATGCCGGTCCAGACCGGGTAGGCGAGGCTCATCGGCAGCCGCCGCGTCGCCTCCGCCAGCCCCCAGAAGCTGACCAGCATCCCCACAACCGTCAAGGCGGCAAACCCCAGCCGGGTGAAACCGGCGGAGAGCTTCAGGCACGTCGCCCATACCACCTCAAACACCCCCGCCAACACCAGATAAAACCAAGCCATATTCAACACGCTCCTAAAAAAAACACACCGCGCCGACATCCCATTGGCCTGAGGATGTCGACGCGGTGCCTGCCCGGCGGCAGAAGAATTACCTTGGGGCCAAGGTTACCACACCCTGGCGGCGGTGGCCAGATTAAAATTTCAATCATCACCGGCCGGCATCGATTGGCTAATTCTCAGCGAGCGATTCACTGATGGCCGCCACACCCGGTCCCATCATCACTCGATTGATAACGCCCGGCCGCTATCACGCAATTGATGGCCGGCCACAAGTCCTGCGCTGCCGGCGGCGGCCAGGCGCCGGTGCCGCGCGGTTTGGGAATGCGAGCGACGGCCGGTGCGACGCGCCTCGGGCAACGAACGGCGACTGGGCCGCGCATCTCGGGCGGCGGCCGGCGCTGCGCCATTTTGCGCTGTGAGCGACGGCCGGCACCGCGCAACGCGGGAAGCGAGCCGCAGTCGGGCCAACGCGCCGCCACTGTGGTAAAATTAAGCCACAATGAGAAGATGGAGATGAATCGCGTGGAACAATTACCGAAACGAGAAGAGGTCCCAACCGCACTGACCTGGGACCTGACCAAGATTTTTGCCACCGACGCCGACTGGGAGCAGGCGGCCGCCGCCGTCACCGCGCAAGGCACCGCGGCTGCGCAGCTGGAAGGCACCCTCGGCGCCAGCGCCGAGGCGCTGGCCGCCGGCATCACGCAGGTGCTTGACGTGCTGCGCAACCTGGAGAAGGTCTACGTCTACGCGTCGATGTCCTCCGACCAAGACACCGGCAACGCCCATTACCAAGGTTTCAACGCCCGAGCCGAGGCGCTGGCCGCCAAGATCGAGGCCCAAACCGCCTTCCTCGAACCCGAGATCCTGGCGATTCCGGCCGCGACCCTGGCCGGCTGGCAGGCCGAAAGCCCGGCGCTTGCGCCTTACCGCCACTTCATCGACGGCATCACCGCAGGCCGCGCCCATGTGCTGCCGAGCGCCCAGGAATCCCTGCTCGCCGCGGCCGGCGACGCAATGGGGGCCAGCCGCGCCGCCTTCAACGTGCTGAACAACTCCGACCTGAAGTTCGCAAGCGTCACAGACGACGCCGGCAACCAGCGCCAGCTGTCCAACGGGCTGTACGGCCAGCTGATCCGCTCGCTTCAACGCCCGGTTCGCAAGCAGGCCTTCCAGACGCTTTTCAAGTCATACGGCGACTTCAAAAACACGTTCGCGGCGACCTTGGCCGGCGAAACCAAGCGTCACAACTTCCAGGCCCAGGCGCATCACTACCCGGACGCCCGCTCGGCCGCAATGGCGCATAACCACATTCCGGCCGCCGTGTTCGACACGCTGGTTGAGCAGGTCAACGCCCACCTGCCGCTTTTGCACCGCTACGTCGTGCTGCGCAAGGAGCTGCTGGGCCTCGACGACCTGCACATGTACGACATGTACACCCCGCTGACCGGCGACGCGCCGCTGTCTTACACCTTCGAGCAGGCCAAGGCTGAGGCCAAAAAGGCCCTGGCGCCGCTCGGTCCGGATTACCTGAGCCACGTCCAGGCCATTTTTGACGGCCGCGACATCGACGTCGTGGAAAACCAGGGCAAGCGCTCCGGCGCTTACTCCGGCGGCTCCTACGACACCGCGCCTTACGAGCTGCTCAACTGGCAAGACAGCTTGGACGCCTTGTACACGCTGGTTCACGAAACCGGCCACAGCGTTCACTCCTGGTACACGCGCCACAACCAGCCGTACGTTTACGGCGACTACCCGATTTTTGTTGCGGAAATCGCCTCGACCAGCAACGAGAACCTGCTGACGGACTACTTCCTCAAGACCCAGACCGACCCGAAAATTCGCGCCTACATCCTGAATTTCTACCTGGACGGCTTCAAGGGTACCGTGTTCCGCCAGACCCAGTTCGCCGAGTTCGAGCATTGGATTCACACGCAAGACGCCGCCGGCCAGCCGCTGACCGCCGACGCGATGTCGGCCTTTTACGGCGACCTGAACGCGCGTTACTACGGGCCAGACGTCGCGCGTGACCCCGAGATCGCGCTGGAATGGGCGCGGATTCCGCACTTCTACATGGACTACTACGTCTACCAGTACGCGACGGGCTTCGCCGCCGCGTCGACGCTGGCCGCCCACATCAGCGCCGGCCAACCCGGCGCCGTCGACCGCTACCTGGGCTTTTTGAAGTCCGGCTCGTCGCAGTTCGCCATCGACACGATGAAAACCGCCGGCGTCGACATGACCCAGGCCGCCTACCTCGAGGACGCCTTCGCGGTGTTCGAGCAACGACTGAACGAGTTTGAAAAACTGATCAGAGCGTGACCCCGAGCGAATTTAGCAAACCGGCTAGCCTAGCACGGCCACTCGGGGCGGCACTTGGCCCCAAGTAGTCGTGCGTAGCTGGACGCGTTTGCGTTGCTCGGGGGAACGCGTTTAGAGCGTGACTCCCGGCGGGTATAGCGGGACGGGTAGCCTAGCGCTGGTGCTTGGGACCCGGGCTTGGTCCCGAGTGCCAGTGCGTAGCTAGCCGCTCCCGCGTTGCCGGGGGGAAACGCGTTTAGAGCGTGACTCCCGGCGGGTTTAGCGGGACGGGTAGCCTAGCGCTGGTGCTTGGGACCCGGGCTTGGTCCCGAGTGCCGGTGCGTAGCTAGCCGCTCCCGCGTTGCCGGGGGGAACGCGTTTAGAGCGTGACCCCGGCGGGTTTAGCGGGACGGGTAGCGTGAGGCTGGGCGTTGGGCCAGCACTTGGCCCGGCGACCGGCCTGAGCTAGCCGCTCCCGCGTTGCTCGGGGTGAGCGCGACCGCACTGAGTTGACATCACATCGCATTGCGAAGGGAGCAGACATCATGAGTCTTCAACAGCTCGGTTTCATCGGCACCGGTGTCATGGGCACCGGCATCATCCACAACCTTTTGAAGGCCGGCTACCCGGTCGTCGTGTTCAACCGCACCAAGGCCCACGCGCAGGCCGTGCTGGACGCCGGCGCGACCTGGGCCGCCACACCGCGCGAGGTGGCTGCGCAAAGCGCCGTCACCCTGTCGATGGTCGGGTTTCCGCAGGACGTTGAGCAGGTATACTTTGGCGACGACGGCATTTTGGCCGGCGCGAAAAAGGGCAGCACCGTGGTCGACATGACCACCAGCACCCCGAGCCTCGCCGAGCGCATCGCCAAGGCCGCCGCGGCGCAAGGCGTGACGGCGCTGGACGCCCCGGTGTCCGGCGGCGACGTCGGCGCCAAGAACGGGACGTTGACCATCATGATCGGCGGCGACGCGGCGGCCGTCGCGCTGCTGCGGCCGATTTTTGAGGCGGTCGGCCACGCGATCAACCACTTCGGCGGCCCGGGTCGCGGCCAGCACGCCAAAATGGCCAACCAGATCATGATTGCCGGCACGATGACCGGCCTGACCGAGATGCTGGTTTACGCCAAGGCGGCCGGGCTCGACCTGGCGCAGGTGCTGGCCACCGTCAGCGGCGGCTCCGGCGCCAACTGGAGCATGAGCAACTACGGGCCGCGCATCCTGGCCGACGACTACACCCCAGGCTTTTTCATCAAGCACTTCGTCAAGGACCTGGGCATCGCGCTGGACTCGGCGACCGCCATGGGCCTGGACCTGCCGGCGACGGCGACGGCGCGGCGGCTGTACCGGGCGATGGTCGACGCCGGCCAAGGCGACCTGGGCACGCAGGCGCTGATCCAAAGCTACCCGAGCTGGGGGAAGTAGGCGCGGTGGCCCGAGCCAGTTTTCGCCAACGCACCGCACCGGCGCGGCGCAATTTTTTAGATTAACCGTGGTCGGCCAAACGTTGCGTGACAGCGTTTGGCCGACCTTTTTGCGCAAAAAAACAGGTGCCACGCGTGGTGACACCTGTCGCGAGTACTTGGGGATTCAGCACCCATCTGGAGTGTGGGCCCGTGGGGGCGGACCCGCACGCCAGATGGGTGCCACGGCCGCCGCCAGACGTGCGGCGACCGCTTCCCCATCGCGCGTAATCCTGCAAGCGACTAGCTGACGCAGACTAGTCTTCTCGCCGGTCCTTGCGCGAACCGACCCCGGCGAGGCCGAGCAGTGCCAACAGGCCGAGCCCGGCGGCCGTCAAAGCCGCGTGAGGCGCCTCGCCGGTTTGCGGCAGCTGGCCGCTTGCGGCGTGGTCGGCGGCCAGCTGCGCGGCCGGCGTGGCGCCACCGGTCACCGGCAAAAGCGCCGGAGTCTGGGCGGTGCTGGTGCCGGTGGTGGCCACCAGGCGACCGGTGTTGCCGCCGGTCACCGGCAGGTTGGTCGGCTGCGCCGGCGTTTGGGTGCCGGTTGGCGTCGCCGTCCCGGTCGTGCTCGTGGTTCCGGTCGTCCCACCATCCGACGTCGTGCCCGTGGTCGGCGTAGTGTCGCCGGTTGGGGTCCGGTGGTCGTAGTAGGCGGCCTTGGTCACGCTGACCGGCGTCGGCACGGCGGTTTCGTGGATCACGCCACCGGCCACCATGCCCTGCTGCCGGGCGGCGTAGTAGGCCGCCGGCGTCACACTGAGGCCGCCGGTCACCTGAGTCCGGACCCGGACGCCGGCATCAAGCGCCGGCTGCGGGGTGGTGTGGTCGTAGTAATCGGCCTTGGTCACACTCAGCCCAGCCGGAACCTGGGTCCGGACGGCTACCCCACCGTCGACGCGACCGGGCTTGGTGTAATCATAGAAGTCCTCAGCCGATACACTCAAGCCGGCTGGAACCTGTGCTCGTACCCGGACACCGGCATCCAGCGCCGGTGCCTCTGTAGTGTTATCGTAGTAATCCGCAGGGGTCACGCTGACGCCTGCCGGAACCTGTGCTCGTACCCGGACACCGGCGTCAAGCGCCGGCACCGCCTCGGTGTTATCGTAGTAATCCGCAGGGGTCACGCTCACGCCTGCCGGAACCTGCGCTCGTACCCGGACACCAGCATCCAGCGCCGGTGCCGCCGTGGTGTTATCGTAGTAATCCGCAGGGGTCACGCTCACGCCGCCGGTCACTTGAGTCCGGACCCGGACGCCACCGGCCGCGTTGCCGTGGTCGCGCGTGTAGGTCACGGTCACCGTCGTGTTCTGCGGCTGACCGAGGCCGGCGCCTGGGTAGGCCGCGGCGATGGTCGTCTGATCCGGCGTGTAACCGGCGATGGTCGGCGAAGACTCCGGTGCGTAGACGCCTTGAGCCGTGTAAACGGTGGTGCCCTCGCCGTTGGTGCTGGTGCGGTAGGTGACCGTCTGCACGATTGGGGCCGCTAGCTGCTTGCCGTTATCATCGACGAAGACGATGGTGCGGGTGCTGGTCGCGGTGCCGTGAACCGGCGCGTTTTGGCTGTAAACATAGGTGTGGCTGCCGTCGTTCACCACGAACTCCTGCCACCAGGTGAAGACCTGGTCGAGCTTGCTCTGAACGCTGGCGAACTGGCCGACGGTGTCGGTGTTGAGGTCAAAATCCTGCCCCGCATCGATCATGATGCCGTCGTAGGCCAGCCCGATGCGGTCATCCGTGCTCATCGCGGCGAACGTCGAGGTCTTGAGGGCGATGCCCTGCCCATCGCGGCCGGTGTAGGCCGTGACGCGCTGGGTCGTGTAATCGACCACAATCGACAGCGCCGTGCCGGCCGGATCGACGATGGCCGGGGTGTTGACCACCTCTTTTTGCAGCGTGTAGCCGGCGACCTTGGCTGCGCCCGGCACGGTGCCGGCCACCAGCTCGGTGGTGGTGAAGGCGCGGTCGGCCGCAATCTGCTTGCCGTTCTCGTCGACGTAGCTGAAGGTCGCGCGGACCTTGTCGCCGGTCACCAGGTCGCCGGTGCCGGCCTCGGTGTCCAAAACGTAGACGTAGCTGTGGGTGCCGTTGCCGTCAAGGAAGGTCTGCCACCAGCTGTACACCGCGGCCAGCTTGCCGCCGGGGAACTGGCCGGCGGTGTCTTGCGCCATGTCGAAGCCCTGGCTCGGGTCGATCAGGATGCCGTTGAAGGCAAAGGCGGTGCGGTCGGTCGCGGTCAGGTTGGTGAAGGCCGTGGCCTTCATCAGCGTCCCCTGGCCGTCCCGGTCGCTGTACGCGCTGATCACCTGCTTGGCGTAATCGACCACGATGGACTGGGCGGTGCCGGCCGGATCAACGATGGCCGGGGTGTTGACCACCTCTTTTTGCAGCGTGTAGCCGGCGATGGTCGCGGCACCGGGCACGGTGCCCAGGGCCGTCTCGCTGACGGCGAGGACCTGCGTCGGGGCCAGGGTCTGGCCGTTGGCGTCGACGTAGGTGAAGTCGGCGCTGAGGTGCTGAGCCGCCGGCTGTGTCGCCGTGGCCGCCGTCTTGTAGACGTAGGTGTAGGTGGCGCCGCCGGCAATCACCTCGTGCCACCAGGCCGAGACGCTGTCGTGCTTGACCGTCGCGCTGGCAAAATGGGCCGTGCCGGCGGTTTCCATGTCCAGCGGCAGGGTCGGGTCGATCATGATGCCGTTGAACCCAAGCGACATCCGGAGATCGCCGTCAAGGTCGGCGAACGCCGTGGTCTTGAGCGCGGCGCCGGAGCCGTCGCGGCCCGCGAAGGCCGTGAGGGTCTGGGCGACGTAATCGACCACCACGGACTGGGCCGTGCCGGCCGCATCCTTGATCGGCGGCAGGTTGACGACCTCCTGCTGCACGACGTAGCCGGCCACAGTGGCCGCCGCCGGCACCGTGCCGAGGTTGGCCTGGGTGACGCTGATGGTGACCGGATCGGCGATGGTCGTCCCGGCGTCATCGGTGAAGTTGAACGTCGCCTGCGTCGCGTCCGGATCGGTCACCGGCGTCGTGGAGAGCGGCAGGTCCCCTTCGGCGTACACGTAGGTGAAGCTGAAGTGCTGCGCCACCATTTCGGCCCAGGTGTCGTGCATCGTCAGCTGCCGGGCGTTCAGGCTGACGAACTGGGCGATGCGGTCTTTTTCCATGTCAAAATCCTGGGTCGGGTCGATCATCAGGCCCTGGTAGGCGATGGCGACGCGCTGGGCCGCGGTGATAGCGCCGAAGCTGAGCTGCTTTTCGACGGCGCCGCTGCCGTCGCGGCCCGTGTATTGGGTATACGTCTGGCTAGCGTAATCGATCACAATCGACTGCACCGTGCCTTCGTCGTAGGTCTGCGGATCGAGGTTGACCACCTCTTTTTGCACCGTGTAGCCGGCGATGGTCGCCGCCCCCGGCACGACGCCGAGGTTCTGGTCGGTGACGGTCACGGTCGTTGCCGGCGCCAGCTGGTTGCCGGCGGCGTCTTGGAAGTTGAAGGCCGTGGTCACGACGTCGGATTGCGGCGTGGTGTCCGTCGCGTTTTTGCTGTAAACATAGCTGAAGGTCAGGCCCTCGGACTGAATCAGCCGCCAGACCTGGTTGATGTAGCTCAGCTTGTTGGCCGCGTTGTAGAAGGTGCCGACCGCATCGGCCCCCATGTCAAAATCCTGGGTCGGGTCGATCATGATGCCCTGGTAGGCGTCGCCGAGGCGTTCGGCCTGGTTGATGTCGGCGAACTTGGTCTGGGCCTGCACCGCACCGGTACCGTGAAGCCCGGCGTATTCGGTGTAGGTCTGATTGGCGTAATCCACCACGATGGACTGCACGGCATCGGTCGAGCCGGAAGCGGCCGGCGTGTCGATGACCTCTTGTTGCAGCGTGTAGCCCGGCACCACGGTGGCCCCGGGCACGACCCCGAGGGCTTGTGCATCGACGGTCAAAATGCGGCCGTTGCTCAGTGTTTCCCCTTGATCGGTCACATAGTGGAACGTGGTGCGAATGCGGTCAGCCTCGGGCGTGGTGTCCTGCGTGTTTTTGCTGTAAACATAGGCGCTTGAGCCACCGCCCAGCACGAAGGCCTGCCACCAGTCGGCGACCGCCGCGTCCTTGGTCGCCGCGGTGCTGCCGTCAGCCTGGGTGTCGACTTGCATGTCAAAATCGTGGCTCGGGTCGATCATCACGCCGTTGTTGGCCAAGGCCAGGCGAGCCGCGGCGTTGAGCGCGGTAAAGTCCTGCTGCTCAACGACGCTGCCGGTGCCGTTGTCCCCGGTGTATTCGGTGTAAGTCTGCTTGCCGTAATCGACCACAACGGAGTGGGTCTGCTTGTTCGGCTGCTCGCTGACGGGGATGTTGACCACCTCGCGCTCAAGCGTGTAGCCGGCGACGGTCGCCGCCCCCGGCACGACGCCGAGCTTGGCGGCGCTGACCGTCAGCACCCGGTCGCCCGTGACCGGGGCACCGGCCTCGTCGACGTAATCGAAAACAGCCGTGGTCTTCCCGTCGACGCTGGAAGCCGTCGCGTCGGTTGCGGTGTCCGTGGTCGCCGGCGCCGTGGCGGTTGGGGCGGCTGCGGTGGCAGTGGCAGCGGTGCTGGCAGCAGCGGTGGTGCTGGCGCTTGAGGCGCCGGCCGCGGCGGCCCGGGCGGCAGTGGTGCTGGCTGCGGCCGCGGGGCTGGTGGCGCGGCGGCTGACCGGAGCGGCCTGGTTGCCGGCCGCGATAGCGCGGTTGGCCGTCGCCGCGGCGGTGCCGGTCGCAGCGGTACCAGTCGCGGCTGCGTCACCGGTGGCCGTCGCGGTCTTGGCGCTGCCGGTGGTCGGGGCGGTGGTTGCCGTGGTCGGCGTCGGGTCGGTCGCGGTGGCGGCCTTGGTCGGGGCCGCGGTTTGCGACGACTTCAGGATTGCCGCGTGGTGGCTGGTAATGCTGTCGCCGGTAGCGGTGGTCGCAGCGTCTGTGCCTGCCGCCGCCTGAACCGGCGTCGCGGTGGCGCCGTACACGCCAAGGGCCGCGACGAAAATCCCCGCGGTCAGCCAGCGCTTGCCGGCCTTGTACAGCTTGATGTGTTCGGTCACTTCAGTGGTTTGAGACTTAATTTGACTAACCTTCATGATATCCTCCAGATGGATACGTCCGAAAAAAATTTCCCCCAAAACTTAACGGTGCCCGGTGAAGTCTCGCCGGGACGCCGGCACCGCCCTGGCCTCTCCCGACCGGCCGGCGTTCGTCGTGCGTGTTGCGCGTTGACGCCTCCCCCCTCACGCGCATTTTCTCGATGATTAATTATCTCTCAGTGAACAAATCAAGTTTAGTTGCGCGATTGCCTGCTGTCTTAAAAGCGGTCAAAAAACCCAAATTTTGAAGAATTCGTGCAAAAAAAGCCCCTCGGGTCTCACCCGAGGGGGCTGGCGCTCATTCACTTACTGATGACTGCTTCCGGCATCCCCCGGCCATTGCACCGCCAGCAGCAGCTCGCGGTTGGGCCCGGGATTGATGCAGGCCGCCGCCGTCGTTGTCGTGGTCGGCAAAAGCGTTTTGGCGGCAGCCATCAGGTCTCGCCAGGCCGGTTCAGCGGCCGTCCGCCCCTGCGTCACCACCTGCGCAACATAAGCGGCGTAGCACTGCATGGCATCCCACAGCGTCGTGTCGGCGGTCGGTGCAAGTGGCGGCAAGGCGACAATCGTGCGGGTCATCGCCAGCACCGTGTCGGCGTCTCGGGTACGATAAGCCACCGTCAGCAGGCTGTACCAGAGATTCGGCCACACCGCCGGGTGCATCGCGTTGACCGCTGCATCCGGCGTGGTCTGCGCCTTGGCCAGCTGGCGCATCAGCCGCTGAGCAGTGGCAAGATTCGCGGCCGGTGCCGTGTCAGCCAACAGGTAGTAGTCGCGCGGTGTCCAGGCATCGAAGCTAGCCAGTTTGTCCGTCACCTTTTGACCGATTGGCAGTGCCGCATCAAAACCCGCGCCGATTTCCGCATCGATGGTTCGCATCAACTGCACCATCATGGTGAAGTAGGGACTGTCCCCGGCCGCCAGCACCTTGAACCGCGCCAGTGTCTCTTGATGATCCGCCGCCAGCTCGCCCCTGGCCGCCGCGGCCATCCGACTTTGCGATAGCGTCATTGCCTCGGCCCAGTACGGCATGTCCCGCCACGTGATGAACTCGTGCAGGCCGACATGCAGGCAATCCAGAGCCCGACAAAGCTGATCCAGCCGCAAGCCGGCACCAGCCAGCGCATTGGCGTAGCCGTCGCGAGTGAGGCCGCTCAGCCGGCACAGATTCTTAATACTGACGCGCTGAGCCCGGCGCAGCTGGTCCAGCCGCTCCCCAAAACCCGCAGCCAACGCCTTGGCGCTCGCCGTCGGGGTCGCGCAATGGCGCGGCCGCGCATCGTGGTGGTAGCCCGACGTCGCCTTGAGAATCGCCGCAAGCGCGGCGATACGACCTGCCAGTCGCGATGGCGCCGGGCCATTGAGCTTAGTCAGGGCCGCAAGCCGGGGCGCAAAAACGGCGTCCAGGGATTCAATCTTCACCCGACTTGCCTCAAACACCGGCACAAGCGCCTGGCACAGCGCCGCCAGCACCTGAAAATCATAGGGCTGCGTCCATTCCCCCGGGTCGCGAACCGTTCCCCAGGTCAGGGCCCGAATAACGTTCTCGCAGATGTGCGTGGCGCAGGCGGCCTGCACGTAACACAGCAGCAACGCCTCTTGGTAGTGAATGACCTGCCCGATCAGCGGCCCGGTCGGCTGACCCTTGGCCGGCGCCTGAGCATAGCGCTCCATGGCGTGATCTACCTGGGCAAAGGTCAGATACGGCGCGATGACCAGGAAGCTCTGTAGCTCAAAAGCGGCCCAGAACTTGCGCCGCTGCAGCGTCGCCAGCACCGTTCTAGCAATGGCCGGCCGCGCCGCTACCGGCGTCTCGCGTATCTTCAGCAGCATCATCAGCAGGGTGCAGTCGGGCTGGTGAGTCGCTTCGGCAAGCGCGGTCAGCTGTCGGCGCAGCGACCCGGCATCCGGCAGCGGCGCCGGGTCGCGCAAAAGCGTCAGCGCCCGGTTTTGCAGCGGTGTGATGCGAAAATAGGCGGCCTCAATCAAGGGCGCCAGCGGCTTGGCCACGTCGACGTGCAGAAAATCCAGCCAGCGACAGAACTCCCCAATCTTGGGGCTGGCCTCGTCCCGCACGATGCGCTGATATGTTTTTTCCGAAAAGCCCACGTAATCGCACAGCGCCTTGATGCGAATGTGGTGTGTCACCCGGACCTGCTCCAGGTAAGCGGCGTATGTCTGTGAAACCATCGGTATCCCCTCCAAGGTCGTCAAAAAACATGCCGATTATGCGACCTGGTCGCCGGGATTGCAAGCACAACCGGTCGCAGGGGTGGGGGCGGCGGCCCCGTATTCTGTTATATTTTATTTACCAAACATTTACACAACATTTACATTAATCGCGACGTAAGCGCTTGCCAAATGACTTGAGTTGGTGTTATTCTATCCTCGTAGAATTCGACAGCGCCTCTCGGTCGCACGGCCGAAGCGCAGCTCAAGGCAGTCTACGGTGACTATCATTCTCATCTGATGAACGTCGACCTATGTCGACCACGTCCGCGGCGTGAGTGTCTAGCGACGAAGAAATTCGCGTAAAAGAAAACAGCCCTGGTTTGACTCCAATGATCCGCAACTGCCGGCTCCACCACAGTGCGTACCACCAACCGAATCGGTTTTACCTACTGGCGGGGGCAGTCTGCCCTGCTTGCGGGTCGGTTCGTCAATTCAATATCAACCGGGGGTACTGTGGGTCAACCCGCGGTGTCCTTTGCGTGTCGCGTGGCGCGGGACCAACCCCAGTGGTGATTGCGCTGGCCGGCAAGCAAAAAACGCGGTACTTTCGCCACCGCGTTCTCGTTTTCAGAAACTGAATCGGTTTATCAAAAAAGGCGTGGTCGCGTGACCACGCCTTTTCAGTCTGCCCATTACCCCTGCCGCCGCCGCACTTGCAGCGCCGCGAAGTAAAAAACGCACTCGATGGCGGCGATGAAAAATGTCACCGGCCAGTTGGTGTAATAGCCCAGCAAAAGCCCCGCCCAGACGCCGATCAGCGCCGTCGCCACCGAAATCGCCAGCATCTGCGGCAGCGTGTGGCCGAGGTACTTGGCCACGGCCGGCGGCAGCGTCAGGAGGATGAACACCAGCAGGCTGCCGACAATCTGGGCGCCGATCGACACGGACACCGCGAGGATCAAGAGAAAGTAGATACCGATCAGATTGCGCCGCACCCCTTGGGCCTGGGCGCCGACCGGGTCGAAGGAGTCGAAGGCCAGGCTGCGGTAGGCCCAGGCTATCGTCACCAGCACCACCGCGGCCAGGCCGACCAGCTGCCACACGTCGGCGCGGGAGATGCCGATGATGCTGCCGAACAAAATGGTGGTGGCGTAGCTCGAGCTCTTGGCCGACAGCGCCAAAAACAGGATGCCCAAGCCGGTGAACAGGCTGGACACCGCGCTGATCGAGGCCTCGCGGCGACTGGCCTTGACCGACAACTTGCCGACCGCGACGGCACTTGAGATAGTGGTCACAAGCATCCCGTCGAGCGGCCGGATGCCGACGAACACCGCCAGGGCGGCCCCGGCGAAGCCGATTTCCGACAGCGTGTGGGCGAGAAAACTCATCCCCCGAGCGGTGACGAACACGCCGACGATGCCGGTCGTCAGCGCGATGAAGGTGCTGGCGAGAAAAGCGTTTTGCATAAAATCATACTGAAACATTAATGCACCTCCGCCACCGGCGTCAGCTCGCGCGGCATTTTGGCCAAATCCATCGTCTGCGTCGGCGCCAGCTCGTGGCCGGTCGCCGTCAGCAGCAGGTACTGACTCGTGAACTCCCGGGCGAGCTCCAGGTCGTGGGTGACGAACAGCACGGTCAGCCCGAGCTCGCGGTTCAGCCGCCGCACCAGGCTCATCAGCTCGGTCTTCGTGTTGACGTCGAGGCTTGCGGTCGCCTCGTCTAGGATCAGGAAGTTCGGCTGGGTCAAAAGCGCCTGGGCCAGGTAGGCCTTTTGCTTCTCGCCGCCGCTGGCCGCCCCGAGCCGCAGGTGTTGCCGCTCGCTCAGGTCGCACTGGGCGATCACCTGGTCGACCGCCGCTTTTTCCGCGCGGGTATGCCACGGGACGAGGTGCTTGAGCTGGTTGAGCTGCACGAACTGGCGAATCGTCAGCGGGTACTCGGGGTCGATGTTGCGAAACTGCGGCACATAGCCCAGGCTCAGGTCGGCCGCCCGGGTGATGGTGCCGGCCGTCGGAGTCAGCTGCCCCATGAGCAGGCGAATCAGCGTGGTTTTCCCCACCCCGTTGGCCCCAATCAGGCTGGTCATCGAGCCGCGAGCGAGCGCGAAGCTCATGTCCGAGTATAGCCTACGGTCGCGAAAGCCGAAGCTCATGTGTGATACGGTGATCAATGGCGTCATGCGTCTCCCCCAAAGTTCGTTAACAGTAACGGTTACGAATAACAGTTTACACGAGTTGCCCCTGGTTGCCAAATATTTTTCAGAAAGCACCACGAAAAAGGCCCGGGCCACCACCCACACCTTGTCGCAATCTGTCTGCCCAGTGGCTCGGTCGCCCGCGAACCGCCATCGCGGTCACCCGCACAGCCGGTGGCCACGCCGCCGGCCAGTCGGTTGCGCCAAATTCGGTGCGAAGCGCCGCAGTGCGAGCGGCTCGCCGGCCGGCCGGTCGCCCTTGCCTACTTCAGCACAAACTGTCGCAGCGCCTGGGCGACGCCGCCGGCCGCGTTGGTGCCGGTCACCGCATCCGCGGCTGCCTTGGCGGCCTCAATCCCGTTGCCCATCGCCACGCCGAGGCCGGCCGCGGCAATCATCGGCACGTCATTGGCCTGGTCGCCGATCGCCATCACATCAGCCATCGGAATGCCGAGGTGAGCGGCCAGCGTCGCCACCGCGTTGCCCTTGCTGACGGCCGGCGGCAGCACCTCCAGGAAGAAGGGCTCGGAGTTGACGATGTAGTAATCATTGAAATAGTCATTTGGAAGCGCTTGCTTAGCGCCGGCTAGCAGCTCCGGCTCGTCAATCATCATCACCTTGACGAAGCGTTTTTCCGGCGCAAATTCCGCCAGGGGCCGGTAAAACAGCGGGACGTGCAGCAGGTACGACTCCCGCACGGTGAAGCGGGACACGTCGGCGTTGGGCGTGTAAAGACGCTCGCGGTCCAGCGCCTGGATGTGAACGTGCTGCGCCGATGCAAACGCCGCCAGCCGCTTGAAGTCAGTCAGGCTCAGGGTGTGGGCATCGATCACCGCTCCACTGGCGGCGTTTTGGACCAACGCCCCGTTGTAGGCGATGACGTAATCGTCGGGCCGCCCCAGCCCAAGCGGCGCAAAAAGCGGCGCGATGCCGGACAGCGGTCGTCCGGAACACAGCACCACCCGCACCCCCTGGGCCACGACCGCCTGCACCGCCGCAATGGTCACTTGGTCCAGGCCGTGATTATCGTTGAGCAACGTGCCATCCAAGTCGATGGCCACCAGCTGAATCGCCATGTTCGTTCATCCTTTCTGTCACCCGCAACTTCAAAAATCCGTCTCTGCGCCGGCGTCCTGCCCTTCAACCCGCGTCACACCAACTTCTCATGCCCCTCACCTAGGCAAAACGCGCCGGCTCTTGGTACAATACACCGGCAGACAAAGTGATATGAGCGGTGGTCCCCACTTCCGAAAGAGGGTGATGCCCATGACGCTGAGGCGGATTGGCTGTCGGATTCCGGTAGAAAGGAGGGCACGGCAAACTCGTGATCCCGTCTATGACGGAGATCGTGGTGTTCCTCAGTGGTTCAACGCTTGCGACCTATGCGTTACGCAAACAGGTCGCAAGCCTGAACCGGCTGATTGCGGAGATCGAGCAATCGATCGCAGCCATCGGCCGCCTGGTCGTTGCGATTCAGGCACTGAGGGCCACCATCAAAAAATGAGCAAGCTAAAAGCCGCCCACATAACTTTTTGGCAGAAGTAGTGGCGGCTTCTTAGCTTCCATAACACTTGGGCCACCGCTCTTAACGCGGTAGTCTGCAAGGCGGCACTCTTCACAGGGGTGCCGTTTTTGCTGGCCTTAGTATAACATGGTCGGTTCGCGGTGGTAAAGCCGCGTCACACCAACTTCTCATGCCCCTCACCTAGGCAAAACGCGCCAGCTCTTGGTACAATACACCGGCAGACAAAGTGATATGAGCGGTGGTCCCCACTTCCGAAAGAGGGTGATGCCAATGACGCTGAGGCGCGTTGGTAGTCGGATTCTGAAAGAAAGGAGGACTTTGCAAACTCGTGATCCCGTCTTGGACGGCGATCGTGGTGTTTCTCAGTGGTTCGACGCTTGCGACCTATGCGCTTCGCAAACAGGTCGCAAGCCTGAACCGGCTGATTACGGAGATCGAGCAATCGATCGCAGCCATCAGCCGCCTGGTCGTTGCGATTCAGGCACTGAGGGCCATCATCCAAAAATGAGCAAGCTAAAAGCCGCCCACATCTTTTTGACCAAAGCTTGGCGGCTTCTTAGCTTCTAAACACTGGGCCACCGCTCTTAACGCGGTAGTCTGCAAGGCGGCACTCTTGCAGGGGTGCCGTTTTTTGCTGGCTTCAGTATAACATGGCCGGTTCGCGGCGGTAAAGCCTCGCTGCGGCCTTCTCGGCGTCACGCAACTAGCGCGTTGCCCAAAGCCGCAGCGCCTCGGCCACGCCGTCTCGGTCGTGGTCGGCCACCACCGCGGTTGCGGCCGCCTGAATCGCCGGCGTCGCGTTACCCATCGCAAAGGTCAGATCCGCCGCGGCGAACATCGAGCGGTCGTTTTCGGAATCGCCGATTGCCACGTTGCGCCCTGCCTCAAGCGCCAGGGCCTGGCGCAACTTGCCAAACGCGAGTCCCTTGCCAACACCGGTTGGAATCACCTCGAGGTTGGCGGGGCCGGAGCCGGTGGTGACGACGCCCGGCACCGCAGCCAGGCTGGCAATCACCCGGGCCTTGAGCCGGCGGTCTGGAATCGTCACGTTGAACTTGGTCAGGTCGTTGCGGTCGGATGATGAAAGCGGTTGCGCCGGAACGCTCGCATCATACGCCAGCTGGTACGGCAGCTGCCCTTTTTGATCGGCATCCCCGGCGGCAAAAAGCGCCCGCAGCTTGGCCTCGTATTCCGGCGTCTCGAATCGCGCGGTTGGCGAGTAAACTTTGTACGGAATGGCGTCCAAAACAGTAATGACAGCGCTTGCGGTTGCTGCTGCGAAGGTTGTGGCGAACAGCTGCCGGCCGTTGACCACGCCAACCGCGCCGTTGAGCCCGACCACCGGCACGGCCACCGCGACCGCCGCCAGCAACCGCTGAATGTCTTCGGGGTCACGGCCGGAGCAGATGAACGGCACCGCCGTTTTTTGTGCCAGCCGCAGCGCCGCGGCGTTGCCGGTCGAAATGTGCTGGTCGCGGTCCAGCAAGGTGCCGTCTAAGTCGATGCCGATCAGGTCCATGAGAATCTTCCTTTGCAAGTGAGTTGACGCACAAAAACGGCCGGAATCAACCCGCCGTCACGTGTCGAGATGAACAATCTCACCTTACCATTGTTGCCAGCCTCACGCCAGCACCAACCGCTGGCCGATGCGCAAGTAGTTCGCATTGGTCAGGTGGTTCTTCGCCGTCAGCTTCGCCACCGTGGTGTGGTTGCGCGTCGCGATGCCCCAAAGCGTGTCGCCGGCTCGCACCACGTAGGTTTTGGCCGCCGTGGTCTTCGCGGTGGTCTTCGCTGTCGCGGTCTTGGTCGGCGTCGCCTTCGCGGTCGTCGCCTTCGTCGCGGTCGCCTTCACCGCCGTGGTTGCGGCGCGAATTACCAGCCGCTGGCCGACGCCGATGCGGTTGGCGTTGGCCAGCTTGTTCAGGCTCACCAGCTTGGCCACCGTGGTCTGGTGGCTGCGAGCGATCGCGTAAAGCGTGTCGCCGGCTCGCACCGTGTAGGTCACCGCCGGGCTGGTCACAGTCGGCTTCGCGGCCGGCTTGGTGGCGGTTGCCGGCGTCGGCTTCGCGGCCGGTTTGCTGGTGCTGGTCGCCGGCTTGGTCGTCGTGGTCGGTTTGGTCGTTGCTGAACTTGCGGTCGTTGTCGTGGCCTTTTTCACAACCAGCTTCTGGCCGACCATCAAGACGTTCGGGTTCTTGAGGCCGTTCAGGGCGGCCAAGGCGCTGACGGTGGTGCCGTAGCGCCGCGCGATCGCGGTCAGGGTGTCGCCGCGCCGCACGGTGTAGGTCACCCCACTTGTGCTACCGGTGGTCGCACCGGCGCCGGTGCCGGCCCCGGCGGCGTTTTGGAACGCCAGCTGGTCCCAGGCGGTCAGCCGGTAGGTCGCAATCAGCTGGCGCAGCTTGGCCGGGTAATCCGGCGCCGTCGCGTAACCGTCGGCCTTGATGCGGTTGGTCGCGGTGGTCGCGTTGGTGACGCCAATCAGGTTGGCGTAGCGAGCGCTGGTCGCCAGCACCGTGGCGTGGTCGGCGATGCTGGCGGCGTCGTTCGGGTAGACACGGAAGTTATCGTAGATGGTGTGGTAGGCACCGCCGTAGTACTCGCGCGTCGCCACCCGCACGGTCGCGCCGTTGTAGCTGCCCTTCATGCCAAAAAGGTTGTGGTACCTGGTGGCCATGCTGGAGCCACCCCAGCCGCTTTCCAAAATCGCCTGGGCGGCGGTCAGGGACGGCAAAATGCGGTGTGACGTCCAGCCGGTGATGGCGCCTGAAATGATCTGGTTCAGGAAGCCGGCGACGGCCTTGGGGTAGCGGCTTGAGTTGGTCGCCTGCAGCGCCTGAATGCCGCTGGTTAACGGGCTGACTTTCGTGACCGAGTTGGCCAAAACCGTGGCCTTGGTCCGACTCGTCTGCGCCTTGGCCACCGCAGCGCTGGCGGTTGCGGTTTGGGCGCCGCCGGCCGCCTGAGTGACGTGGCCGCGGCCCTGCGCCCCAAGCGCCGCCAGTGCAGCCGCCGTAACCCCCAGTGTCGCCTTCCCTAACTGAACCCGATTCATTCTCATCAGCGTCCTCCTATCGTTACCTTTTCTTAATAATTCCATCGTAGCATGTTGGCCAGGCCGGCGACGTGACAGTTTGATTACGAGTCCGTGACCGTTTTTACAATGGCTCGCTTGCAACACATTGTAAGCGTTTGTGGTCACTTGACGATAAATGTCCAGGTGGCGCTTACCAAAAGATAGGGAAAGCGCTATACTGAAGTCGAATCCGGGTTTCCAAGCGCAACGTTGGCGCGTCCAGCTCAACCCGCTACTTACATTGAAGGGAGTCTTACCTGATGACTTTTGTGAACAATGATTTCGGTGATGTGCTGCTGCACCGTTCCTCGGTGCGGGACTTTGACCCAAGCGTCACGATTCCCCGTTCGGAGCTGACCGCCATGATCCAAGAGACGATCACGGCGCCTTCCGCCTGCAACCTGCAGGCTTGGCACTTCGAGGTCGTCGACAACGCCGCCGGCAAGGACCTGCTGCGCCAGTACTTCATGAAGTTCAACCTGCCGCAACTGGAATCCGCCAGCGCCGTCGTTCAGATTTTCGGCGACACCCAGGCCTTCAAGTCCTACCGCGACCTGTGGAACAAGGCGGCCGCAGACGGTCGCATCACGCCTGAAAAGCGCGACGAGGTGCTGCGGACCTTCCTGCCGCTTTACGAAAAGGCGCCGCAGTCGATGCTGGTCGCCGATTCCTCGGTCGACTCCGCCATCGCCGCTACCCAGCTGATGCTGGTCGCTCGGGCTCACGGCTACGAGACCAACCCGATCGGCGGCTACGACACGACCAAGGCCGCTAAGCTCTTCGGCCTCGACCCGACCCGCTACGTGCCGGTCATGGCGATTGCCATCGGCAAGCCGGCCAAGAACGGCAAGGACGAGATGAAGTCCGCCCGTTACCCGGTCGCGCAGGTGCTGCACTTCGCCGACTAACCCAACAGACCATTAAAAAGCAGGTGCTTCACTTCACAATTGTGAGGTGAGGCACCTGCTTTTGCGTGGTTGAGCCGCGATGGCTTGCGCCTGGCACTGCCGGGCAAGGCAGACAACGCGCCGCAACGAGTCGACCGACCGTAATCCGCGGCGAGTGGCCACGATTGCCACCACGCCGGCTCCCGAACCACCACCGTCACGGTTGGCGCGAACCGGCTTCCGAATCGCCGCTACTCAGGCTTCCACGGTCACGATCCAGCCGGCCGGGCCCTCAACGTCGCCGTTTTGGATGCCGACCAGCGTGTCGTAGAGCTTTTGCGTGATTGGGCCGACGCCGCCGTCGCCGAACTGATGCACGTGGTCGCGGTACGTGATGCTTTGAATCGGGGTGATCACCGCCGCGGTGCCGCAAGCGCCGGCCTCGGCCAGGTCATCCAGGCCGTCGATCGGAATACGGGTCTCTTCGGCGGTCAGGCCGCAGACGCTGGTCGCCAGGGCCATCAGCGAGCGGCGCGTGATGCTTTGGAGAATCGACGGCGACTTGGGGGTCACGAACTTGCGACCGTCCTTGGTGATGCCGAAGAAGTTGGCCGAGCCGACCTCCTCGATGTAGCGGTGCTCGATTGGGTCGAGGTAGATGGCGTCGCCGAAGCCATGCTCATGAGCGTACTTACCCGCCTGCAAGCTCGCCGCGTAATTACCGCCGACCTTGCTCTGCCCGGTGCCAAAATGGGCCGCCCGGTCGTAAGTCTCCGCGACCATGAACTTGGTCGGCACCATGCCGCCTTTGTAGTAGGCGCCGACCGGCATCGCAAACACGGTGAACAGGTACTCCTTGGCCGGAGCGACACCGATGTTCTCCCCGACGCCGATCAGAAGCGGCCGCAGGTACAAGGTCGCGCCGGTGCCGTACGGCGGCACGTACTCGGCGTTGGCCGCGACGACCTGCTTGACGGCGGCCAGGAACTGGTCGGTCGGCACCGCCGGCATCAGCAGCTGGCTGGCCGAGCGGTTCAGCCGCGCCGCGTTTTGGTCCGGGCGAAAGAGCTGGATCGCACCGTCCTTGGTGCGGTAGGCCTTCAGCCCCTCGAAGGCGCTTTGGCCGTAGTGCAGAGCCGGGCTGCTGATGTTCAGCGTCAGGCTGCCGCCTTGAACCAGGCCGCCCTCGTCCCAGGCGCCGTTTTTCCAGTGGGCGTCGTAGCGGTACGGCAGTTCCATGTAGTCGAAGCCCAAGTTTTCCCAATCAAGATTAACAGTCACGTGATAGCCTCCATGTGTTGTGCATTACTTACTGAAGCATACCCGAGATTCACGCGGGGCTCAAGCGCGGCGGTCAGGTAAACTGACACTCGATAACAAAAATTATTTTTTGGACCCCACGCGGCTTGTTTTCACCCTTGTTTCACGTGGAACAGCGGGTATACTGAAGGCAAAACCCTTGGAGGTCGCTATGCCATCTCGCATCTACCAGGAACTGACGCCGCCGCAACTGACGGCGCTGATTCACCGCCACTTCCCCGGCGCCACCGGCTACCGCGTCGCCGTCGTTCACGGCGGCCTGTTCAACACCACCTACCTCCTCACCCTGGCGACCGGTGACGCCTACATCCTGCGCATCGGGCCGGTTCACCGCGAGCTGCTTTTGCCCTTCGAACACGGGCTGATGGCGGCCGACGCCCAGGCCGCGCAGTTGCTGGCTCAATACGGTGTCCCCGGCAGCCAGGTCGTCGCCTGGTCGCGCGGCGACCAGGCGCTGGACCGCGCCTACATGCTGACGCGCTGTTTGCCCGGTGTGACGCTCAATGACCCGGCGGTGACGCCAGGCGAGCGGCTGGCGCTGTACCGCCAGCTTGGGACCACGATGGCCGCTTTTCACGCGATCACCGCGCCGCGCTTCGGTCGCCTGGCGGAGCCCGACCGCCGCTTCGCCACCTGGAGCGGCTGGGTCGTAGCCGAATTCGCGACGACCCTGCGGCTGCTGGTTCACCACGCGCTGCTCACGCCGGCCCAGGCCGCTCACGTGCAAGCCTGGGTGGCTGATTTGCGGCCGGCGCTTGACGCGATCACCACGCCGCACCTGGTTCACGCCGACCTCTGGGAGGGCAACGTGCTGGTCAGCTTGGATCACCGTCGGCTGATCGCCGTCATCGACTGCGACCGCGGCCTGTTCGGCGACCCGGCGCTGGACTTCGCGATTTCATCGACCACGCCGGCCGAGTTCTACGCGGGCTACGGCCGCCGCCCGGCGCCAGACGCCGCGGCCACCACGCGCGATGCCGTTTATCGCGCCTTGTACAGCGCCTGGGACGGCTTCGTCTACGCCGTCGAGTACGCCAACCCGCAGGCCGCCGCCGAGTGTCTGGCGCGGCTGATGGCGCTGGCCGAGGGGTAATGGCAGCCTGCGTCTTCCTGGCTCTCACGTGCCGTTTTTGGCGTTTGGCGATGCCTGCTCATCCTGACCTCATCGCGTCGAGGTCAGGATTTTTTGACTAAAAAAACACGACCACCGCATCGCTGCGATGGTCGTGTTTTGTTGCGGCCTAGCTTACTTGGTCAGGTTCTGAAAGGCTGCCTTGACGGCCTTGGCGAAGGCGGCGAACTTCGCGCCGACCTTGGTCGTGGTGGTCTTGGTGTCGGTCGTCGCGGCCGGGGCCGTGGTGCCGGCCTTGGCGGCTGCGATGTCGGCCTTGAAGCCGATCAGCGCGTCGAACTGCGCCAGCTTGTCGGCAAGCGTCGTGGCCTTTTGACCGGCCGCTTTCGCGTTGTCGAGGTCGCCGTAGTAGCTGCGGCCCGTCGCGGCATCCGTCGCGTTGCCGATGGCGACCGGCGTTGCCTGCTTGATGGCGGCAGCGAAGGCGTCAAGCGCGTTGTCAACGAACCCGCTCAGCTGCTTTTCGGCATCTTCTGGCGTGATCGCGCCGGAAGCGGCCTGAGCCTTCAGGTAGTCAACGTCGCCGTTGAACGTGCGGCCCGTCGCGGCGTCCTTGGTGTTGCCCAAGTCGGCCTTGGCGAAGGCTGCCTTGACCGTGGCGATATCGCCTTGGACGTAGGCGGCGCTGATGATCTGGTTCAGCGTGGTTTCGGCGTCTTCATCGGAGATGGTGCCTGCCTTGACCTGCGCTGCCAGGGCGTCGAGGTCGCCGTAGAACGTGCGGCCCGTGGCCGGGTTCGTGGTTTCGCCGAGCGTCGCGCCAAGCGCCTTCTTGGCCGCGTCAATTGCGGTCAAGATTGGGCTGTCGGTATCAGTGTCCGTATCGGTGTCCGTATCGGTATCGGTGTCAGTGTCGGTATCGGTGTCAGTGTCGGTGTCCGTATCCGTATCGGTATCCGTGTCAGTGTCGGTATCCGTGTTCGTCGTCGGCGCGGTGATGCCGTTGGCGGTGCGGTAGGCCTCAACCGCCTTGATCAGGTCAGCGAGCTGTGCCTTGGCCTGGGCCGGGGTCAGCTTGCTGATCTTCAGGTCAGTGGCCAGGGCGTTGAAGTCGCCGTTGAAGGTGTTGCCCGTTGCCGGGTTGATGGCCTCGCCGACGTCACTGGCGTCCTTCTTGGCCGCCGCGATTGCGTCCAGAACGCTCTGGATCGTGTCCGTGGTGGTCTCGGAACCCGTGTTGCCAGTTTCCGTGCCGGTACCGGTTTCGGTGCCGGTCGTGGCTGGCTTGTCGTAGTAAACCGTGACAACCTTTTCAACCTGGTTACCGGTGCTGTCGCCAACATCGATCACGAAGATGTTCTTGCCTTCCTTGAGGTGTTCAACCTCGGAGAAGGACTGACTGGTGCCAGGGTTCGTGGTGTTCCAGTTGAGGTCACCGGTGGTCTGCACGATCTGGTTGCCGTTGATGTAGACTTCGAGGTAATCGAAGTTGTCCGTCGCGGTCCCGCTGATGGTGAAGGTGTCCTTGTCGGTGTGGATGTCGTTGTCGGTATCCTGGTCGATCGTCACTTCAGGGGCAATCGCATCCAAAATGATGGAGATGCGTTCCTGAATGGTCTGACCGGTCAGCGTGTTGCCGTAAACCACGCTGAAGTCGTGCTTGCCCAGGGTGCCAACCGGCAGGTCAACGCTGAAGGACAGGTCGGACTTGATGTCGACGTGCTTACCCGCGATTTCGAGACTGGTCGTCGGGTGCTTGACGTGGCCGGAGACGTGGTAGGTCTGGGTGTCGGCGTCGTAAGCGGTGTCGCCTGGTTCGACGTAGTTGCTCCCGAAGGCAACGTTGTCGAAGGTGACCGCGCCACTCAGCGGATCGGCGTCGTAGCTGGAGTTGATTGCGTAGTCGAAGGTCTTGACGTTGCCATCGGCATCCGTCAGCGTGATGGTGACGGTGTTGTCGCCGAACGCAACCGGCACATCGGCGTCAATCGCGTGGCTGTCATCCAGGGCCAGGTCGATTGGATCGCCGCCGTTGACCGTCGCCGTAGCCGAAACCACGTCGTCGGAAACCGCACCGGCCACCTTGACGCTGCCTTCGGAGGTCTGGTCGTTGCCGTTGTTGACGGTCAGCGTCCCGATCTTCGGCTGCTGCAGGGCGATGTGTGAGTCGTAGCTGCCGAGCAACTGCGTGTGAGCGGCATCGGCGTAGAACTTGAACGTCGTGTCCCAATCAACCGCATGCGTGATTGGCATCTTCGCCACGAAGTACTGAGCCGAAACGTCGGTTGGGTCGTTCGGGTTCGTGTGGTTGGTGATGTCAAGATCTTGGGTCTTGCCGTCCGCATCCACGTAGGTCCCGTAGACATCGCCGCCGGAGTAGCGCCCGGTCATCTGGTAGGAGAGAACGCCGGTGTTGAAGTCTGCATCGATGTTGTCTTCGTTAGCCATGCTGATGGTGGCAGGAATCCCACCGTCGATGACCAGCCCGTCGGCGGTTTGGCCTGGAAGCGGTGCGTCGTCCTTCATGACGTCGACATAGTTCGAGGCGTTATCGTTGACGTACAGCTCGATGGCGTTGCGGCCCTGAGCCAGCGTCTTGGCCTGCGCGTCGGTCAAAGGCACCCGAATCTGGGTGTAGCCGTCGGCCGTGGTGCCGGTCACTTCGTAGGTTTGGTAGACCTCAACGACGCCGTTAACGGCGGTGCCGGCCATCTTGGTGATGTCGTTGCCGGAGAAGTCGTCCTTGGTTTCGCCCGTGATGTAGTACTGGGTCTTGCCGTCGACTTCCTCAGAGGTCAACGCGATGTGCTGCAATTCAGGCGCAACGGAGTCGATTTTGAACGGCATGTCGATGTTTTGACGGCTGTCCTCGGATGCGCCGTCGGCAATCGCGGAGACACGGTAGGTGTACTGGCCGTCAGGAACGACTTCGTACTTGCCGGTTGCCTGGTTGAACGCGGTCCCGTCCCACTTCGGCAGGTCAACCGTGGTGTAGTACTGACCGTTTTGGTAGTAGTACGTCTTGGTTTCGGCTGTCGACTTGGAAAGCGTGGTGACCACGTTGCCATCGGCGTCCAGAATCTGAAAAAGCACATCCTTGGCGTTGCGGAACGTGAAGACCTGGCCCTGAATGGACTGAACGGCCGCGCTGCCGCTGTTGGAAAAGGCCACGGCGTCTTGGTCGACCGTGTCGGAATCGGCGGTCGTCCCAGGAATGATCAGCTTCTCGGTCAGCAGGTCCTCGGCGTAAAGCACCGACGAGGAGCTCAGGCCCAGTGCCTGGGCAGACTGGCCGTTGACCGGATCAAAGATCGGCTGGGCATCCCAGTTGCCGCGGAAGCCCATGTAAGGCAGGTTCAAGGTCGTGCCGTCGGAGCCGGTGAAGCCCATGAAGCCTTCGATGTAGCGGTTCTGGCTCAGGCCTTCCGGCAGGCTCAGCGTCAGGGTCACGGTCTTGGTGCCGTTGGCCGGCACGACGATGTCGTCGTTGGTGCGGATCGTCGCCCCGTAAACCTGGGTGTCGTACATCGTGCCGTCGCTTGGATCGACAGCGTCGGTGTATACGGCGTGGGTGCCGGTGGTTGAATCCAGCGTGTAGGTCAGATCCTTGGCCGTGCGGTTGGTGAAGGTGACGTTGAACTGGCGCTTGTTGCCACTGATGCTCTTGAGCTCAACGGCCGGGTAACCGTTGTCGGACGCAACCGTCGACGGGTTGGTCTCGAGGCGTTCGATTGCGGCTTCGACGTCGACCATCCCGGCGCCTTGGCGACGTGGGGACTGGATTGCGTTGTCGTAGTTGTCGTCGAGGATCGGCTTGGCCGTGTTCATCTCGATGGCCTTGAACAGGCCGGCCTTTTCAGCCCCACTCATCGCCTCGTACTGGGCGAAGAACGGGTTGTCGGCGTTGGTGATCGATTCCTTCAACAGGGCCTGGGTGCCGGCGATGAACGGTGAGGACATCGAGGTCCCGGACATGTTGATGTAGCCGTTGTTGTTTTGGGTCGACCAGATGTTACCACCAGGGCCCGTGATGTCCGGCTTGAAGGACAGGTCGGAGGTTGGGCCGTAAGACGTGAAGTAAGACATCTTGTCGGCGTCGTAAGCCGCGTTGTGCGACTGACGCAGACCAAGCGAAACGCTGAACGTGTCATCCGTGTGACCGTCCGTCACAAAGTCGGCCAGCTTGTTGCCCTGGGTCTGGGACAGCGAGATCGTCGGGATGCTGTCGTCGATGGACATGGAGGTCAAAGGCACATCGCCATCGGTGTTGTTGACGATGATCAAGCCGCTGGCACCGGCCGCAGCCGCGTTGGCCTGCTTGTCGGTGAAGTTGATCTCACCACGGGCGACGACGACGACCTTGCCGGCGGCGTCTGCGGTGATCTGATCAGGTGTCCCGATGCCAAGCTTGCCATCGGCGTCACGCGCGATGAAGAACTTCTTGGAATCAAAGTCTTTTTGGGTAGCGCTGGTCGACATCTGGGTCAGCTCAGGCGTCACCACGTCGGTGTCGCCGTCCTTGATGCTGACGGAGTAGCCAACGGCGTCGGTGTTTTCGGCCGCGGCAACGGTCGTCGCGTTCCGGGCGTCGCCAGGAGCCCCGACCATTTCGGTGTCTTCTGTGTCGAAGTAGCTGGCGTTGGAGCCGTCGGTGGCGGAAGTACTGGAGCCGTCGTTACCGGCGGAAATGACCGCGGCGGTGCCGGCGTCGATCGCGTTTTGAACCGCGGCCTGCTCCGGATCGTCGTTGGTCTGCGTCCCGGAACCAGAACCCAAGGACATGTTCAAGACATCGGCGCCGATCTTGGCGGAGTCGTCGATGGCGGAGATAACCGTGTCGGAACCGGTCGTCGCCTCGGCGTCGGAGTTCGAGAACACCTTCATCGCCAAAAGCTGCGCTTCAGGCGCCACGCCGACCACTGAGGTCGTCGGGTCGCCGGTCGTGCCGTTGGCGCCGATGATGCCGGCAACGTGCATGCCGTGCTGCTCTTCCGGATCGTCGTCGGCGATGTACTCGTTGGAGTCATCAGCGTAGTTGTACCCGTAAGGCACCTTGTCGGTCAGGAACCGGCCGTAGCCGACGGAGCTGGCAAAGGCGTTGGCGTCGTCTTGGGAAATCTTGGCCTTGGACGGGTCGCTCAGGCGCATGTCCTTGTGCGATGCGTCGATCCCGGTGTCGATGACGGAGACCACGG
>NZ_BAAGBJ010000016.1:0-48689 GCF_054785075.1 Lacticaseibacillus suihuaensis | reverse complement strand
GACCTTTGATCTTGATATAGGTCTCATCCATACGCCAACTTTTGGAAGTGCGCCGATGGCGCTTACGCCATAGAGCCCGCATAATCGGTGAGTAATGTTGTACCCAACGCATGAGGGTTGTGTGATGCACGAAAATACCACGGTCGCGCATCATTTCAACTAGATCTCGATAACTGATGTTGTAACGCAAGTAGTAGCCTACGGCAAAAGTAATCACTGATTGATTGAATTGCCGTCCTTTAAAATGATCAGTCATCTGAAAACCTCCAGTTTCAATTCATGATACAGGATGCACTCTCCCTGAGTAAACTTTGCACCAGAACCGTTTTCATATTTCATTGTCTTTTATTTCTTGTGACTGACCTTCGATCCGTCGATTGTGATGATCGCAACTTCATTCATTCTTTCGCCTTCTCATCAAAAGATTATGCAGCCCGGTAGTGCCGCGTCCAGCTGCTGAAGCTCAGTCCCACCAGGGTATACCCTGGTGGGACATTTTCGGAACCCGTCAAATTAACGTTTATCGTGTCCCACCAGGGTGTATTATCAAAGAAAAAGAAATTTCCACGGTTCGGTACATGTGTATGTACTTATCGGAGAACCCCATCTATAATAGAAGTAAATAGTCGGAATCGCTTAATCAGAACACAACGACGGGAGTGAAGGCATTGGCGAAAACAATCAGTAAGCAGCAGAAATGGAACGCAGCTCACCGAGAAGCGACCCGGATTGCTAGCGATCGAAGTGCAACCAAGCGCTTCATCCAACGATACGCCACGGCTGACGATCTCGTTGCAGTTGAGAAAATGGTACAAAGCCAGCGCGCAGCATTGAAGGAACGTGAGGCAGAGGCGATCCGGCTGTTGGATCTGTATGCCGGGGTTATCGGGCACTCATCAGATGATCAGCCTCCGCGAGGCTTTGATGTGATTGAGTCGGCGGACGTTATCACGGCCTCCTTTGAAGGCAAGTTCCTCGTCAAAACACCAGACCGAAGCAAGCTGGATCCGTTTAGCTTTGATTGGCACCAACGCGAAACGCTTGCAAGTGACCACCTGGACGCCTGGTGGCAATGGGAATCAAAGCTGCCGAGGCTGCATACGGAGAGCCGCATATTCCGCGCCTATCCGGTGGAGAAACGCGCTGAAATCGAAGCGGAGCTGGAGAAGCAGTTTGGCTATCAGCCAAGGTTCAAGGTTCGTTACAGTGCTGCGGCACTGACACGACGGGAAAATGAGTTCTTCAGCCCGTTCTCTGAAGAACCTATTATTAGATGGGAAGGCGCTGGCCGGGGGTACTGGCCAACCCGGCAGACCGAAGTGGTGAGCGGTAATCTTTCTCTGGTTGAAGATCAGCCCTGGGAGGAAGGACACCCGCCATTGCTGGAAACAGAAGTGCTGCGTCCAGCCTATGAGGCGCTAAGCAAAGAAGACAAACCTGTGTATGTACCAACAGACCAGGCCCCGGTGCTGAAGCCCAGAAAGTACCAGGCAATGAAGGTCACGCGACGCACGCAAAAGGATGGTACTGAACGAGAATACCGCAAACCCGCTGGCCAATATCGCGGTCTCAACCGCACGGAAGCGTACAAGGCTTATCGTAAAGATCACCCGCACGCGAACCTAGACAACATCGAGCTTGAGGAGATTTAGACAAAGTGGGCCAACTCGGCCCAAAGTTGTGCTGAAAGGTGGGGTAACTTTGGCAATCAAGGCAACGAATACACAGATTAAGGTCACAATGACGCCTGAGCAGCGCTTAGTGCTAGACCAGGTCAAAAGCACAAGTGGCGAACGAACTTCGGAACTTATCAATCGGCTACTCGCGACCGAGCTAGCCTTGCAGCAGGCCGGCCTCAACCACGACTTGCACGCTAAGCAGAGAGGTGGACACTAATGGCCAAAGTTGGTTATGCGCGAGTCAGCACGACAGATCAAAATTTGGCGCGTCAATTTGCCGCCTTTGACCAGGCGGGCGTCACGAAGGTATTTGCCGACAAGCTAAGCGGCAAAAACCTGGAGCGGCCGCAGCTCAGGGCGATGCTTGATTACATCCATGAAGGCGACGAGGTGGCGGTGCTTAGCGTAGATCGCCTGGGTCGCAATAACGCTGAGCTGAGCCAGGTCATCGGGATCATCAACAGCAAAGGCGCTATGCTGAACATCTTGAGTTTGCCTACTTTTAGCGAGATCAAGGAACCTAACTTGCGCCGCCTGATCATCAACATTTTCCTGGAGCTGAACAAATACCAGGCCGAGGAAGAGCGCAGAAAGATTCTGGAGCGGCAACAAGAAGGCATCGCCGAAGCTAAGAAACGCGGCGCGTATAAAGGTGGCCGAATCTTGTACTCCGCCGACGTTCAGAACGCCAAGAATCGTTTGGCCTACGAGCAGCTGGTGAAGCTTGTTGGCGAAGGCGTGCCCACAAAGGAAGTTGCGCGAAGAATCGGCGTCGCGCGCAGTACTGTCTACCGAATCATCAAGAGAGATCACCTCAAGGACTGATTACAGAAACGAGAACCGGTGCCCAGGTTGAGAAGACCAGGATGGTGGTTCTCTTTTTTTGATCCTTCAAGCCAGGCCACAGCCTGCACTCACAAACCGAGTGTAGGCTGTTCAACGTTATGTGGCGGCGCGCCCAGGGGGCCCTTGCGCACGCCACGGTTACTTTAGTCTCCTACTGCTGTTTTGCGGTCTTGCAAGAATCCAGAAGGAGTGATCAGTGCTTGCCCTGCTTCGCAGTGCCTGGCGTACCGCCAGAAGCCCGCCGCGCTTTTCTTCATCTCTCGCGCTACGCCTAACGCCGCTTCGCGGCTACACCGGAACCCTTCCACCGGCAAGGGGCGAAAAACTTTTGCAAACCCGGCAAAACTTTTTGCGCTCAGCCCACCCTTGCCGGTTCCAGGAACCCGGTGTTACGGCTACGACGTCGAGAGATGAAGAAAAGCGCGAATGCGCAGTAGAAGGTCGGGCCGGAAGCCCAGGAGGTAATCTGATGAAGACGACAATCAAAGTAACTCAAAATGCGGTTATGGTAACATCTGTGAAACTGGTGCAAACGAAAATACCGCTGTCATGGGCCGGGGTTCCTATCCTTGGCGAGCTCACGGCAACATACGTGGCTCAACAAATCATCGGCGACGATGCCAGCGAGAGTCTGTTGGTAATGTATCTAGATACTAAGAACCAAGTCATCGCCGCCTAACGCGTGTTCATTGGCACAGTCAACAAGGCCCTTGCCGCACCACGCGAAATCTTGCAATCAGCGCTGTTGTGCAACGCCGTGAGCTTCATCATGGCTCACAACCACCCCAGCGGTGATTGCACCCCATCGGACGCAGACCGAAAGCAGATGCAAGCCATGGAGCTAGCCGGGAACGTTGTGGGTATTAAAATGTTAGATAGTCTGGTCGTATCGCCAGAAGACGCCTACTCAATCAAGAGCGACGCCCACATGGCCTAGGAGGGGTAATCATGAAATCATACATCATCTATTGCGGGTATCAAATTCTGGGTGAGCAGGCCGATTGGTCGGGACACGTCAGCGCACAACGAGCAGGAGGCCCTTAGAGCGGGCAAGCGGAGCATTCTTGCACAAGCCGTTCGGCGACCGGACGAGTACAGCGTGAACGTTGCACTGGCCGACAGCCCGGAGCACGTACTCATCGGCATGGACTACATCGGATAGGAGGCGGACAGTATGAAGACGGTATACGAAGACGTTGTGAAGCAACCGGCCGACAAGCTGGCCCAGACTATGCAGGACATGACATACTGCTGGAATGAAACCGTGGTGCCCAAGAAGCACTACAAGAAGCTCCTCACCAAACAGCTAGAGGAGGTTGTCGCGGATAGCGTCAGCGTCAGCATGGTTAGCGCCTACTACAAGACGCTGGTGGAGTTCAACAAGGGAAACCGTGAATGGTACGTATCGGCCTTGTTGTGCATTGAGCTGGGCATCAACCCTAGTAAGGCCAGCCAGCAAGAGCTGGAGGCCGTCAATCGGGCCACGCTAGCGGCGCTGGCCGGGCCCGACGGCGGACTTTTGGCCCCCGACCTGAAAGCGGTATTTGACCAAGCAATGTTAGGAGCGTGAGCAAAAATGCCATTGAAATCAAGCATTCTAAGTTACCAAGACCGGGGCCGGTGGGGCAAGAGCAGTTACCGAGGTAACGTATCAGGCCACGTCATCAAAGACTTACTAGAGACGTATCGGCCGAAGAAATTTGTGGAGGTCTTTAGCGGTGGCGGCACGGGCAAGGACGTAGCTACCGACCTTGGCCTCACTGACAGTGTTCACCTAGACCTATTGACCGGCTGGGACGCGCTCAAGGACGACATGCCGGTGCAGTCAGACCTTGTGTTCTCGCACCCGCCGTACTGGGACATCATCGACTACGCGACCCAACGCGGCGCCTACGACCCGGACGACCTATCAAATGCCATGCCCTACGCGGACTTCATCAAGGAGCTAGACATTATCAACGAGAAGATATACGACAGTCTGGTCAAGGGCGGACGACATGCTTTCCTAGTCGGAGACGTTCGCAAGAAAGGCCACTACTACTCGATTATTAAGGACATGACTTGGTACGGCGACCTAGAGTGTCACCTCATCAAGGAGCAGTTCAACACTGTTAGCGGGCGGAAGAGCTACGGCGGGACGTTTGTCCCTATCGCGCACGAGCACTTGTTGGTATTCAAAAAGGGCGAAATCTGGCAGGTCAACATCAAGTACACCAAAGACTTCACCCGAACAATGGCCGACATGCCACACGCAACTTGGCGGGACCTCATCTATTCTATTGTCAGGGGACGCGGCGTTACGAAGCTGGCCGACCTATACGACGCCTTGGCCAAGACTGCCAAGGCGCAAGGAAACCCTAACTGGCAAGCAAAGGCCCGACAGGTGGTGCAGGACGAACGCTATTTTGAACGTGTCACACGCGGCGTGTATCAAGTGGCGTAAGAGGCCCAGCGGGAGCTGGCCCGTTTCCTTCACATTGAGACCGTGTTATAATATAGACAAGCGAAAAGGCACCCCACAAGGAGTGCCCTTCCACAGCAGAAGCCGTTTAAAGAACGGTGGTACAAAAGTCACAAACTAAAGCCGCGACCTCTCGCCAAAGTTGAAGCGGCTTTTAGTTTGCTCATTTTTTCCGGCCGAAGCCGGTTGCTTTCATCAGCTTGCGCACTGCATTGACCAATCGCGTTACCGCGAGGACAAGCAGAGCTAGCGCACTGACAAAGGCCGTGATTGTCGCCAAAGCGCCAATCAAAAGCAAACCCGTACCTCCTTCCGTTGGAATTAAAGGTTATGAACCTTACGCCCATAAGCCTCACCTTCTCCCGAATATGAAGATACCACCGCTCATTAACTTTTCTGCTTCCTATATTAGATCACAGATGCCGTCAAATGCTTAGAGCCACAAGCGTTTGACGGTATTTGATTGCCATCTCACCGGGTAGCCGCCGCGCGGCCGAGGGAGCAGTGCGGCGGCCGTCCCGGCTGGGAGGGCGGGGGCCACGCCCCCTCACGCCCTCCGGGCAACACAGATCACGAAGCGAACGATCAAAAGGATGCAGCATAGTAAACGGTACGGCAAAACCCAGCCGCACTCGTTTGTCGCCTCCAGAAGCTCCCTCGGCCGCGCGGCGGCCTGAAACTACCAAGAACGGGTAGTTTCAAAGGCTTGCGCTGCTGTGCAGCGCCTGGCGATCTGCCAGCAAGACCTGGCGCCTTTCATTGGTTCTCACGCTCCGCCTACCGCCGCTGCGCGGCTACACCGGAACCCTTCCGCCAGCAAGGGGCGAAAAACTTTTGCAAGCCCGGCAAAACTTTTTGCGCTCAGCCCACCCTTGCTTGCTCCAGGAACCCGGTGTTACGGCTACGACGTTGAGAGTCAACGAAAGGCGCAAATGCGCAGTAGAAGGTCGGGCAAAAGCCAAGGAGGGCAAACATGAGAACACTAGCAGATTTTTACAGCGTGATGGCCACAGCGGATTATGGTGAGGAAGGCGAGACGTTCGGCGGCGATGGATGCGGGCTATACGTGTTCGGACTGGTGGCCGTCAGCACCGTTGAAAAAGAAGACAGCGTTCAGGTCACGGTCACATCACCTTATTCCTCAAGAATCTATGAGCAATCAACTAAATCTGATTACACCCAAATCCTTGACGCAATCGAAGATGCTCACGTTTCGACATTTTAGGAGGCAACCAAAATGGAAATCGCAACCTTTGCAAAGCTGGTAGAAGCGTATAACGGCGAAGATGAAAGTTTAGGGAATCTGCTTGATGCTGAGTTCTACAACATCGTCGTTGACCAAGGCCTAACCTCAACTGAAGAGGTCATCTTCAATGGTATTGTTCAAGACTTGTCGTTTACTTCAGCCACTGAGTCTACCGACCCCGGCGCTAATCAGGCGACTGCACAGTGGCAAGCAGAGATGGTGGCGGACGAAGGCCGGGAAATCAAACGAATCTTGCGAAAGGCCGCTTCAGAGTGGGACGCACTCAACGAGGTTGAGAGAGACGAGTACCTGCCAGCCAACTTTTTCTGGGAAGCACAATAATAGGATGCCGCCGTTGAGGCGGCTTTTTTCTATGCGCTAATGACGATTGAACGTGTTCCCCGAAGGATATAATGGACAGAAAACCCGCCGAGGTGTATACTACGTGTATACGAGAGGGGCGATTCAGAATGACAGTCAAAGCCAGATCAGTTGGAAACTCTGTGACGCTGACAGTACCAAAGGAACTTCGCGTCGAAGAAGGACAGGAATTTGACGTGCAACGTAAAGCCGACGGAGCCATCGTTTTTACCCCAAAGCACCGCAACCCATTTGAAGGTGAATGGTTCAAAGCAGACCTCAAGCAAAACGACGTACTGGGTGACCAGGAGGTGCTGGATAGTGAGTGGGACTGAGTACATTCCGCACAAAGGCGACATCGTGAGTGCCAGTTTTGACCCCAGTGCTGGCAAGGAGATTCAGAAGCGCCGACCAGCCCTAGTCGTCAGCAATGCCCAGTACGCAAAATTAACGGGCCTTGCGGTCGTGTGCCCGATTACTCATGCAGACAGCAACCGATTCAGAGACACCGGACTGCTCATTCCACTTCACCAGAAGAAAACGGAAGGGTACATCAACCCGCTTCAATTTCATACGTTTGATTTCCGTCGTCGGCGATTTGAGCGGATCGAGACCGTTGCAACCGACACGCTGGCGCAAGCGTTACAAACAATCAACGACGTAATCAATGCTACTGAACCCCGGAAGCGTGGCTCAGTCAAAGGCTGACTAATATCAGCCTTTTTTGGTGTCGTCAGAGGCGATTCTGACGCGTTTTTGTGCGAGACGGCGAACAACTATGCGGCAACGGCCTCAAAATAGGGCAAAAAAATAGCCCCGCCGCCCGCGTCGGCGACGGAACTAATGCAATTTTGAAGCATAATCATTCACCATGCGTAAACAGGTGTCGTCATCATTTTAGGCTGAATTGCCCAGTCTTATAGTTGATTTTAACGCCCGCCTGCTGGTTAAAGACCCAGAGGTTCAGGCGCAGACCGTTCGGATTTTTGAGGGACTGCACAATCACGTGTACGCCACGCGGTACCAACTCCGATCCACTATATATGGGTATGGCCTGGTATGCGACCGCTTCGTCCTGGTGCGCTTGCAGGTAATTTCGTGTGAGAGTCTCAGGATAAGCCATGCCGCCAGGGTTACGCATGTCGTTGGTGCCCACATTTTGCGCCCGCGTGCCAAGAATCACGTTGTGGGTTTGCATGTCTCCATTGAGTGACCAGGCGACCAGGTGCGACTTGTTGTACAAGTATCCCCGGTACCCCGTGAGTTGCACAATGCGGTTGTTATTGATGCCGCCATGCCACCCCTTCTCTACTGAGGCTTTCGTTGCCGTGTATTTGGCATGCAAATACTCGCCAGAAACTCGCGTTTCTTCTGGGAAGGCGGGCCGGCTGACAACACTACTGTTGTGAAACATCATCGACTGATAGGTAACGATTGCCGTCACGCCCTGGGTTCTCCCGGCGCGATCAAGAGTCGAGTAATCAGTCGTCGCTGTGATATAGCTAGGCTCCTTCAAGTCACGGCTAACAGTACGCGCGAACACGCCCTCAAACTCCGGTTTGTTGTCCTTCACCACCATGTAGTTCTGCGGATACTTTTTAATGCTGAAGGGTGTCTTGATTAAAGCGTTGTCGGCCTTACTGTTCTCCACCGTTGCTCCTGGGAGGAGGCTTGATATTCCATCCACCGCCTTACAGCCACTGAGTGCGACCAGGGCCGCACCCAAGGTCAAGAGGCGGCCCAAATACTTCGTCTTCATTGTTTCCGGCCCCCTATCGTCCGGCTGCTTGTGCGGCGGCCTGTGCGGGCTGCTGAGCTAATGCCGGAGCTTGCTTTTGCGATGCCTCTGCCTTGACGCCTGGTGCTTGCTGGTACTTTCGCTCGTCTTCTTTATCAACGGCGCTATAACCATAGGTCTTGATCAGGTAGGCCATCTCCTGCGGTGAGTCAGCCTCAAACAGACCCTTATTGAGCTGATTCGCCTGTACCGCTTTTAAGCGATTGTCACCATCTTGGTTCCGTTCTTGAATCACCTTCAGTGCGTTCTCTTCGTCCTTCTTGGCATAAATCCGGTCGATTACGCGGGTGGGAAACCCGCTCTCGTTTTGCACCTGCTTCAGTCGGTCGTTCCAATCTTTGATCTCATACCTTACCGGTTTCACGCCCAGCCTTTCGTACTGCCCAGCATATGACTTTATCTTGGTGATCACTGCATGTTGCATGGTTGGATCGAGGGCCGGATCCAGGCGCTTGACCAGCGCCTGATAATCCAGACCATTTTGGCCGGTCAGGTCGTGCATGAGACCGGCCAGCTGGCCAGTACGCTCTTCATATGCTTCACCGGCCGCCATTCCGTCGCTGTGAGTGAAACCGCCTTTCAGGCCAAACCAGTTGTTGACCTCCTTGTCGTCATGAAAGTTGGTTTCTACTTTATCCAGTGCGGCGAGCGGCTCCCATGGAACACCAGCGGTGGCGGCCTGCTGTTGCAGAACCTTTAGGCGTTCCTGTGGAATTGCCAGGTTATCAACCATGAAGTGCCCGTATGGAAGGGTCTCCCCGGTTTTGACGTTCACAAAAGCGTGTTTGTTGATCATCTCATCAAAGAAGCGGTGCCCGGCTGGGTCATTGTCTACACCAAAGCCGACCCGTTCGGGAACGGCGCCAGTGCGGGAATGAAAGTATGCCATTGCTTTTGTGACGGTCTGCGGCTTTAGTCCATCCATCGCAAAGAACATCGTGTCCTTTGTTTGCGGGTGCAGACTCAAGTACGATAACGCGTCGATTGGCGACTCAAAGACGTACAGTTGTTTCGGCCGACCGATGGAGAAGTTGAAACCGTAGTCCTGCTCTGAGTTCTTAGCAATCTGCTTGAAGGTACCGCGTGGGCCGTTGCGTTTCTTGTCGATCGTCGTTCCCTGAATCGAAGCGCCAACGCGCTCACCATCATGTGCCCAGACAAACACCGCGTTGCCCTTGCTGTCCTGTTGAATGAAGCCGCGCTGGTGAAGCTGATCCACAATCGAGGGATTTAGACCGCGTGCCAGCGTTAGGTAATCGCGAGCCTTGGTGAAATCTTGAGAGTTTTGAATGTCGTACTTAAACGGTTGCCGGTCTTCAGCAGCCACTTTGGTGGTGGAGAGACTGTCGTCGTTTAATGCGGTCACTGCCTTTTGGAAGTTATCGACGCCGACAACCTTCATCATGAAGTCGATGGTTGACCCCCCTACCTGGCGGCTGTTCCAAATGAATTGGTTCTTTCGGGCATTCACTTTCAGTGAATCGTGCTGATCCCAAGACCAATAATCACCTCCGTCATGTACCAAGTTCACGCCATTCTTGGCGGCAACATCAAGGATGGAAACTGCCTTGGCATGCAAGATCATCTTCTCCGTGATGCCCTTGTTAGCGGACTTTGGTTTTGCTTTTTCTACCGTCTGTTCTTCCCAGCTAGCCAGGTAGTGCGTGTCCGGCGAGGAATGCGGCAACTCACTCAGCAACGGGTTGTTTTCCCATTCCTTCAGCGTGTTTTGGCTAAATTCCAGGTGGCTCTGTGGCCCGCCGTCCTTAGCAAAACTGGTCAGTTGTAAATCTACATCTGGGCGGCTACTCTTCGTCAGTGTTGCATACAATCGCTCTTCACCATTAGCGTCTACCTGGGTAATCTTGAGTGCTTGCCCGGCGTGTTCGCGAAGCTGTTTGAACCACCATGCGCTGGCCTGATCAGATTTAATCATGATTTCATCCAGGTTCCCTGTCGCCGCGTGTGGTACCTCCGGTACGATTGATGCCGGGTCTCTTTGTTCTGAATGTTGAGGCTGCGACTGATTGGATGCTGGTGCAAGGGTGACGGCTGGCGTAGCCGCCACCACTTCATAACTGCCATCACGTACGACCTTCCGCTGCGCTGCGGTCAGATCCTGGCCTTCCATGACCAGTGCCTTTCCAGACTCAGCGACCAGGCGTACAACGCCCGTCGCGGCATGAACCTGGCCCCATGGTTCAACGTGCCCGTCGGTTACATCCAGCCCTGGGAAAAGGCCAAGAAGGTCGTTGTGATCGACGCCACGGGTTCCCATTTTATATTGACCACTGATGATACTGCCGTTGCGCAAAAAAAAGATGCCTTCACGCGGGTTAGTCGTCAGTTCATCGCCAATATCGGCCAAGTATTTGAGAATTTGATCATCAGTGACCGGTGCAATCGTTGCTTCTGTTGCCATCTGTCATTCCTCCTTTTGAGCACAAAAAAATCGCAACCTGATTGGCTGCGATCATCGTTCAGGGCCATAGCCCTGATTCTGCTGACGCTGGTGGTCAGCTTCTTTTTCATCCTGCATTCGTTCATAGTCGCGTTGTGCTTTCGCACGCGCCTTCATGTCGCCGGAAAGAGCCCGGCGGATTGACGACAAGGCTTGGAAGATGCCCTGGTTCGGCTGGCCACGCTGGGCCTTGTGGTAGGAGAACCCGTTCGGATGATCCTTCCTATAAACCGCGTCGTCTGTCTTTCTCATCTCGCTCAGGATCGAGTTGCCCATCCTGGCGTACAGCTCGTCGTACTTACCGTGTTCATAGTCCTTGGCCCGTCCAGCCTCCTTGCCTTCTTGACCAGAACCATACAGTGCCTCGCGAAAATCCGTCTCAGCCTTCAGTGCCTGATCAAACTCTTGCAGCTTGCTTCCGTGATACCGCTGCATGAATTTTGAGCTAAAAGCGTCTAGTAGCGGCCGGACTTCCTGAAGTGCGTTCATGTTGTACTTCCATTTTCGCTTGTCGTCGGGAAGCGCCTTGTAGATCTGTTGGTACAACCGCAGCAAGTCAAAGTTCGGGAGCTTCCCCCAGTCATAGTCATGCTGCGGAAGTTCGTTACGGATCAGGCTGGAAAGGCGAGCAAGCGATTGATCCCGGTTGATTAACTCATTTGCGATTGACGACTTAAAGGTGGAAATTGTCGAGCGCTTAATCATTCCGTTTGCCGCTTCTTTTGCCTGCCCCTCGGAATCATGAATCATGATACTCTGGCGGGTTGGTTCGGGTTCAACAAAAGCAATATGCACGTGAATGTTGTCGGTATTAAGGTGAATTGATGCTGACCACACCGCCGTGTTGGCTAAACCTTCATTGATTAGAAGACCACTCATGCCATTACGAATTGTCTGTTGTATTTTCTCCTGGTCGAGCTGCTTGCTTTGCAGATTATAAAGCCCGTGGTCTGCGAGAAACCGGTTATCGAAACTCACTACAGTTTGCCACATTAGCGAGCCGTTTTTCTGTGCGAGCGCAAACTGTCGTTTCAGCTCGGTGCGTTCCTCCTGCGTTAAAGAATCCTTACCTGCCGTGAACAGCCCTTTGCTCTTTTCTGGGTTATTCATGTAATGGTTGTAGCCGTCGAAACGGTTAACGTTCCAGTCCTTGAAGTGATCACCGCGCATTGCGTCCGGCCTATCCATGTAGTTCACGTAACCGCTGAACTTCTTGTCGGGTGCTGGGACAAATTTCATTACGGTCACGATGCCAGGTGACTTACTCATCACCATCACCCCGCGTCGATCTCGTTAGCTTATCCTTACGTGCGACCTGGTAAGCATGGATCTGATCTGCGACCTGCTTCTGTGTTGCGGTAATAGATTCCGCCATAACATCGGTCACCGGAATCGCGTCTTCCATGCCACTGATAATCAAATACGAGTTGAGTAAATTGGTGAGCACCCGCACGTTCTTATCGACATAACCCGTCCGAATACGAATTGGATCAAGCTGAGGTTTAACCTCCTTGGCGATTGCTTTTGCAAGGTTCTCTTGACCAGCAACCTGCCGTTGCAGTTGCCGATATTCTATAAAGAGATGTTGCAGTCCATCACCAAGCGTACGGATGCCATTTTCCTTCATGTAGTCGGCTAGCCACTCCCAAGACAACCCATTCTTGGAGGTGTCCTCAAGCACGATGTGCTTACGAACTTTTGTCATAGCCCCTCCTGTTTGTTGCCAAGAACAGCGACGAAACTGTTAATGGCTTTTGTCGATTCCGCAATCACCGTTTCGGCTTTGCGCAACGTTTCCTCCAGGCTTTCCTTGTCGTGATCGCTGAAATATTGCGACGCCGAGGTGTGGATCAGTTGTCTCAGGAATTGCTCTCTTGAGACTCCTTTTTTTGACGCAGCGTCGTCGATGACCGCTAGATCTGCACTACGAATGTTGCGAATGATTGTAGTTGCCACGTTGCCTCCTCCTTCCATATAAGGGTGCACTGTTTTCTACTGCCGCTTGCGGCGGGGCGGTTCAAAGGTCTGGCTGGGGCGAAAAGCCCAAGCCATTTGAAAGAGCATAATAGAAATCTGCTATCACATTGTGATAGAACCCGCAGTGCGGGTTGATTCTGGGTGATAGCGGAATTAGGCCCTAAAACCCACGTTATAGCCCGCTACGCCCACGGACCCAAAACACCTAAATCCACGATTCAAGGGCCTATGCCCACGCATTTTCAGCAAGGCCCACGATAACCCATGAAAAACCCACGGGGATTTTCATGCTATTCCAACTGCTTCTGGTACTTTTCGCGCGCAATGCGTGCAGATTTAATTGATTTTTGTGCAGATGCCCGTTCGGTTTTCTGCGTCTTTAGCGAGGTTTCGGTGTCCGAAATCTTCTGTTTTGTTGCGGCCTTTTGCGATCCGGTTTGAACGGAAAGCGACGCTTTCTGCTTCTTCAAAGTAGCCTTGAGCGTTGCGATATTGGCGTCAGCGTCCTTCACTTTCTGACGGTAGGTAGTGATGCGCTTGCCGTAGAAATGAACCATGTAGGTGAAGTATTCCTGCTCCAATGCGCGACTCGATGGTGTCGAACTATGATCAGAAAGAGTCACCTTTTGGATACTGATTGGCTGAGAAGATGACATGGAAAGGCCGCCGTTCAGTTGCTTGTTTGTGCCAATGGCAACGTACAGACTCGTCTGCTTATCAGGTACATTCTTCACGACCAAGGCGTAGAAATCTTCGCTTACCTGAACCAGTTTTGCTGGTAGCTTTTCGCCATTACCAGCACTACGAGTGCGCACGTTTGCGGTGATTGGTTGCAGCGGATCAATCTGGTTATCCTTCACATAGAGGTTCAACTGATACGTCGTTTTGTTGGCGTAGCGTGACGCCCCAGCGAAAGTGAATTGGTTGTCGCCTTGGGTAAAAGACTGATCTGGTTTTACGCCACTTGCTGTGCTGCTTTTGGGAAATAAAAAAGCCACTGCAAAGGCAGTGGCGACAACGACGATGATTCCTGCGAGGAGATAGATGAACTTTTTCTCGGCCCGATTCTGTGGCCTCATCGTGATTGTTGAACTAAAAGCACTCAACACTTCTCCTCCCTTCTACTGTTGGTTCATAGACACGCCAGGCTCCATTTCTGCGTAAACATACTCACTCCACTCGGTAATTTTCTCGTCCTTAAAAGTGAGGCGATAGAGGATGTCCTGCTTCTGTGGATTCGTGTTCCCGGCTCCGCTCAAATCGAATACCACCCGGACAGTTGCCTGGCGTTCATTGCCGTTTCCCGGCTGAATCTGCACGTCTCGGTTGTACCAGGTCGTGCTCCAACGGAAGTTGTCAGCGGCCATGCCGCCGGTCGGAACGACCACGAGGTCGTCGGCAATCTTCTTCGTTGAGATGGCCTCAATATCGTCGTGTTGCTTACGTGCATTCTCATAGAATTGTGTGTGCAATGTGACGAAAGCCTTCGCGCGTTTGGTGATTGTGTCGTTGCTTGCCTTCAAAGAGGCAAGCTCTTTTGCGTCCGCTTTTTCAGCTTGCGAGGTGCCGGAATCCTGCGGCGTTGACGTCGTGGTCGTCGTCTTGCCAGCGCCTTTATTCACCACAACATTGGTGCGCGGTTTTAAGGCTTCCTGATGAACCTGGTACCATCCGAACCCGGCTGCGCCGGTGGCTAGTACTGCCCAGGTTGCTAACCCAAATACGATTTTCCCATTTGCCATTTCCTAACTCCTCCTTATTTGACTCTGCCAAAGCCGGCAAAGTGTGCTTGCCAGTATGACGATGTGTAGGTAGCAATATTAACATTACTGCCCGCTGCGTTGATCATTTGCGTACTTGAAAGCACGATACCAACGTGGGTGATACGCGGCCCAGAATACGTGTGCTCAAAGAATATCAGATCACCGGCCTTCACCTCACTCTTGCTTAACCGCTTGGTGGCATCGTACTGATCCTGAGCGGTACGAGGCAAGGAAATTCCGGCCTTCCGTAGCGCCCATTGTACCAGGCCACTACAATCAAATCCGGTCGGGTTTGCGCCGGAGACGTTCGCGCCAAAGACGTAAGGCTTGCCGAGCTGTGCGCTTGCTGCGGCGTAAGCTTGATCAAAGTAGCTCATCTTGTCTCCCATAATCTTGACGTTAGCGTTGCTCGCTCCCTTGCCGGTGAGCAGCGCATCTGCGTCCGCCGGGGTCATGAATTGTTTAATGATAGAGGTCACGGCCGATAACCAGCCGGAGTTCAGATTTCCGGGATCGTTGCCAGCCCCAACTGGTGCATAGGCTTGTTGGAGAGCAGTCAGAGTGCTCAGCCCACGCACAACGACCAGGTTGTGAAGCGTGGCTGCGGTGCCGTCGATACCCGCCTCAATGCTGCTAAAGTGAATCACCTGGTTACCACTCATCTGACCACTGGGATTGTTGTCTACGCGGACAGCACGGCTGGTGCCCCAGCCAGACTCGTTAGCCATGATGGCGGCAAAAAGCGCCGGATTGACGCCTGCATTTTGCGCTGCGGCAATAGTGTACTGTTCCTGGTTAGCCAGCACGCCATGCCCGAACCCTTTATCCCAGGCAGCATGAAATACCGCCGCGTCGAAAGCCATGTTGGTCAGCAAGCCGCCGCTCCCAGCGTCAGCAGCCACGTCTTCAGCCTCTCGACCCATATACGCATCGACACTGGCGAGAATGCCAATCATCAGCGACAGCCCCAGGAGAAAAACCGCCGCACCCAGGCCAAGTGGCACTAGCCATTTACGCCAGCGCCATCCGACCCAAATGCGGCGCATTGCTGTGGATTGCTCCATAATCAAGCACCCCCTGCAAAGACCCGCAGTTCATCATCTGTGACCTGGAACTGCATGTGCAGCTTGCTCGGCCCCGTCAGTAGATAACACTCTCCTTTGTCAAAGTTGGGAATGGTCGCAAAGTCTTGCTCAGTCATAATGCCGCCGAACAGACGGCGTAGAATCCCAGGGTTCTTTGCCGTTTGAATGGTGGAAACGTCGTGCTTCAAAAGCACCTTGTATTGGCATAGAGAATAGATCTGATTGAGGGAGTTGACCGCCTTGACCATATCCCGATCAGAGACATTGCTGCCGTTCGGGAACATGCGCTCCAGGCGCTGCGTCGCTAGTACGATTGCGCCAAACATCTTGCGGTCTTCAGACATCAGCTTGACGAAGAAATCGGCCGCGAAGGCTTTATCAGTGTTCAAAATCGTGTGACATTCATCGACAATAATCAGCCAGTGCTGAACATCCTCCAGTGACTTTTCGCGATGGTCATAGGCTTTCTTCTCGCGACGCCCCACGGCCATGCAGTTGTTGTAGGAGTCCATGATGGCGTTGTAGATGGCCAGGTCTTGGATTCCTTCTTCCATCTGATCAATCGTATCAAGCTGATACGAGACCAACTGCACATCTTGAAGCGGTGGCAGTGACGAATACCCATCAAAGAGCTGGCCATACATCGTCGCCAGGCGGCGAAGCGTCAATAGAATCGTGTTGTAATACTTAGACATTTGGTCATCCGGTTCATCACGGCGACGTTCCTCAATGTAGGCGACAATATCGCTCAACGTCGGATAGTCCTCGCTGGCTAAACTAGTAATTGGCTTGGCCCCTTTATCCAAATAGCCGTTAGACTTGTAGTATTGATCGCAAAGCGTGCCAAATACACTTGCCGTCCGTGCGTCAGCGTCGCTATCAACCAACCGGTACTTAATCGAGAGGTTACCAATATGGGCCCGGTAGGAAGCCGTCACGTCCACGTCAGCGGTCTTTTCATCAACCGCGGTAGGATAAACTTGGAACATGTTAATCCGGCCTTGGCTCCCATCCAAATTGATTACGGTGCCTCGGAAGCGGTGAACCAGGTCGGCAAACTCACCAGAGCGGTCAAAGACACGCACCATATCCCCGCGGATTGCCCGCTCCCAAAGCATCTTTTTGATCGACGTCGATTTGCCTGAGCCCAAGTCGCCACTCAGGAACGTGTTGTAGTACGTCCGCTGCTGGCTGACTCGGAACATATCCCAGTACACGGTGCCGCCAGTAGGCGTATAGCCAAAGTACGACCCATACGGATCGTCCAGGCTAGTTTGGTTGTGGGCAAACCCTAACCCCATTACCTGGCCGCTCAATGGGAGCCCTTCGCGGCGACTGGGGAGCTGACGCTGCGCCGTCATCGGCAGAAACATCGACTGGTACTCGTCCGCATTCTCGTCCAAAAAAACAGCGCCCTGATAGGCGCTGCTGTCGAGTCGCCCGATCACTCGGTTGACCTTGGTATTCAATTCTTCAAGACTGCTAGCGTAGACGTAGACCCTAATATGCACCTGCTTGATCACCTCACCTTGCTTGTTGAGCGCAATGCTCAGGTCACGCAATGGGTCTAGCTCCTGGTCAATCAAGTCGCGTTCCGTTGTCGTATTGGCATGGGAGCGCTGCACCTCAAGCTCAGTTACTGAACCCTCAATGCGCTTCTTGTAGTTGAGGTTTTGATTGGTGAAATAGTCCACCGTGATGGTAACCCCGGCAATGCTGGTAATCTCCTTCAGCCAAAAGTCAGTGAACGTGTCGGGGATTTCATACACGTGTACGCAGGCCAGGTAGACGTTTCCTAGACGCGTGTAGTATTCATTGCGGGTGTCTATGCCCCCTTGCGGCTGAATGCGGTAAACAAACGAGTCATCCAGTCCTTTATTCTTCTTCATGTGCAATCACCCCCGGATTATTCATTAAGTGCAGCATGGTCTGCTTCTCTACCGTGGTTGTCGGTTCAAAACCGTAGATGCTGCTGTACTGCAAGGCTGATTCAATGTGTCGCTCAAGCTCTGGCACAGTGTCTCCAAATACCCAGATCCAGCTTGAGAGCTTGCGATAGTGACTCTCAAGATACTGCATGTTGAGCAATTCTCTTTGCAGCATCTCCAAACGGAACGGGTCGCGAGTGGTCTCGATCAGATGCCGAAAGTAATGCTGCTGAGTCTTGTTGGATTCCGGGAAGTTGAGGAAGACCTCTTTCACCGAAGCAGAATATTGGCGCATAAACTCCCAGGATCCGGCCTCAATCTGATCAGCCTCTTCAAGCGTCACGCGATCTAGGTCATATTTCTTAGGCTTGAACACCTCCGCATAATAGTCTGAAATACCGGCGTGTAGGGTGAGATACCCTTTCTCCGTAATACCGGTAACGGGGAATATCGCCGTCACCTTCGTCTTTTTATCTGCAATCGCAGCTGACTGTTTGTCTTGCTTTTGCTTGCGAACAGATACAGCATCAAAGGCCATGTTTCTCCCCCTCTCTAAATAGTAGACGCCACCGCGGGTTATCAATACTGTGGTAGACCCGGCGCGGCTTACGCAATACCTGCCAGATGACCTGGTAGGTTTTCTTCTCTGGAATCCCTGACGGCGAAACTAGGATATACGAGATTCCCGCCCCTAACACCGCCGGAAGTAGCTGAAGCACCGCAGGAAAGAGATGCGAGAAGGCCAGCCATGGAACCCCAGCCGCAGCAAGAATCACGAAGAAGTCGGTAATTGTGAGGTGGCTGCTGTACTGGTTCTTAATGTTGATCTTCTTTGAGAACTGAACTTGATGGTACATACACATTTACTCCCTTTCTTCCATATTTGGCTGGTGCGGTGCGTCATCCAACGCATGACCAACTGGGTGACGTTTGACCTCTTGGTTCGCTTCACGGATCAGCGCGCCTTGGTTTTCGCCTTGGCGATAGACCCGGTGCATGGTTTGCACCGTTGGCGACGTCATCAGCTTTGCTTGAGCACGCTGGCCAAGCGTTTGCTGCGTCGCAGCTTGCGGTTGATCACGCTGCAAGGCCGCCATCGCGCCTCGCGCTTGAGCCCCAGTCACGCCAGGCATCGAAGAAGCGATCACTTTTGGCACCTGGTGTTTAGTGCTACTCTCCGGTAAAGCGGGGGCCTTGCCAGCACCACTCTTTTGCGCTTGTAGGCGTTGCTGCGCAATCCCTGTCGGCAGCCCCGTCTTAGTCGAAATCCTCTTACCGTTGGCCAACGGCGGGTGGAACGGTACTGCTCCTAACTGCTTTCCATTCGGAACAGCTGCGGGTTGAGTGCCAGGTGCTCCCCCGCCTTCTGAAAGATTAGGCGCGCTCTCTGTGTCGCCCGCAGGCATTCCAGGTGCTTCACCGGTCACTTCTGGCCCCGACGCTTTGCCGGTACCAGGTGCAGCCGCAAGTGGTGAGGCCGGTAGATTAGGCTTGGATAGCAGCCCCATACCCGCGCCAGCAAGACCGGCACCGGCCACCAAACCGCCCTTGGCGACGTTTCCAGCCGTCTTGGCGACACCTTTAGCAAGATGCCCAGCACCGCGTCCCAACGTACCCAGGCCACGACTCGCGAACATCACGTTGGTCATGGTCTGTGCCATCGACGCAACGCCCGCGTCGATGCCAAAGATTGCCTGAATGATGTTCGGCCCGTCGATAATGAACAGCGCGGCCCCAATCATGGCTAAAATCTTGGTTCCCGGCGTTAGACCCGCTTGATTGATATACCCCAGAAACAGTCCGTAGAACTGAATTAGGACGTCTAGCAGGAACAGTACGACGAAACTGTCACGCAGCTTCGTGATTAACTGCCGATTGCGCTTGCCAGAGTCTATGTCAGTCAGGGCGATTCCTTGAGTGAGTAAGCCAATGAAGCCTATCTCCATCTCAATCTTGACGACTTTGAAAATAGTAATGATGGTCACCAGCAGCACGCAGATAATGCTGAAGAATAAGTACCACGGCGACCAGGAGTAGCGGTAGTAATGATCATCGAGCTTAAACATGCCGGTCATGTTGTGCAGCTCCCAGGTTCCATCTGAGTTCTTCGAGACCTGGTGAGTCAGGATGCTGTTCCCGTCAGAGCTGACCTGAGAACCGCCGTACCAGTGCCCGGTATCAACCTTTTCGTTGATGTTTAGGAGCTTCACATCGCCCATATCACTAATGGCGTTACGCTTCGCAACGCTAGGCAACGTCGCTGTCGTACCGGAATGCTTCCACCCCGCCTTGTCCAGTGAGTACACATCGGTAATGTAGCTTTTGTACAGTGATACCACCACCGGCGAGTCAACGGAGTTTCCAGCAATCCCGCTGTTGACTAGCCCTGTGGCCTGAGTCATAAAAAAGGTCGTTCCAAAGAACAGGAGAACCGCAACCAGAAAATTGTTGCCTTTTTCTTGGTAGTCAACGCGCTTATTGTGAATGAACATGAGGCCTGCCCAGGCGATTGCCACCGCGGCGAGCGCCCAGATTGCTGCATTGTAGGTTTTAAGAAAATTCTTGACCCCGCTGTACTCCCAGAAGTTGAGCAGCTTGTACATTTGGCGAAAACTGCTGCTAACTACATTTGTCAAAGTGGCGAGTCCCAGAATGATCACATTGCCAATGTACCGCAGGCCGTCACTGACCATGTTGGAGACATGCAAATAGTCACTGTATGCCCGTAGAATCTGAATGATTTGTTGATCACCCATGAGCTCCCTCCTTCTTCTCAAACTGCGCCAACTTGAACATCATCCGCAGCGCCTTATACAACTCAGGCTTATCCTCGCGGTGGCCAGCCAGATACGCCTGTGCCTGGCTCATGGTATTGCCACGCCAGAACGCCGCATTCTCATCGCTGTCGAGCCACTGCTCAGTCTGGTCATGAACCATTTTTAATTGGGCCTCTGTCAAGGCCACTTCGATAAATCTGCTATCCTCACTCACGAAGTCGCTAACGTTCTGTGTCAGCGGCTTGTCGTCCTCGTGGAGATCAGCAACAGGATCTTCCTTTTCCTTCTGACGTGTCTCAGCCGCTGCTTTAGCAGCCTCGGTACGACTCTCAGTGACTGTGACGTTCCCACTGCTGTCTTTCTGATAGGACGAATGAACGTTGTCGCTGCTGTGCACCTCAAACTGATCTGGCTCGTTCTTTAAGCGCTCCGCTTGGTCTAAAGTCGTGGTTGCGGTCTCTGCAAATTCATTCTGCGAGATGGTCAACCCATCGAGTTTGGTGCCCGCATGTGATGCCAGCTTGTCACCGTTGAGTTCTTCAAAGGTCTGCGGGTGATCAAAATCCTTCAGGTACTGATACTGAAAGAGCATGTGATCCTGGTCAGCCTGATTGGCGTAGATTGGCTTTGCGCTAATCTGCGTACCATCAAGGGCCCGCCGCTGCTTCCCACGGATCAACACCCACTCCCCTTCTTTGAGCTGGCTCAGCTCCTCAGGGGTCATCAAATCGCGAGCCTGTTCAGACTCGCTGTATGACTTATCCATGCTCATGGGATCGCCAGCCCGATTAGGTACGATAATGGTCTTTTTACCAAGCAGCCGCGAGAAGTATTCTGCGTCTTCTTTCCCATCGGCCAGGATGTCGTACTTATTCCCGCACGCCGACAACAGCGCCTCGGCACCGCGATCACCGTACTTATCCTTGAGCTGCGCGATAGATTGGAAGACCAGGTAGTAAATGAGACCACGTTGCAGGCCAACGTTCATATAGCGGCTCAGCCCTTCTATCGTCGGGATATTAGCCACTTCTTCTAGGACAAACTTGACGCGCCGCTTCAAACTAGACGTCTCAGACAGCGTGGCAGCCTTTGACAAGACGTAGGAAATCTGGCTGATCAGCGTTGAAATCAGTGAGTAGTTGGAATCGTCATAGTCAGGATAGACAATGAACAACGCGACCGGCTTGTTGCCGTTGGCAATATCCGCGAGATGAAGATCATTGGTCGCGGTCAACTTGCCGATTGCACTAAACGTATAGTTTTTGAGCTTGGCCATGGTTCCGGTGTAAATCCCGGCCCGTGTGATACCTTGCGAAAAGGTGATCGTCCCGTATTGCAGCTTTGCGGGGTCATTGACTTCCAGCTGGCTGAAGAACATATCCATCTTCGTGTCGCCGTTCTCGTCAGGGTTTGACCCTAACTCGTTTAGCATGACTGACACGGTGTACATCGTGACGCGCTCCGGTGTGTTCTTGATCTTGCAGACTCTGCACACTGCCAGGATCAATGCGTTGGTGAGCGCGATAGATGCCTCCTCCCACATTGGATCCTTAGCATTAGGATTGTGAAACAGGGAATAGCTCAGCGTATTACACAGAAGCTGAGCCTCATCATAATCACCCTTGTCGTAGGCTTCCCAAATCAGCGCCAACGGATTGTAGCCAATGGAATACTCGGGCGTAACCAGGTTGAACACGCGAACATCATAGCCGTGCTGCTCAAAGGCAGCCTTCGTATTCTTGACCATATCGCCTTTCAGGTCGGTGACAATGACCGAATCTTGCTTTGCTGCGCGCATAATCAAGTCCAGCACCGGGTATGTAAAGGTCTGGGTCTTACCTGACTGGGTACCCGCGACAACGGCAGCGTTAGTCTTGTTCGTGTCAATCAGGTCATATCCGTTCTTCGGGACGGGCCCGATTGTGCGTCGACCTTGCCTCTTCTCTCGTCTAGCAACAACCGCATCGAACGCTTTCTTCTGGCGAGGGCCACGGGAAGAGGTGACATGCAGGTTGAGTTTTTCGGCAGCCTCCGGCGTCACGTGCACTTGCGGCACGCCGGAGTACCCATCATAGATGGAGCCGTCGAGCGGTACCGCCACACTCTGCTCCACAAGATCAGATAACGGTGTAAAGGCAGCGGTGCCCATTGAGCCAAGGTTAAGATCACGGTAGGCAATACGCATTTGGTAAAGCAGCTTTGGCACCTTCACCAGCCACACAAACAGCACAACAACCGTAACGAGCCAGAATAGACCGCTTGTTGACGGTAGGAACCAATTCAACGGTGCAAACACGGCGCCGATTCCTGACGCGCTTGTGATCGTTTTACCCTGGTTGAAACTTGCCAGAGTGGCTTGAAAACTACTAAATAGGTACTCAAGCAAGTGGCTTGCCAAGCACCCCAGACACCATGAGATTAGAAGCAGAAAAGCCCCTGTACCGGTGATTACATCACGCCGCGACAAAAGGCTTTTCCATTGTTTATAGTCAATATTCATTTCGTCGTTTCACCCCCTTCGATCGACCGCGACGTGCTGCCACCAGAGCTGGATTCTGTCAAATATTGGCTTTCCGCCGATGGCTACTGCGGAGACACAAGTGACCGCAAGAACCAGTGACCAGGCGGCGGGAACAGTAGAAAGCACATAGCCAACCAGCAGTTTGTAAGCCACCACCACCGCTAGCGTAAAGGCCCCAAGCCCTCGCATGGAGAGGCCCAGTGCCGCATTGAGCAACTCAATTAGGGTCATGCCAGCAGCCAACAACCCAAAGATGATTAGTACAGCGACTTGGATCTGCGGAGTGACCAACAGCTTCAGTGCAAGCCAACTTGTTGCGCCTAGAAGCAGGAGATCAACGACTAGGTTGAACCAAGTGGCTAGCTTGCTGTGGGTCATCTCATACCGCAGCTGTCGCTGCTCTTCAGACAAATTGTCCTCAAACAGGATGGTGCCTTGCTTAATCCACACCCCCTGGTTGGTCTGAATCCCAACGACCGGCATTCCAGCGCGCTCCAGATCAAGAATGCTGTCGTTTAAGCGCCGCTGGAACGCCTCATTCGATAGTGCCGGGATTGTTTTGACTGCCTTCATGTCCTCAACTCCTAACTTCGTGCTAATTGCTTCGGCTTAGCAATTTGCTTGCCTGCGTCCTTGGCCTGCTGCGGTGCCAGCCCATCCTGGATGGACTCAATCAAGTCTTTTGAAACGCGCTGCACGTCGCCCATGATGGCGGCTTGCTGCTGCTCCTCGTTCCCTTCTATCGTCTTTAGGTTCTCTGTCCAGGAGGCAATGTAGGGCATCGCTTCTTCACTTGTGTCAATGCCCAGCGACTTGCTCACAACATAGCTGGTCATTTCGGCCTGGAACTCCATAATGTCGCGGTACTTATTTGACTTGGTATCCTTTAACGCCCAGAACTTTGATGCTCCCGCATGATCTGCATTGTGCATCTTTGCGTGAGCCAGCTCGTGGATTAAAGTGGCCGCATATTCGGGATCACCGAGATTGTTCTTCATCACAATCTCTTTGGCTTTGCCATCGACGTTGATTGTTGCCCCTTTGGCAGCCCCTAACTGGTAGGACGGAAACTCCGTCGTCTCGGGACTAGTCACCCGGATTCCTTCCTGCATGGCGACCACTTTGAGTGTTTCGACCGCCTTCTTGGTCCCTTCGGGGTTCGGATTATCAAGATCAAATGGCCGGTTCGGGTACAGGTCAGGGTAATCTTCTGGCTGTGCGTTGGTCTGCAACACATCAAAGACGTTCCCCAGGTTGTAAAACCGGCTCGTTATGGTCTTGAGTGCATCAGGGTCAGTCTTCACCCGCGCCTGTAATTCTTTGCTTAGCTTCGTAAAGCTCAAATACTGCTTGGAACTAGGATCGCGGTAGAGCTTCAAGTCGTGCGGCACCAGAATTTTGAGCGCGTGTTCGCCCTTCTGCACTGAAAAACCTTTATCCTTCCAGAACTTGAAGGAACCGACCAGCCCGGCCTGTTGAAACTGGGATCGAATCAGCGCCACGTTTCGAGGTGAATAGTGATACCCGGTGGCCATGAAATCCAAAAACGCCTTGCGCTCTTCCGGGCTACTTGACTGCAACTTGATCTTCGGCAAGGCGTCTTTTACGACTTTGGCAACTTCTGCTTTGATCTGTTCCGGGGTCTTTGGCGTATATGCCCGTTTAGCGGCCATTACTCGACCACCTCCGTCATAAAGCCTTCTCTCGTCAGGTAGGCGGGGCTTTCTGGTTCTACCGAATCGGATTGCACCTCGCGGCCAACCTCCCGGTAATCAATGCCCTCCTCGGTGCCCGCTTCGGCCATGATCGCCTTTAAGACTTCGGCCCGCTCTGGCGTCACAGTAATCGTCAAAGGCTCACCGGTGGCAACATCCTCACCAACCACCTTCTGCCCATCTACCGAAACCAACATGATTAAATCGTTATTCATAGCAGCCTCCTCTACCAACCCTGGTACGGCGACTGTGCTTGTGGCGTCGGTTGCTGAGTTGGGGCCGCTGACGGTTCTGGTTGCGGCTCTACGGGCTTAGGCTGCGGCTGTGGTGCTGGCTGGGCCGGAGCCTCAGGTGCGCGTTCAAATTCCGGCTGGATGGCCTGCTGCAGCGGCTTAGCGACCTCGCCTGGCTGGTAGACCCGGTAGAAGTCATAGCCCCTTAGGCGGTAGGAAACCGCCTGGCTGCCATCATCGCGCTTGAACTCACTGCTTTGGAAATAGCCATTAACCACAATCACGGCACCTGGCTCTACTTCGTCAAGGAAGCGGGTGGCCGCCTCACCAGAAAGGGTGAATGGAACTTTGTTCGTCTCGCTACGCCCAGTGTCAAAACTGCGTTCATTGGAGAGGTACCCGTTCACGTAGGTACGGCCGTTGCTATCATTACTTCGCGTCTCCGGCATTACACGACCCATAACGGTCATGTCATTCATCATCTTAGTCATTGCTATTCCTCCTCGGTTACATCCGCGCTGTCATCAGCTGCCACAGTAACCGTGACTTCTTTAGTTGTGGTCTGTCCAAACTTGTCAGTCGCTGTGTAGGTCAACTTGTAGTCACCTGCCACAGCCGTATCAACGGAACCATCAACGGTAACCCTTGCCTCACCGTAAGGGCTGGTTGTGGTTACGTTAACCAGGGCATCAAACTGATCACCGACCTTGAGCGTCGTTTGCACCTTAGCAACATCCAAGCTCGGCTTGTCGGCCGTGACGTTAATCGTCACAGTCTTGGTCGTCGTCTGCCCGAACTTATCGGTCGCCGTGTAGGTCAGCTTATTTTCGCCAGGCTTGCTGGTATCGACGCTTCCGTCTACCTTGAGGTCAGATTCGCCATACTTGCTGGTTGCTTTGACACCCTGAAGGGCATCGAAGTTAGTGTTGATTGCGATGCTCGTGTTCTGGTCGGTAGTGTCAATGACTGGCTTGTCAGCGTAAACCGTGACTGTGCGTTGCTTGGTGACCGTCTGCCCGTCACTATCGGTAACAAAATAGGTCAGTTCATACTGACCAGGAGTCGTTGTATCAACCTTACCTTCAGCAGTAACCTTGCCCGTCACATCGCCGTCTTGGAAGTCGGCAGCGTGAACGTCTTTCAAGGCGTCGAAGGTTGTACCCACCTCAACCGGATTGTCATTCAGAAACACGATAGAAGGCTTGTCGTTGATTACTGTAATCTCACGCGTCACTGATACGGTGTGCCCCTCGCTATCCGTTACTGAGTAGGTAACGGTATAGGTGCCTGGCGTGTTCTTATCAAGCGTGGTTGTATAGCCAATCGCGTTTGTCAGATCGCCATCTTCTGGGTCACTTGCCGTCACGCCGAGCCGGAAATTGACTGATTCCTGACCCTTGTGCACCGTCATCGTCGCCGGTGCGCTGATGGATGGTGCCTGGTCAGGTGTGGTTACACCAGAATCTGAGCCTCCACCATCAGTGCCCCCGCCGGTCTGTCCGCCATCACCAGGAAGTGTCCCAGGCTGATTGCCAGACGTGCCGCTGTCTCCACCAGGAAGCACCTCCGGTGTTGCTGGCTCAATCGGTTCTGGTGTTGGCTTGGTGGCATCCGTTGCCAGTGCCACAAGGCCCTTGGTCTGATCAGAGTTGAGGTTGTCTGCTAGCTTCTGCACGCCATTGTCGAGCAGGACTCCGGCCACGCCATTGCCCTCATCGTTCTCCAAGAGTGTCGGGAACGCGTCCTGGATAACAGACTTGGCGCTATCGTCCTTGTTGCTTTGCGAGTCGCTGCCAGCGGCCTCCTTGATCACTGACTTCACGGTATCCTGCTTCTTCTTTGTTGCAGGCTTCGCTGTCTTTTCGGTCTGCTGCGCTGGCCCCGCCACCGCCTGATAGATACCGTAGCCACCACCACCAAGCACGGCGGCTGAAATTAAAACAGCCGCAAGAATCTTGCGGCTGCCCTTCTTCTCTTGTTCTGGTTCCTGTGCCATTCTTGTCACTCTCCTAAAGTTTCGAGTTGATGTTGAAATGAAGCAGCGCTAGCTTTTGCCTGCGCTCTTTCAGCAGCACTCTTGGTTTTATCATTTGCAATAGATTGATAGTGCTCAACCGCCTTTTGGTAGGTTTCCCCGGTTTGGATGGCCTGGTCTATGGTCTTGTTCTTCAACTCAGCATTGATTTGCTTCGCTTGATCGAACTTTCCAGTCTGGATGTAGCCTATCGCAATCAGACTTTGCAAGTCCTGGTCATTCAGATCCTGGTTAAGAATCTCCGCCTGCTCATACTGTTTGGTCTTTATATAGGCCACGGCCAACTTAGACTTACGAACCCTGGTCATCGCTGCTTCCTGGCTAGCAGTGATCACTACCAGGTACTTTTGCTGTGCGTAGGCTAGGTCAAACTTACCGTTTGCGCTGGGGTACTTCGCCTGAAACTTCGCTAATTGTGCCGTCGTCCCATCAGTGACCACCACGGCTTCAATATTGCTGCGCTTTTCCGGGTACACCTGAGCTGCTTGGATATACTTCTCGCCACGCACCAGCGATTGGTAACTGGGTTGTGGCGCCGCCTTGGATGAGAAAAAGAACCGGTACGACCCAAACACACACAGCAGCGCCAATAGCGCAGCCGCCAGTCCAATCAACAGCCGTTTGTGTTTACGAATGATGTCTCCTTGCGCGAGGCGGCGCCTGGCGCGCCGTTCCCGTTCTACCTTCGGTTCAGGTTGCCCGGGTTCACGGCGAGGCGGTTCTTCTACTGGCTCTGGTTCGGCATTGGAATCATCCTCCAACGTAGCGTCAGGTTCAGCCTCCGGCGATGGGTGGGCTGCTTCACGCTGCTCTGGTGCGCCTTCAGAACGACCCGTCTCTGATTGAGGGGATTTTTTGTCGGCTGATTCAGGCTTTTCCTCTGACGCTGCACCAGGATCCCGATCGGATTCTGGATTAGGCCCCGGCGTTGTCTCCGCGACCAAAGCTGCCTGAAGCATCGCTATGAATCGCTGGACATCGTCCGAAGAGACATTATCTAGCACTTCTTTAAAGGTATGCTGAACCAGTGCCAACAGGTTGCTCATATACGGCGCATCCGTTCCAAGCTCTAGTGCATCACGGAAAAGCAGGTCACCGTTTGGCTGGTCATGAATGCTAATCACGACAACCAGCTTTTTGTGGCTATCCAGACAAGCGCGATTTGTCTCTCGGATGGTCTTCTCCGCCTCATGCAGTGAGTAACGGCGGGTCTTGGAGAGCTTGGAAAAGAAAGGCCAGGCAAAGCGGCTGCGCTTCAGCAACACATACATCGCTACTCACCTCCTTCAGCGTGATTAAATGGTTTTCAGCCAAGTCACGATGGCGGTAGCCGACAAGGCAATGAATAACCCAATTGCGGTGTTAGTCATACCATCTCTGGCCTCTTCAATTTTTTGGCGATTCTTCGTCATGTGAGCGAGCCCGTATAATCCTAATTTCACGGCTGCGTATGCACCTGAGACTGTCCCGATTGCCGTCACAAAGAATTGTAATGCCTGCAAGATTTTATCCATTTTCACGATCCTCCTGAGTTAGTTCCCGCGTAGGCTGGCTCTTCTGCGCCGTCATCGACTTAATCAATAGCGATGTGTTCTCCGTAATGATTTCCTGATACTTGTCGTTGAGCCAGTCTTCCATCTTGATTCCCTTGGCTGCCAAAATAGCGGTAGCAAGGCGTTTGTTTTGGTTCTGTTCAGCACGATTTGCCATGTTCTCAATCCTTTCTAGTTCACAATCAGTAGTTCAACCTTGCGGAGGCTAACAGGACGCGTTTCTTGCACCTCGCCCAGATCCAGCAGTTCGGGATCCGCCCACCAACCGGTCTTCAGCACAGCGTGATAACCCGCTTCGATATGCTGTCCGAAGCCAGAGTTATAAATTGTGACTCTGATCCAATTAGCCCCACAATCAACAACGGATGCCGTGCTTGGATCTAATTTCAAGACTTTAGCCATTACACAAACTCCCTTCGATAATGCGTGTCTCGGTAGCCTTCAATCAGCCAGTCCCCATCTGGCGCTTTACTGATGCGGTGTACCTCAAGCGCTGCTAGGTAGCCGAGCTTTTGGTAGAATCCAGCCGGTCGTGCAATTTGCGGGGCTACGTGCCCAATCGCGAGCAGAATACCCGGTACCATCAACTTCTTGGCTTCCGGGTTTGCGCTGAAGAAGCTCTTTTTCACACGTACAAACAGAATCTCGTTCCCCTCTTTGTCCTTGCCGCTGGTGCCAATCTCACGCGCCAAAAAGCGTTCATCAACATACACTCCTTTCTCCATGTGCGTTCCTCCTTTCTATCAAATGACTGCGGCCCATCGGGCCGACGCTGCCCCAGGGAGTTGAACCCTGGATTAGACCACCGACGACAGCAAAAAGCCCCTTCGGGCAGAAGGGGCCGGGTAGAGAACTAAAATTTTGGGGGATTAGGCAAAGTCAGCGTCAGGCCAGACTTTGCCTAAGCTGTACTAAGGAGTCGAAGCTTAGTTTTCCGAGTACAGCAAAGGCCCTCGATTGAGGGCCTTGGTAGTCTTACTTCTTCTGTTTCTTCTTCCTGCCTTTGTTGTCTAAACCAATCTTAGCCAGGTAGCCGGTATCTGGCGTGAAGGGAAATTTCTTATCCCTTGCAACTTGACGCAGAAAGATTGTGATAGCAGCGCTCACTGAGAAGCCCATTTCTGATAAGGCTTCTTCTGCGGCTGCTTTGGTAGCGACATCAACACGCGCAAAGACTCTGGCAGTCTCATCTTGCAGCTTCACGTTCTCACCCTACTTTCGTTTTCCATATACAGCATTTTATACTATCGGTGTTGCTTTATCAGCCGATTAGCAACTTATACTGCCCCAGGGAGTTGAACCCTGACCTTACTCTAGGAATGGGTAAGCCGGTGGCAGCAACGCACTCCTACTTTGTTCTCTGGGGGAGAGGTAGGAGCACAAAAGGGAATAGAATGAAAAATCGTTGGTGCATGGTAGGCAACGGGGCTGCTGCCTACCAAGGTCATCCTAAGGAGTCGAACCTTAGCTCGCCGCGATGACGTCGATAGTCCCACAGATGACAGCAGAATCAACAAGATTCCGTAGTTCAGATTACCAGTTACCGTACAATTTGCTAGTTGATAGTCAACCCTTGATCAGTTCTTGTGTTCCGAACGGTTCCCATTGTGCGCCAATGGTGTTACAATGGTCTCAACAAGGAGGGGATTTGATGGACACCAAAAAACCAGAGGCACGGCTCAATATTCGGCTAGACCCACAGTTGAAGGCGAAGGCGACCGCGGTAGCAGAAGACATGGGAATTGACCTCAGTACGGTAGTTAGACTGACGCTAACCCAGATGGTTAAAGACCGGCAACTTCCGTTCATGCCAACGGCGCTGCCAGCAGACACACTCGAAGCACTAGACGATGCCGACCACCCGGAGCGGCTTAACCAATATGCTAGCGCCGAAGACATGTGGAGGAAGCTCGGTGTTTAGCCTAAAGACAACTAACGCATTCGACCGCGATGTTAAGCGACTCGGCAAGAAACATTATCCAATGAAAGAACTCAAGCAGGTGGTTGCCCTCATTTTAGAGGGTGTCAACAAGGAATCGTTGGCGACCCGATATGCCGACCATGCGTTATCAGGAAATCTGCAAGGAAACCGCGAACTACACGTGGTCAAAGGCGCCCGTGGGAATTGGCTATTGATGTACAGGCTCGATCAGGATAACCTGACCGCGACTATGCTGCGAACAGGCTCCCATGACGAACTATACGGTAAGTGAAAAGCCCTGAAAGGGGCTCTTTTTTGTGATTTTTCCATCAGTGACTACCTCCTCAAAAATCTTGGTGCAAGACCGCCCCAGAGAGTCGAACCCTGGCAGCGTCAGCAGGCGCTAACGCTATCCCGGTGGCGGTAGTGGTAATTAATCACTTGTCAACGTGCCCACGCGATACGCGGTTGGATCAGATGCCGTTAGAGACGTATCAAGGTGCTTTTGGAGGCCAAGTTTAGTTGGTGTTACCTTGATTAAGTGACCTTGGACAACGTATCGAAATGGCGGGTGTTTGTGCCCGGTGCGAGGACAAGTGAAAAGGTGAATCTGCTTTGCCGAGCCTGCTTGTGGATCACTCAGAATCGACGCGTCATCTCCATTGACGGTATAAGCAACATCGGCTTGATACGTATAGGTGCCTAACTTTGTGTACACCTGAATCAGTCCGCCTGCCCCTTTCCCGCCCTGATAGTCCGATGGCCGGTAAGCAGCCCCAGCCCGACGCTCATAGCCCCGGCTGGTGGTCAGCTGGAAGAGATTTGCGAACAACACACCGTGAAGATAACTAGAGTGCCCGGCTAGGACATAGTTGTTATCGCCTGGCGCGGTGTCCGCCTTTACCCCTGAAAGCTCCGCATATGCGCCATACGCAAGCCCTGCGGTCGTTTTGTAGACTGCCAGGTCAATCCCAACGGATGGAATTGAAAGCGCTGTGTCGGCCCGTATGTGCGTTCTCTGGGGCGTTGTCTTAATTTCTACCGACTGGCCCTTCTTTAGTGCCTTGATGAGCTGTTTGCCCTCAGTGCTTGCACGGCGTCCCTTGTTGACTTCGTGCAGCGGCTGCCACGCAATGAGGCCGATACCGACCACCAAAAACAGCAGTAGAAAGCCAACCAGCCAGCGCCGCTTGTGCATTGACTAGGCCCGCTTACGCAGCAGGTAGAAGGCAATACCCGCAGCACTGATCAGAGCAACCACACCCAAGGCCAGCAGTGCACCGTTCAGGGAGTCGTCAGTCTGGGTCAGCTTAGGTGCTGGTGCGATGTGAACCGTTTGGCCCGCGTCGTTGATGTCAGCGTGGCTAGCAATCAGCTTGCCATCGTGGTAAAGGTCTTCAAAAGCAACCACGTCATGGCCGCCCAGGGAGCTGCCATCGAACGTAAAGGTCATAGTCACCTTCATGTCCTTAGCGGTTGCCTTGAAGGTCTTTTCAGCAGTGACTTTCTTGCCGTTGATCAGAACCGGCTTGCCAGTGGCCTTGTCCATCAGGTAGCCCTTAACGGTGTAGGTCTTACCAACCACGAGGTCATTAAACTCAACAACGTCGTTAATGGTCATGTTCTGGCTAGCAGTCACCGTCTTCTTGCCGTTAGAGGTCGCCGTCGTGTGCAGCTCAATCTTCGGGAAGTGAACGGTTTGGTCTTTGTCGTTGATGTCTTCGTGCGAAGCAATCAACTTGTTGTTGTGGTAGAGGTACTCAAAGGCCACAACGTCCTTGCCAGCCAAGGCGCGGCCGTCAACGACAAATTCAACGTCAATCGTGCCGTCAGCCTTTTCGGCTTTGAAGGTCACGGTCTTGGAAACTTTTGAACCATCGGCGTTCTTAACGAAAGAGCCGTCGGTATAGTGCAGGTAGCCAGTCACGGTGTAGGTCTTGCCAACAATCAGATCGTGGTAAGCCACAGCATCCTTAACGGTTACCTTTTCTTCTGGGACAACTTCCTTGGAGCCTTCAGAGTCAGTTGCAGTCGTGTGCAGCTCAATCTTAGGGAAGGTCACGGTCTGATCCTTGTCGTTCACGTCTTCGTGGAAGGCAATCAGATTGTTGTTGTGGTAGAGGTTTTCAAACACAACCACGTCCTTGCCCGCCAGCAGGCGGCCATCAACCGTGAAGGTCACGTCGATGGTGCCTTCGGTCTTCTCGGCGGTGAAGGAAACCGTCTTGGAAATCTTTTCGCCCTTTGCATCAAGGACAAAGGAGCCGTCGGTGTAGTGCAGGTAGCCGGTCACGGAGTAGTGCTTGCCGACAACCAGGTCGCTGTACGCAACAGCATCCTTGATGGTGACGTCTTCTTCAGGCATTACTTGCTTGTCGCCTTCATCAGAGGTCGCCGTCGTGTGAACCACAGGGGTTACCACTTTGACGGTTTGGCCTTCGTCGTTGATGTCAGCGTGGCTAACAACCAGGTTGTTGTCACGGTAGAGGTTTTCAAAGACAACAAATTCTTTGCCCATTGCCTTAGAAGCATCGACTGTGTAGGTCATGGTAACCGAACCGTCAGCCTTGTCGGCAACGAACGTCTTCTCAGCGGTAATTGGGTTACCCTTGGCGTCCAAGACAACCTTGCCGGTCGCCTTGTCCATCAGTTGGCCCTTGATGTTGTAGGTCTTACCAACAATCAGATCGTGGTAAGTCACAACGTCGTTGATCACCAGGTCGCCATCTGACAGAACGTCATGAGAGCCATCTACGTCAGTGGCGGTGGTGCCAATCTTTGGCGTGGAGAAGGTGATGGTTTGTGGTACGTCGTTGATGTCGTTGTGAACAGCCACTTCGCGGCCGTCGCGGGAGAGTGATTCAAACGCAACGGCGGTCTTACCCGCCAGCAGCGCTGCATCAAACGTGAACGGCATATCAACGTAGCCAGTCGCGGTCTTGGCAACAAAGGTCATGGTCTTGGTGACAACCTTGCCGTTGTCGTCAAGGAGCGCGTCGCCAGTCGCCTTATCCATCAGCTTGCCAACAACCGTGTACTCCTTGCCAGGTACGGCATTGGCGTAGAATACGCGATCAGTGATCGTCACCTGCTTGTGCGGTTCTTGGATGTGCGTACCATCCTCGGAGGTCACGGTCGTGTGAACCTCTTCAGGGACACGTTCGTTGGTGGCGGTCAGGTTAATAGTCTTGCCAGCATCAGTAGCGGCAATGCTGAACTTCTTGACGGTAGAATCGAGCTTGAACCCATCAACAGTTTTTGTTTCTTGGTAAGTCCAGTTGCCAGTCATTTCAGAGATGTTCTTGTTGAGGTCGATCTGGCCCTTGGCATCCGTGGTGAAGTCGCCGTAGTCCTTGCCATCCTTGGTGAAGTGGAAGGTTACGCCTGCCAGCGGATCATTATTGCCAAAGTCAGTCGAAATGTCGTACTTCTGCAAAACGACGTTGACGTTCTTTTCAACCTTAACGTTGATAACTGTCCGGTTGCTGACCGGGTCAATCAATGGTCGAATAACGTCCTGGCGTGTTGCGTGGGACGCAATCAGTGGAGTGCCTTGATAGTTAGCGTCAATCTGCGGAACAAACTGAATGTTGCCCGACTCGTTTGAGGAAGCGCTCGCAGTAATGGTCATAGAATTACCGTTCTTGGTAACGGTAGTGCCAGTCGTATTTTTGTACGTAGTGGCACCGTAGTTAGCAAAACGGCCAGTGGAATCGGTGACGGTGACCGATTGGCCGGCCTTAACAGTTACCGTGGTGTTGTTGAACGACGTTACGCCGGTGAATGGAGAAATCTGCCCATTCACTTTTGCCTTGAAAGCATTGTAGGTCGCTTTTGACACGGGCCCGGCTTGAACACTCTGGAGCTTGTAGCCAAGTTCCTCCCAGATCATCCATTGCGTCATGATGTAGTTATTGACGCTCTTTTTTTTCTGGTAGCCATAGTACGCGATTGCAGAAATCATTTGCTTGGCAGCCGAAGAGTCCTGATAGGTTTTGTAACCTGTACCCGTGTACCCTTCTCCATCGGCTACAACGCCTTGCCCCGGATCGATACAAAATACCACCGGCCCGCTCGCCGAGTTTAGATGGAGCGTGGGTGTCCCACCCTCCTTAAATGTGCCACCGCCTGGCTTCACCCACGTTGATTTAGTCCCATGGCCCCCGTGCTCCATCGTTACCGACGCGGCACTTACTGTACTCGCCTGAACAGCATTCAACGCGAACAATAGACCAAGCATTAAGCCTAGAGCTGCAATGAGACCGCGCCACAAATGGCTCTTAGTCTGTTTGTTCATGTTTGGAATCTCCTCTCAAAATAGATTTAGTAGCAACAAATCGTATATCTGCCGGTGCGCGGATACTGGTCATAGATCTCATCTCCTTAATTTTGAGCACAAAAAAAGCGGCCCATTTTGTATGAGTCGCTGTGCATTACACTATCGAATTAACTTAGTCTGACCATTCCCAAGAGTAGAAGGTTGTTCCGTCTTGATATGAGACGCTGAAAGCATGTGCTTGCCGCCCTTGTCCAGCGTCAGCGGCGTCATCCAATGCCTTATTCATAGCCGCCATGGCCGCGCTCATTGAAGATAAGAGGCCACCGTTGCCGATGTATTCTCCTGGCTCTAGGACGTGCGGCTTCTTGACTGGCTCAGTTGGCTTGGTGCTTGAGCTAGAGGACGATGGCTTGCTAGGCGTTGTGGTGTGGCTCGTGCCAGTAGAAGAACCAGTAGACGGCTTGGTTGTCGTCGTAGTGGAGTGAGAAGGCGTCGTTGTGGTCGGGCGGCTAGTGGTTGTGCTGTGGCTTGCGCTAGCTGCTGGTGTGGAAGGCTTGGTCGTAGTAGCTTGCGTTGACTTAGTAGTCGTCTTTGCTGCCTGGCTGGCTTTTGCACTGGAAGAAGCTGCCGGTGCAGATGCACTGCTGCTCTTAGCAGCGGCGCTAGTCTCCTGTGTCACCGTTGCCGAGACCTTATCGGTGCCAGCGGTCAGACTTTCCTTAGCAACCAGCTTTCCGTTCTCAATGGTTGGAATCTTTGGTGACCAAAAAGCCTTGAAGGCGGCAACCGGGATTGCATCGACCGCTGTCTTAGCGGCGTCTATCTTCGCCTGGTCTGGGTCACCGGTGGTGCTGGACTTCACCTTGGCAATGGCCGCCACTTCGTTATGAATCAGAGTGGCGTCATCTTGCTTCTGACTGACAAACTTCGCGTACTTCGACTTCAGACCGGTTAGAGTCTGTTGGAGCGCATCGTCTGATTAAGTAAGATCCTTAATCACGCGCTTGTCCTTGAGCACAGCCTTGATCTCCGTGTTGACGGCGACCATCTGCTTAATCGCCGCAATGCGAGACTTGCTGACACGCAGCGTCTTCTTTTGCGCCTTGGTCAGATCGCCACGCAGCTTGTAGACCTTCTTGTACTGCTTGCCCGCAGCAGTAATCTTGGCTTTGGTCACCTTTTTGCTTGGCAGCTCATACTTCTTGCTGCTGAAGAGGCCTTGAACGTCCTTTAGGTCAGTTTACAAGGAACTACACGCAGACCGTGAAACGGGCTGCTGACAACAAACGGCGGTATGCTCCCGGAGAGGGCAGCATACCGCCTGTTTTGTTGTCCGGGGTTTCCAAAGGGGTGCCCCCTTTGGCACACGACTTTGCTTGCAAAGTGTAGTGTGTTATACCTGCTGGCGTGGCTGACGGGGGAAACGGGGTGCGGTGCTTCTTGCGCCCCGTTTGCTCCGGCAGGAAAACAGGCTGAATTTTTGCGAATGGGAATGAGCAAAAAATCGGCCTGTTTTCAGAGAACGGCGGCAGGTATATGAAAGCCCCCGTCCCTCGTCCTACGCTCCGACTTGTGGACAAAGTGTCCCGAAGTTGTGGCCACACTCCCGGAAAAGTAGCAGGACAGCGGGCAACCGTCAAGGCTGAAATGAACGGGGTTACACCCGGCCTTGACCGCCGCCCGCCGCCCCGCTGGATGGGTGGACAAGGCGGCCAATCCCTCAAAGTGCTTGTCCGCGCTCTTTCTGATTTTGAGGTATTCAGTTTTTCAAAATTGAATAATCAAAATAAATTTTTTCGATTGAAAAAATTTTATTTGTTATCATCTTCAATGCCATATTTTTTCTTTTGCCGAATCACATAATTACTGATTTTTTCATCATATAGTGGATACTGGTAATCCAACTGGCATGCCACTTCTGACGAAACCTCCCGGAACAATGCCATACATTGTTCAAAGGATTCCCACATATGGGGATAGGAATCCATATTATAAGTGGACATAAGTCGTTCCCACAATTCCTCTGGGACATATTGCTTCATAAATTTATAGTTTTTTCCCAAACTGAAATGAAATCCCTGTTTGATACCAATCAGCCAGGAAATCATGCGAAGCAATTCTTTTCGTACTATATCATTCATATGGTCAATAGCAAAAAGAATTTCTTTGCGGCATAAGCCCTTTACTACATATGTTGTAGTATTCCAAAATTCATTACAGCAATCGTCAAACATTCTTTGAGTAGGCTTCTGCAAGTGGTAGTCTATATCCGTTGGTATTGGCGGCTTTACGATACGGTTGTCTTTATCCAACAGTAACTTTACCAGTTTATCCCATGTAAAATACTCGTCTATCAGTTCCAGCGGCAGCAAAGTTAAATCTATCTTAACATCATCAGTAAACAGCATTAAATATGAAAATCCCTTTTCTACAGCTGGAAATAATTCCATATCTTCCGGCTTTTGCAGAATCAACCTTTCACCAAATATATCTAGCCATTTATCATCACTTGTGAAGCTGTCCATATCCGTAACAAAAAAAGTAATATCAAAATCCTGAAAATCATCAGGCGGAATATTTGTATTTGTTCTAGATCCTTCCAAAGTAACCATGCGAATGCGTTTGTCTGTTTTTGCAAAATTCAAAACAATATCATAAACTTCCTTTTCTGATCTCATTTTTATCTCCTCCAATTATATATCCTTCACCGGAAGTGAGGAAAAATACGCTTCTCTTCCCTCTTTTATTATAAGCTCGTGGCACGGCTTGTTTCCGGCGTTGTCGGGAATGCGCGCGTCCATTATGTTCACGGCTATCATCTCGGGAGTAATGGCGGCTCTCCCTCCGGCTTGACCTACGCACACCACCGCGTCGGGTCTGTATTGCTCCACCGCTTTTTTAAGAACCTCTCCTGCCTTTCCAAACACCGTCGGCACTTCGAGCTTTAAAATTTCCGCGCCTTGTATTTCGTTTTTCATCATTTTTACGGCTTCTCCCGCAGGATTGATTTTCTCTCCCCCGAACGGGTCAAAGCCTGTGAACAGTATTCTCATTTTATCATGCCTTTCTTTGTCTGTATTCTCTCAAAATCTCGCGGCACCTGTTTTGAAGCCACTCTGTTGTCTCAGTATCGTTTTCGACAGCGTTTTCGTATATTTCCGTCAGCCCTATCCGCAGCTCATAGCATAAAATTCGCTCGGTATATCTCGGCAGGTGAGAGTATTTTCTCTCCCAATACGCCGCAGTTTTTTCCATGCACATGAGCCATGTCCGCCAAAAATACGCGGTCGCGATGTCGTAAAGAAAGTCCCCGTAAGCCGCGCAGTCCCAGTCTATAACGCCACTTATCCTCGATTTTTTGCCTACGATAACATTATTCGAGCCGAAATCCCCGTGGAACAGCGCTCTTTCTTCCGGGCAATAAGATATAAGCTCACGATATGCCGCGAGAAGCTCGTCGATGAGTGAGAGGTTAACATAGCTCCTGCTTACCGCCGTCCAGTCTCTCTCGAATACCTCCGCAAGATATTCTCTCCAGCTGTAAAACGGAGCGTTTCCCGTATCGCTGTCAAACACGCCGCAGCCGGAAGTGCCTGATATATCGGTTCGCGATATTGCTTCGGTTACATCCGTAATATCGCCGAGCAGTCGCACAACCGTTTCTTCATCGGAGTCCTCATATGTAATCCCGTCCGCTTTTACGCTGATGCAGAAGTAGTGCGTGCCGTCAAAGTTGCCTGTTTCAACAACCTCTGGAATAGGAACTCTATCCGAGCGGAAGTGCTCATAGGCGTATTTGTCTTTTTTGAAGCCTTCCATATTTGAATTTATGCGCACGACATATTCTCTGCCGCCACGCGAAAACCAATACGCCTGTGACTCCTGCCCTTCTTTTATCGGAAAAAGCCTTATATCCTCACCGTACTTTCGGCTTAAAAACTCTGTGATGCTTTCTTTTGAATAATCGCTTTTCATGTTCCGCTCTCTCTTTTAGCTCTGTCTGAGGATAATATACCACTGACGACAAGCGGCGGGTGGTGGATTTGATGATTACCACCGTTGCCGCCACAAGCGACAGCTTGAACATTACATGGAAAATCTGACGGGCGGTAATCCTCCCGTCAGACCGTTACCCTGTGTAGTCCCTTGTAAACTGTACTTTGCTAGAGTCTAAACTGCAACAGTTGTGGTGTCCTTGGTGCTCGTCTTAGCTGCGGGTTTTGATCCGCAGCCCGCAAGCGTCAGTGCTGTCAGTAGAATCAGGCTACCCGCCGTGATTGTTGTCTTTTTCATTTTTCTCTCTCCCCCGTATCCTCGTGCTTTATCCAACAGTCTAGCCAATCAGCCAGGCGCTCTTCTCTATTGCGTCTTTTTGAGCTTCAGCTTTGCATCCAGATACCGTTGCTCCTCTCTAGGAAGCACCGGCCTGACTGCATCTGTTTCACCAGGTTTCAAAGCCGTTGTGTAATAACCATGGTCAATCATCTTGTAGCGAACGCCCTTGGCCAGCGTCTTGATTGGCCGCCCAAGGCCGTCAAATATTTGCTTTTCTTGTTCTTTGAGCATATTCCTCGTCCTCCTTAGCGGCTTACAAGGCAACACACTGTCCTGACTTTGGAGGATCGTCTTGTCGAGAGACGAAAGGGTTCCAGAACACTGTGCTGTCGTGTAAGCCGCCAAAGTAGTAACTTACACATGTACCGCTTCTGGATTCCTATCCAGAATCCAGAATGTATCAACGCGGTTGTCATGCTTCTTGTAGACTCTTGTCACCCCTGTGGCCAAGCGGGTTATGTTGCTCAAAATGCCAACTTCGGCGGCGGTGATTGGCTTCCCAATAGCATGCCGATACTGGGCGTAATCCTGATAGGTTGCGCTGCCTGAGTGCTGCTTTAGAAAGTCGGTGAGTTGGCTCGCCACTAATTGTACACGTTCTGTCTGTCGCATTGGCCTACCTCCTGTGATACATGATTTTGCGTGTGAAATATGCCTACGCTTAACACGTAGGGTTTAACGGTTTTTGCTACTTCTGTTTAATTTTTAGAGTACATATTATTTGGTTTTTGACTTCAGCATTTCATCCGGCTTTAGGCCCTGAGTCGGACTGACCTTAGCAGCTATGCTGCACGACAAGGGGCTTTTGGCGTGCGCCCCTACGACCTTTCCCGCCTTTTCATGTCCTCGCAATGGCATTCGCCGTCTAGCGATTAAGTGCAACGCTGATAATGCCAGCGCCCATCAAGTACCTTGCCGCCTAAGCGACTAGTGAGGTGGCTCGTTTTGAATCTGGGTCACGTCTTCTTGTAGTCTGCGTGGATCTCACGCGAATCTGTCCCCGGCTGAGTGTCCCGCAGTAAGAGTGACCAGAAGCGGGCAGGGATAAAGGTATTCAGTTGTCAAAGGACCAGCGCGCCTGCGGATAGCGGACGGTGCCACTAGTTCAACGCGTCATAGAGGTGGTGTGCTTGTTAAGCGCACGCATATTTCGCACACGATGTTGCTAGATTAGATTGCGCCTGGCGGTATCGTCGTCAGTTTGTCGCGCGGATGTTTCCGGTGCGCGATGGCACGATGCTGCGAGTTATACACGGTGCGGATACTGGGATAGACACGTTCCAGGAGCACGTGCTGGCCCTGGAAACGATCGTATAAGCGACCGTCACCCAGATTGATGAAATAGCGGTGATCCCAGGTGCGGATAGCAGCTGCGCTATGCACCAGTTCGTCAATGGCGACGTATCTTCCCATCTTCCCCACTCCTACTCTTGCTTCATGCAAAAATTGCAACCGAGTAAATTGCGAGAGGTACGAAAAAAGGGAGGTTACAGACTTCCCTGTAACCTCCCTCGATGCATCCTTCACTCGCTGTTTCCCATGCGTGACGCGGGGTTTCCGCGTGTCTGCGTGTTAAACTTGAAATGCTGTGGATGCACAGTAGGGGGTAGTCACTCAGGAAGTTGCTTTTCCATCGTGTGACTCCGAATTTGCGCTTAAACCGGGTTGATAGCCCGGTCAGCACTTTCGGTTAGCCCACTTTTTTTGTGCCAGTGCGACACTCGCAATTTAAGCCTTCAGAATATCAGACCCCTCGCAAAAGTCAACTGTAAATATTTTTCAATATTTTGTAAGCGCTATCCCAAAGGCAATTATGTTGCTTAAACCCTTGTAAAATCCCAACAATGCCAGGCTAAACTTCGTAAATCGAACACACGTTCGGTTTACAATCTTATAATACCTCACAGTTTTACCAAGTCAAGCATTGGCCTTCTTGTGTTCACGTTGGCGCCGCCGGGCCCGGTTTGCTTCTCGCGCTTCCATCCGGGCCTGCTTACCCGTCCGCACGTCAGCAAAGCGATCTTGCAGGTCACGCAACGCCGCACGGTCTTCGTCGTCCTTAGCTTGAAGGTTGAGTTGGCGCACAGACTCGTTCTCAAAGATCTGCTTCATAGCGCCGTAGAGGTAATTGTCTACGTTGCGGATAGAGCGCTCGCTACGGCCGTCAAGTTGGTCTTTCCAGCGCATAACGACTCGCAGCAGTGCCTTGTTGAGCTCGTCTTGCAAATCCTCGGTGACCAGGTACGTGTCGTATTCCAGTTCCGCGTCGCGCTTGGCGTTCAGGATAACCCCCACGCGTTCGCGGGCCTCCTTCACCGAGTGGCTCCATTTGCCAATCAGCTGAAGACTACTACGACTCAGAATGTCGCCAGACACAGCTGGATCAATGCTGTCTGCGAAGTTATCCAGCAGCATTCTTTCTAGCTCGTCATCCTTCTCAGGCGAAAGCTCGGACTTGAGTGGTTGGTTTTGCTCTGCTCCCTTTTCCGGTGTCGAAGACTCCGTGTTTAAAGAGTCGGTATTCGCAGTCTCTCTAAGGTCTCTAGTAAGGTCTCTAGAACCTAGTTCTAGATTGTTTCCACTTTTCGGAATTCCAGGAAGTGGAAGTCCTTTATCCACGGCGTTCTTTGGGGTTCTACTTTCTGGAACTCCGCTTTCTGAAACTGAATGGAGCGCGCCTTCTACTGGATCCTGATTGTAGGTTTCACTGGTATCAATTTCGAGCTCAGCGAGATACAGATGATTCGGTTGATTCAACCCGAGTTGTTTTTGGGCAAGTAAGCCGGTTTCTTCAAGCTCGTGTTTCACTTTGACAACGGTAGAATGACCGCAATTAAGAATACTTTCGAGGTCTTTAATCGTGTAGATGAAATATACGTTGTCATCAGCGTCAACCCAGTTGTTCAGGACTGAGAATTGTAAGCGATCCTGTAAAGCCATGTAGGCAATCTTTGCCTTGTCACTGAGTGTCCGATACTTTTCAGCGTAAAGAAGAGCCGCGGGAAATTTGAAGAATTGGCGTTCGTAGACCGTAGCCTTCTTTGTGTAGTTGAATTTCGACATTTTGTTTCCTCCTGTTGTGTTGACACACGAAAGAGTCCCCTGCGATTCCGCAGACGACTCTAATCACAAACAGAAGTAGTTCGAGGTAAATATAACCTGCCACATTCTATTGTGCAACTTTGAAGCAACCTCACTACCAAAATTCCAGAGAATGCGGTAGAATATCTTTGAAGAAGATTTTTGGTTGCTCGGTCTACGGATCGGGCTTTCTTTTATATCTGGAGAGTACCATGGTGATTTGCCTGGCGCAATGCATAAAACACTTTTCGTATACGGTATACGGAGAGTGTTTTTGTATACCGTATACGAAAAGAAATCCTTGCGTATACGGTATACGTTAACCCGTCAGCGCGTATACGGTATACGAAAATCGGAAATGCTTACCGTGCTTAGTTTTGCTTAGGGTGAAAAACAAACGGAACTTAAACACAAAACGTATACTGTATACGTAAAGTTCAATAAATAACGTATACCGTATACGAAAATGCAAGATTAGTTGAAGTGGGTGTTCCCAAAATTTTTTGTGAAGCACAAGTTTCCGGACGGATGGTCGGTTCTTAGATGCTGCCGACACGTTAATCCCTTGGACCTGCTTTTGGAGTAACTAATACAACCTGGACCCAGGGCTTTCACTTCACCATCTGCTGAAAGCGAGGACTGTTTGTGTATTCTGAACTTTTCGGTTGCGGTCGGTACTACCAACGAGAAAATGGCAATGCTCGACCCACAGGTCGAGAGATCCAGTTAATACTGTTGGTGAAACAGAGTGAAGGTAGGAACACTTGTCGTATACCGTATACGTTTATACGCATTTCGTATACGGTATACGAAAACAAACCACACCGACATACAAGATGGGTAGATTCCCGCCAGACTTTACGCAGTATGGGTACCGGTATTGTCTCGCCTTTCTGCTTAGTTTACGTATACCGTATACATAAATATGCTTTTCGTATACGGTATACTAAAAGAAACCACATTGACATGCCGGATGAGTAGATACCTGCCAGACCTTAAGCAGTATGGGTACCGGCATTGTCTCCCTTTTCTGCTTAGTTTACGTATACCGTATACGTAAATATAAATTTCGTATACGGTATACGAAATGTAGATCCGTCAATCAACTTCCAATACAATCTCTTTTCAAAATTCCTAAATATCAGCCGTGTATTGGGTTTTCAGGAGATCACCGGTCACCGTATACCGTATACGTTATGTTAAATGTCGCATGCGTACACCATACCGGCCAAAATACATATTTTTCGTATACGCTATTGACCGGGTTCTGCACTTTTCGTATACTTCTAGTAAATAAGGTGGAGGGAAATGCTATGACAGCGAAAACATTCACAGTAGGTAATTTTAAGGGCGGCGTTGGTAAAACAAAAATTGCCACGATGCTTGCTTACGACAACGCAGAAGTACGCGGGCAAAAAACGTTACTGGTTGATCTGGATCCACAGGCTAATGCCAGTGATGTTCTCGGAAAGTCGTTTGGGATTGATGAAATACCGGTCACCATCATGGATGGCATTAACGCCGGCGATATGAGAGCGGGAATCATAAAACTATCCGACAATCTTGATCTGATTGCTTGTACGACCAAGTTCTCGACCTTTGAAAAATACGTTATCCAAGGTTTCCCAGACGAAGCCGACCAAGTGACTGTGTTCAAAAATCTTCTTGATCCGCTCAAAGACGACTACCAGGCAATTTTTCTGGACGTTCCACCAACCATTTCAGTTTTCTCCGATAACGCAATGGCGGCGAGTGATTACTCTATAATTGCTTTCCAGACTGTCGACGAGTCTTTGCAAGGCGTGAAGAAGTACGTGAGTTACCAAAACTTCATGGTGGATCACTACGGAATTTCACTACAAGTAATCGACATTATCCCTTGTATGCTAACCTCAGACGACAAATTGGATCATGACGTACTCGCTGAGGCCCGCAAGGAGTTTGGAGACGCCGTTTCTTCTACGGTTATTAAGTACCAAAAACGTTTGAAGGGATATTCACGTACTGGTATTACACTTAATAGAAATCGAAACGGTAACTATGAACAGTGGGACTATCGTGCACACGCAGGTTTCATCGACCTTCTGAATGAACTGGATGCGCGTGATGAATACGTTCAGGGAAATAAGGAGGCGTAAACTATGACGGCACGTAACGAGTTCCCTTCCTCAAAGGGGAATGCGCCCAAGGCATTTAATCAACTGGTACGGAAACCGAAGCCAGCGGTCAGCATTGCAGGTGACGATGATTTTTCTCGGGGCGGATTGATGTTACCTAAACAGCGGGAGACAATGCGGGCAAAGGAACGACCCGAATCATCGCGAAAGACTAAGTCACCTGACCAAAAGAGGAACTCTGATACTGTAACCATGGGCAGGCCCAAAAAAGACCCGTTGTATGTTGCAACATTACCCCAACGAATATCACCAGCAACTAAGGCAAAGCTTGATGTATTGCAAGAGTATGTGACCGAGTTGCGTTCGGCGGAAGGCAGGGTTACGTTCGACGTGTTAGTCAGTGCCCTGGCTGACGCGTATGTCAATCAGAGGCTTTCGACAGCAAAGGTTGAGCATTTCCAGGACGAGTTTAACCTTGCGCTGAAACAGATAATGGAAAAGTAGACTTTAGGAACAAAGTACATGTGTACATTTACACCAGTGTAAATGTGTAAACCAAGCAGCGTTCAGTTACTAAAGTACCAAAGTAACATTGGATGCAACGACACCAACTAAGGCTTTTCGGAGAACCACACCTTACTAATATTTTGACGGCGTTAGCGTGTATGTATAAATCCCAGGGAGCGGCTGCTGCTCACCTGGCTAGGGGGAGAAACATGGCAGTAACAAAGAAGGATTTGTATGCAGCCTATGCAAAGCACACCAAAACCGGGCTCGATGATCTACATGAGCCCGGCAGCGACCCGGATTGTGCCGTGTGCGATGAGATTAACTTGATTTCCTTGCAGCTTGACGGTCATCCTGAAGCCACCAGCGCGGTTCAACTGGACATGGTTGAGACACCGACGCAAAAGGCTATTCCTGCTGTGTGGGAAGTAGAAGAAGATGATGGCTCCGTTAGCATCATCCGTACCGTCACCCATCGACAGGAACAGAGTGTGCTTGCTCGTGGCAAACAACGTCGCAAGATGGAATCAAGTGAGGCTCTTAGGCTCGGTATCGCAATAGAAGGAACCAAGGTCATAACGCTAGACCAGGCAATCAAGCGCATGGGCCGCGCAGGTGGCACGATTGCTACCTGGGGTGAGATTGAGCTTGCCAAAGGGACGGCCTTGCGCAAGCAAAGCCAGGCCGATCAGTACGTTCAGTTTGACGGCGGGAACCTCGCCGCTATTCAGAAGATAGCTGAACCAGCAAATGCGCACTTCACCAAAAAGCATGATAAGGTTCAAGTTGACGCTTATGCTGGCAGCAAGCAGCCAAGCTTTTCCCTGGAGGTTGGTGACATCCTGATTAGGCTCGCTACCGGACGCCTCCTGGCCTTGTCACAAACAGATTTTGAAGCCCTTTACGACTACGACAGCCAAATTGGTTGGACGCTCGCATAACAGCGTCAAGGGAGGAATGGATGGCAAAGAAGATACAGATCAGGCGGCGGGACTTGCAGGTGCCGGGGCAACCACACAAGAAAGCCCCAGCACCCGTCGTGCCGAAGCCAAAGAAGCCGAAAGTCTCAGAACGAGAAGTTGAACTAAAACGGCAGCGGACAGCTCTGAACCGTGTGAAGCGCGAGCTGCGGGGACTCGATGCCAAGGCACCAAAGAACAATAACCCGCAACGCTATGCGGTATTGAAGCGGAATGCTACCATCGCAATAGCTTACTTTCTTAACGACGATGGCTCATTGAATCCGCACACCTACAAGTGGTTAGTTCCAGAAACGATTGACCTATCTAGTGCACGCTTCGGCCAGATCATCAAGGTGCCAGGGCGAGAGGGTCGGCCGCAGTCGGTACTCTACGCATACAGCCACGTTGGGCAGCAGCGCCGCTATCGCAGCGGCAAGGTAGAACCATCGGTCGAAATGCTAACGCTAACGGACGAAATGGCTACGCCAGCACAGATTAAGGCGATGGGGCACCGGGTTGCGGAGCTGGGAGATAAGTTGGCAACTCACCGCAAAGAGTACGAAGGACATCGTAAGCTCACCCGCGCCGTTGCCCGGAAGCGCAACAGGCTGCGCAGCAAAGTTGGGAAACTAAGCGATAAGGTCAAAGACTTACAATAGAAAACGGAGGATGGGGAAATGGGAGGCACAACGCAACTAACAAACTGGATTAGCTGGGCACTGGACGTTGTACTTGATAATCTACTGCGCATCTTGAACGCTCTTGGGTACCTGATCATCGCCCCATTTCAATATATCTTCTCACACGTCTTGAAGCCCATGTTCAGCTATATCCTGCACGCGATCTTCGGCAACAGTCTACCAGGCGTTGCCATGTTCTTAGGGGTCCTGATAGTGATTCTGGTGGCGTTCTGGGCGTTGTATGAGTGGCCGGTGGTTGTGGGTGGTTTATTCCTTGCCCCCTTTGTCGGTGGGGTCTTTGTGGCGCTGGGAAGCCTCTTTCGATTTGGCGCTAAGTCACTGATTGCTGCGGGTATTATCTGGATTTTCTGGCAAGGAATCAAGGCCGCCAATCGGTTGCTCTGTCGAGCGGACATGTGGGTAGCAGCAAAACGTGGTAGATAGAGGACCCTGTGGGGCCAGGTGCAGAATGAGTCGGCTTATCTGAAGGCAGTGTTGCTTACTCCTCGTATACCGTATACAAAAACTATGTATTGACATCGTTTGTTTCCAATCAACAAGAGCCGTCACCCGCTGGAGGTGGCGGCTCCTTTGCTGTCACATATAATTATGGACTAGTCATTAGGGTTGTCAGCACAGACTAGATAATGAGTCCTCGCAGACGCCACGCCGAAATCATCTTCAATAAGATATATATCGGAATTTAAAGCCTAACTTTCGGTTGACCGGAACTAATTACTCGGATATAATATCTGTGAAATGGGATCTTAGGAACAGGCGCCAACCAAGGAGGAACTTTTATGTCCAGACAATACACCGCGAGTCTTTATATCTTGGTCCCAACACACAATGTTTATCACCCGCAAGGATCCGTGTACAAAGTTTCAATTGGGAACGAAAGCACCGCACGTGTTAACGGCTCGAGTGGAGTCAAACAGGATACCGGATTCCCTATAACTGGCAATAACGTAATTAAGATTCAACTGTTGGTCCCTAAGCAGGCGGGTCATAACCAGCCACGCAACATTAACGACTACAATATCCGCCCACGGCTCACGCTAAGTTACGGTTACTATCAAAACCCCGATACCGGAGAAACAGTCGATCAGTTTGCCGAAGTCAGTGACGCGGCCGCCTTTCTGCGACATTACTACCAAAGCACGCTTTCGCCTTCCATTCGGGAACAACTGACGGAGGCTGATATTACCCCAAACTATGAAGCCTACCGCGCCAAACAAGGGAATGAGGTTGCCAATGACTAAAGTTTATTTCTGGCGTGCCCCTTCCCGCGAAGTTGGCCGAACCTGGCTTACAGCAAGAATCTTCGGCACAGATGCCGTTGTTGTTCAAAATGCCTGGCCTTTGCGCCCGAAGATTCTTTATCAAGAAGCGCTGCGTCGATGGCCCAACAGACGTGATCGTCTCAAGCGTGACTACAAAACAATCATTGATATTCGACCTGGTGATGTCCTCATCCTTAAGGTAGGATGGCACTTTTACCGTTGCTCGGTTAGACAAGTCGATGGAGCCACGTGGCACTTTGCAGAGCGCCAATCGTATGCCGAGGCTCAGGCCCTCTTGTACGCAAATCTCGCTAATGTTACGCGGCTTCCATACATCCAGCTAATGACACTCCAATTTCGGCTTCTTATGCAGCACAAAACGCCTAGCAACCACACAATGATGGGGGTCAGTTAAATGCCCAAAGTGTATTGGTATAACCATAATCCAGTTGAAAAAACGGGAACGAAGGAACAAGCCGGACGACTATGGCTTAGATTTAGCATCGTTGGTATCGGATGGATTCGTGAAAACGAGCCAACGCAGCCACTTGACCTGTCACAATTTGTTTCGCGTGTAGCTCAGGATTGCAGCTCTGATGCTGAAAGAAACACCTTTAATCGCTTTAAGCCGAGCTTTGAACAAATGATTGCAACATCAGCCGGCGATATTGTCTGCATAGAAGTTAAGGGAGTGGTGTATGCTGGGGGTTCTGGTGCAAAGTTGAAATTAAGCGTAGATCAAAGTGACTGTTTTTAGTGGTTGTAGCCTATGCCGCTAACAATTGGTCGACTTCTTGGTACGCTGAAAAGCCGAAGAGGCCTAGCTTCTTTCGGCTTTCTTTGTGTATCGCATGCATGGTTTCAATGCCGTATAATGTACTAGCTGCTGTCCGAGTGCTCTGATAACTTGCGGAACGAACCTGTTGCCGCTTAATAAAACGGTGATCTTGCTCAATCAAATTATTGCGATATTTGGAGCACTGATGCACACCTTTGTGCAGATAGCCTTCCCTAGTAAGCTTTTTAATTGCCTTTAGGGTCGCTCCGTACTGATCAGTCACTAATCGATGTGGAAGACCATAGGTC